>JAPOYR010000004.1:0-300000 GCA_026706485.1 Chloroflexota bacterium | reverse complement strand
CGGCACGGCGCACGTCGAGCCCCGTGACCTCGGCAATGACGTCGATGACTTCGACCTGGTATTCGGGCTCGGCGTTCAAGCCGCTGCCGACGGCGGTGCCGCCGAGGCTCAATTCCTGCACCTGGGCTTCGGCGTCGCGGATGAACGCCGCATCGCGTCGGATGGCCTCCGCGTAGGCCCCAAACTCCTGGCCCAATCGCACCGGCGTCGCGTCCTGCAAGTGCGTGCGGCCCGACTTCACGATCCCGTCCCAGTCGCGGGCCTTCTCCTCGAACGCGTCCGCCAGGCCGTCCAGTGACACATACAGATCCTGCAACAGCTTCAGCGCCGCAAGGGCGATGGCCGTGGGAATGATGTCGTTGGTCGATTGGGCCATGTTCACGTGGTCGTTGGGGTGCACGGGCGCATAAGCGCCGCGCTCGCCGCCCAGGAGCTCGTTGGCGCGGTTAGCGAGCAGCTCGTTGGCGTTCATGTTGTGCGAGGTGCCGGCCCCGGCCTGGAAGACGTCCACGACAAACTGGTCCTGGTGCAGCCCGTCCGTCAGCACCTCATCCGCCGCCTGCACGATCGCGTCCGCCAGATTCGCCTCCAGCCGGCCGGTGCGTCGGTGGGCGATGGCCGCGGCCTTCTTCACCACCACCGTCGCCCAAATGAATGCCGGGTGCGGTCCGATGCCGCTGATATCGAAGTTCTCAACCGCGCGCTGCGTCTGCACGCCGTAGAGCGCGCCGGCGGGAACCTCCAGATCGCCCAGGGGGTCCGTTTCGGTCCGTGTCGTCATCCGTCGTCCTTCCCGGTGTCGGGCTGTGGCGCGGCCGCAGTTGGCGGCAGTCCGCGCAAACGGTCGATCACTGCATCGCGAGCCTGCACCAGCACACGAAATCTTCCCAGGTCCGTGGGGGAAACGAGTTGAAACACGGCTTCCCGCTCACGCGTATAGTCCGCGACCGAAAGATTTGGACGGCGCTGCACCGCCGGCAAGTGCTCGCCGATTCCCAGTGCCGTCAGGAAATCTCCCTGCGTGCTCAAGCGCGCCGCCGTCGCACCGGCGTCCGCTCCAACGTCGATGAGTTCGGAGAAGTTTACGTGCGCCGTCAGGTCGGAGGAACCCGGATCGGCCAGCACGTCGTCCGAGGCGCGGTGTTGGCGGTAGGCCAGCAGCGTGCCCTGGCTGAAGCGCGGACCGTGAACCTCGGCCGCGAGGCCGCCGTAGTCGATGCCGGTCATGACCCAGCGGCGGGCGATGCGACGGACGTTGGCGTAAATCTCGGCCACTCCCTCGCGCATCTCAATGATTCCGCCGTCGGGAACGTCCTGGCCGTAGCGCCGCGCATAGGCCTTGGCTTCGACATCCGCCGCAGACGGCTCGAGGGCCGGGAGATCGTCGCTCAGGCCCACCCGCAGCTCGACCCAATCGCCGCCGTTGCGTTGCAGCAGCCGCACGGGCAGGGCGTCGAAGAGCTCGTTGCTGAGAATTGCGGCGGCCGGGCCGGCGTCGATTGCGTCCAACGACGGCACGAACGCGGCTGTTGGCGCCTGCTTCCGGGCCCGAGCCCGCGCTGGCGCGGAGCGCTCGACGCCGACGTAGGCCAGGTGCTCACGCCAAGGGCGCTCCTGGGCGGCCGACGCGATTTGGCAGGCGAGCGCGCCACTCCCGCAGCCAAGCTCGACCACCCGGAATGGTCGAGGTGCCCCAAGCGCCGTCCACACGTCGTCGAGGTGCCGCGCCAGGAGCATGCCGAAGAGCTGCGGGTGCACGGTGACGCTGGTGAAGTAGTCGCCGGCTCGGGACGGCACGCGGCTATAGAAGCCGTGGCGCTCGTCGTAGAGGGCCGACGCCATGAAGTCGGCGAACGAAATCGGGCCGTCGGCGGCGATGCGCCGGCGAAGTGACTCGAAAAGGGGGCTGCGGGACGCTACTGCAGGTTCGAGACGACGATGACGAAGGCGATGAGAAGGATCGCCACGGCGGCCCACACGGTCAGCGGCAATCCCAGCAAGGTGGTCGACGGCGTACTCGGCGCGGACTTGCGCGCGCGAGGCTCCGACGCGGCGCGCTCGCGCTCCGTCTGCTCGCGCAATCGGCGCAAATTCTCGCTGATCTTTGGCGCGAAGCGGCCGGACTCGTCGGGAGTGGCCGTCTCAGAGCTCAGGTCGGCTTCGGCTGTCTCGGGACGAGGCAGCTTTTCGCCGCAGTTGATGCACAGCCAGGCGCCCTCGGTGTTCTGATGGCTGCACTCTGGACACCGCATATGCACCGACCCGCGACGGCTTTCCCCTGGCGGCCAATCCTAGCACCCGCCCTCTCCAGCGATCGGTGCGAAACGCGCCAATCGCGGCGGGCATCGGGACGGCGGGCGGCGGGCTCGGTCGGTCCCGATGGTCCCCGTCAATATGCCGCGGCGTTTACCGGAAGATGCCGAGGATCGCTGGGACAATCCGGCGCGTTCGTATAATCCCGCTTGCGCCGCCGCATGCCGGCAACCCATGGCGGCCCAAGCTTTCCTCAAGGAGCCCCGCCGCGTGCCGACCTACGAATACGAATGCACCGCGTGCGGCCACAACTTCGACCTGGTGCAGAAGTTCAGCGACGAGCCGGCAACCCAATGTCCGGAGTGTCAGGGCCGTTTGCGCAAGGTCTTTCACGCGGCCGGCATCATCTTCAAGGGCGAGGGCTGGTACGCCACCGACAGCCGCTCCAGCGACGAAAAGAACAAGTTCAAGGACGATGGAAAAGCGCCCGCCGAGTCAGGTGACGCCGGCAAGGACAAAGCGGACAGCGCGGACAAGCCGGCCAAGGATGGCGCGACCAAAGAAGCGCCTGCGAAGGAGACGGCGGTGGCCAAGTCCGACGCGAAGGCCGAGCCGGCGAAGGGCGCCGCGTCCGATTGAGGCGCGATCCCCATGCGCGTCGTCATCCAACGAGTCTCGCGAGCCCGCGTGTCCGTGGGCGGCCGCGAGGTGGCGGCCATTGGTCCGGGATTCCTGGCGTTGGTCGGCGCGGCGGAGGGCGACGGTACCGACGACGTGCGCTATCTGGCGGAAAAGGTCGCCAATTTGCGCATCATGCCGGACGCGGACCGGCGCATGAATCGATCCGTGCTGGATACGGCGGGGGCCGTGCTGGTGGTATCGCAGTTCACCCTGATTGCCGAAACGCGCAAGGGCCGGCGCCCCAGCTTCACCGGCGCGGCCGCGCCGGCCATCGCCGAGCCGTTGGTGCAGGAGTTTGGCGCCGCCCTGGAGGCGCTGGGCGTGCCCGTGAGCCACGGCGAGTTCGGGGCCGCCATGGACGTCGAGCTGGTCAATGAAGGGCCCGTCACCATCATTCTGGATAGCCATGACCGACACATCGCGCGCCGCCGCGCTTAGCAAGCGGTCGAGCCCCGTCGTGGCCCAGCCGTGAGTATTCGTGTGATTCAGGGCGCCGACGCCGTGCGCCGGGAGCTGATCGCCAGGCACGGCGAGCTGGCCGTCGTCGACGAGGCGGCGCGGCAACGCGCGTCCGGGGTCTTTGGCGAGTCGCTGAGCCCGCGGGAGTTTGTCGCCAGGGTCGTCGAGCGCGTGCGCGCCGACGGCGACAACGCGCTGCGCGAGATCGGCGCCAAGGTGGGCGACCACATTCCATCGCGGTTCGAGGTCAGCCCGGCGGAGCTGGCAGCCGCGCGCGACAAGGCTCCGTCAGACCTGGCGGAGGATCTCCAGGTCGCCGCGGAGCGCATCCGGGCGTTCCACCAGCGCCAGATGCCGCGAGACTTCTTCGACGAGGTAACCGGCGTGGGGCAGCGCTGGATGCCGGTCGATCGAGCCGGGATTCACATTCCCGGCGCGTCCGGTCCGCTGGCCTCGTCGGTGCTCATGACGGCCATCCCGGCGCGCGTGGCCGGCGTGCGCGAGATCGTCGTCTGCACGCCCGCCGCCGAGTCCGGCATCGACCCCGTCATCGCCCTGGCCGCCCATGTGGCGCAGGTTGACCGGGTGTTCCTGGTCTCCGGCGCACAGGCGATTGCCGCCATGGCCGTTGGAACGGCGTCGGTGCCCCGCTGCGACGCAGTCGTCGCCCCCGGAAACGCCTGGGTGGTGCTGGCGACGCGCGAGGTGTTCGGGCTCACCGGCGTGAGCGTGCTGCCGGGACCCACCGAAACCCTGGTCATTGCCGACGCGACCGCCGATCCGGCGGATGTCGCGGCGGACCTGATCGCCCAGGCCGAGCACGGCGGGCCGGCCAGCCCAATCGCCCTCACCGACTCCGCCGAACTCGCCGACGAGATTACCCAGGAGATCGAGCGCCAGTTGGCGTCGCTGCCGCGCAGCGCCGTCGCCGCCGACAGCTTTGCCGCTCGGGGCGGCGTGGGCGTGGTGGCGGATCTGGACGAGGCCGTGACGCTTGCCAACGAATACGCGCCCGAGCACCTGTGCCTGCTGGTGGCCGACCCGCGGCGGCTGCTGGAAGGGGTGCGCAACGCCGGCGGCGTGTTCGTCGGCGCGGGCTCGCCCGAGGTGCACGGCGACTACGTGGCCGGTCCCAGTCACGTCATGCCCACCGGGGGTACGGCGCGGTTCGCGTCGCCGTGCGGGGTCTATGCCTTTCTGAAGTCCATGAGCGTGGTGCAACTCGGGGCCGCCGACTCGCAGCGTTTGGCGCCGGTGGCCGTGCGCATGGCGCGGGCGGAGCGGCTGGAAGGCCACGCGCGAGCCGCCGAGCGGCGTCGGAATCCCGCCGGGCCGTGACTACAATGGCGCGGCAACATGCGCACGAGGGGGTCGCCCGCATTGGCTGACCGCACCGCCTCCGTCCAGCGAACAACGGACGAGACCGACGTCACGGTTACCGTGGACATCGACGGCACGGGCCACTTCGAGGGATCCACAGGCATCGGGTTCCTCGATCACATGCTGGCCCAGATCGCCAAGCACGGCATGTTCGACCTCGACGTCACCGCCACGGGCGATCTCAACGTCGACGGGCACCACACAGCCGAAGACGTCGGCATCACCCTCGGCAAGGCGTGCAACGACGCCCTTGGCGATCGCGCGGGAATCGCCCGCATGGCGGACGCCACCGTGCCGATGGACGAGGCGCTGGCCAACGTGGCCGTGGACCTGGCCGGGCGCGACCATCTGTCGTTCGACGCGGAGTTCCAGCAGGACGCGATCGGCGATCTCGAGACCTCGCTCATTGAGCACTTCATCGGGTCGTTCGCTCGCCACCTGGGGGCGGCGGTGCACGTGCGGCTGCTCGCCGGTCGCGACGACCACCACAAGGCCGAAGCCATCTTCAAGGCGCTGGCGCGCGCCCTCGACGGGGCCACCGCGCTCGATCCGCGCCGCGAGGGCCAGGTGCCCAGCACCAAGGGCACCCTCGAAACCTAGCCTCGGCCGGTGAAGCACCGGCTGGATGTCGAGCTGGTCCGCCGCGGACTGGCCCCTACGCGCGCCCAGGCCCGGCAATACGTCCGTGATGGATTCGTGCGGGTCGACGACGCGCCCGTGCGGCGGCCGGGGCGCGCCGTGGCGTCCGATGCCGCCATCGAGGTTGACTCGGAGGCGTCGCGCTACGTGGGACGCGGTGGGCGCAAGCTGGCCTTTGCCCTGGACCACTTCGGCCTGGATCCGTGCGGGCTCCGCGTGCTCGACGTTGGCGCCGGAACCGGCGGCTTCACCGACGTGCTGCTCCAGCGCGGCGCCGCACGCGTTGTGGCCGTCGACGTGGGGCACGGGCAAATCGCGCCGGCCCTGCGCGACGATCCGCGGGTCGACGTGCGTGAAGGCACGGACGTCAGGGATCTCGGCGTAATCGATGCGGCGGTTGACGCCGTGGTCGTCGACGTCGCCTTCATCCGGCTGCGCGACGTGCTCGACTCTCTGGTTCGCGCGGCGCCGACGGCGCAGTGGATGGTCGTTCTGCTCAAGCCGCAGTTCGAGTTGCCGGGCCGATGCGTGCCCGCGGACGGGGTGGTCAAGAGCCAGGCGCAGCGCGATGCGGTGCTGCAGGACTTTCAGTCTCGGCTGGCGCACGCCGGCTATGTCGCTCTCGCGACCTGCCCAAGCCCGGTGCCCGGCGTCGGCGGCAACCGGGAGACGTTTGTGCACCTGGCGCCGCCGTGGCCCGCGCCCCACTAGAATGCGGCAACGTCGGCGACGGGCCATGCCATGCGCGTTGGATTGCTCTACCAGCCTCATATCGCGGCGTCGATTCGCCATGCCGACCGCGTGCGCGAGCGGCTTGGAGACCTTGGCGTCGATGCGTGGGCGTCGTCGTCGTTCGAGATCGTCGACGAACCGGACGCGATCGAGGGCTCCGATCTCCTCCTGACCTTCGGCGGCGACGGCACCGTGCTGCGCGCCGCGCGCACCGCGGCGCCGTTCGGCGTGCCCTGCGCGGGCGTCAACTATGGACGCATCGGGTTTCTCACCGAATTCAGCGGCGCCGACCTGGATGCCCGGTTGCCCGACCTCGTGGCGGGCCGCTATTGGATCGAGCCCCGGCTGCTCATCGACTGGACCCACACGGGCAGCGGCGGGGCGGAGATGCGCGGCATTGCCGCGGGTGACGTGGTGGTGGGCCGCGGGCGCATCGCCCGGGTCGTCGAGGTCGAGGTTCGCATCGACGACGCCGAGCTCACCACCTATACCGCCGACGGCGTGATCGTGGCAACGCCGACCGGCACCACCGGCTACACCCAGGCTGCCGGAGGCCCCGTGCTGCATCCCGAGGTTCGCGAGCTTGTCGTCACGCCGATCGCGCCGTTCCTCACGCCGGCCAACTCGATCGTGGTGGGCCGGGACGTGACCATCGACATCGGCGTGCGCACCACGCACGAGGCCACGCTGTCGATCGACGGCCAAACGCAATACATGCTGGACGCCGGCGATCGCGTGGTGTGCCGCGCATCCAAACACGTGGCCCAGTTCGCGAGGATGCAGTCGCGCAGCTACTTCTACGCCACGTTGGCGGAGAAGCTGCGCTGGCGCGTCCCGCATCAGCTCGCGCGTCCCTCGAACTCGGATTCCTAAGTCGCGTGCTGCTCCGGCTGCGCGTGCAGAACCTGGCCCTGATCGACTCTGTCGAGCTGGCGCTGGAGCCGGGTTTCAACGTGCTTACCGGCGAGACGGGCGCCGGCAAGTCGATTCTCATCGACGCGATCGACCTGCTGCTGGGCCGCCGCGCCCGGCCCGACGACGTGCGCGCCGGCGCGCGGGCGGCATACGTGGACGGCGTCTTCACGCCGCCGGAGAGCGCAGCCCTCGCCGCCACGCTGGAGGCGTACGGCATCGAGCCGGAAGAGTCGCTGGTCATTTCGCGGGAGGTGATCGTCAACGGCGTGGCGCGCTCGGTGGCGCGCGTCAACGGACGCGCCGTGCCGGTGCGAGCCCTCACCGAGCTGGGGCCTCACCTGATCGATATTCACGGGCAGGTTGAGCATCAGTCGCTCTTTCGGGCGGCGCGGCAGCTCGAGTACCTCGACCGCTACGGCGGCCACACGCGGGAGCGGAACGAGGTGGCCCGGCTGGTGGACCGCTGGCGCGACGTCAAGGCTGAGGACGCGGACCTGCGGCGGGACGCCCGAGAGACCGCGCGCCTGATCGACCTGCTGGCCTTCCAGGTGAATGAGATCGATGGGGCGGGCCTGTCGGCTGACGAAGACGAGGCGCTGCGCGTGGAGCGCCAGGTGCTGGCCAACGCGGAGCGCCTGCGCGAGCTGGCCGGCATTTCCGAGCGTCTCCTGACGGGCGATGACGCCGGGGCGGCGGTGGACCGCCTGGGCGAGGCGATGGCGACCCTGGCCGAAATCGCCGACCTCGATCCGGCGGTCAGGCCCGCGGCGGATCAGATTGCCGAGGCGCAGGCGGTGATCACCGACGCCGCGCAGTCCGTTGCCGCCTATGCCGCGAACATCGAGTCCGATCCGGACCGGCTGGAGGAAATCAACGCGCGGCTCGACCTGTTGGAAACGCTCAAGCGCAAATACGGCGATTCGCTCGCGGATGTGTTGGCGTTTGCCGAGGACGCCCGTCGCCAGCTCTCGGAGCTGGGCGCCGCCGACGACCGGCGGCGCGCCCTGGCCGATGAGCAGGCGGCGCTGGAACGCGAAGTGGCCCGCGCCGCTCAGGCCCTGCGGACGCGCCGGCTGGACGCCGCCGAGAGGCTGACGCGGGCGATCGCCCGCGAGCTGGCGGACCTCAACCTGCCCGATGCCGCCGTGGAGTTCCCGCTTCACACGCGGGCCGATGCCGCAGGGCTTGCATTCGGCGAAGGCGAGGAGCCGGTGGCATTCGATCGATCGGGCGTGGACCTGGGGGAGATGCAGCTCAGCGTGAACCGCGGGCAGCCGGTGCGGTCGCTGGCCGCGGTTGCCTCGGGTGGGGAGATGTCGCGGATTCTGCTGGGGCTCAAGTCGGCGCTCGCCGCGGCCGACGAGACGCCGACGCTGATCTTCGACGAGATCGACGTCGGCGTGGGCGGACGCAGCGGCGACGTCGTTGGGCAGAAGCTGGCGCGGCTGGCGCGGGCCCACCAGGTCCTGTGCGTGACCCACCTGCCCTCGGTGGCGGCTTTCGCCGACACGCACTTCGTGGTGGAGAAACACGACGACTCGACAGGCACCGTGACCGACGTTCGGCGGCTCGACCCTGACGCCGTGGTCGAGGAGATCGCCGCCATGGGCGGCAGCCGCACCACCGCCGGACGGCGCGTGGCACGCGATCTGCTGGCCGACGCGGCGGCGTGGAAGGACGCCGGCCGGGCCGAGTCATCCGGTGGGAATGCCACCGAGGCGACGGCGCGCCGATGCTAGGCTCGTAGCTACCTGCCCCGCCGGGGCAGGGCGCGTTTCCCGCGTGCGAAGCAGCGGAGGCCCCTCGCGCGCCGCACGCCCGGCATCGACCGGAGTTCGGATGATCAACGCCAGCGCTCGCCGGGCGGCATGGTCGGGCGTTGCGCTGCCGCGGCCCATGTTTCGCGGGACGGCCTATGGCCGGAAGGCGCTGGGCCTACGGCTGTTGCAGCTGGCTCGACGACGACAACGCGCCCGCGCGCTGGCCCTGGCGCCGCGCCTGGTCACGTGGGGAATCGCCGGCACGCTCATCATTGCCGTGCCGGCCGCGTGGCTGGGCGGTCCCGATCTCCTGGTCCCATCCGGCATCGCCCTCGCGCTGGCCGGTGTGGTCGTGCTGACCGGGGTGGCGCTCCATGTGCCGGCGCCCCACGACGTGGCGCTGGCCTATGACAACCGTGCGGGTCTGCACGAGCGCCTGTCGACGGCGATTGCCGAGCTTCGAAACGTCGATCCGGACGTGCGCGACTTGCAGCACGCTGACGCGCTGGCGGCCGCGGGTCGCCTGAAGCCCGGCGGGGCCATGCCCTACGGCGTGTCCAGACGCGATCTCTTGACCATGGCGCTGGCGGCCGCGGCGCTTGCGGCGTGGGTTGCCGCCATCTCCCTGACCCCGTTTTGGCGCACGATCAACCCGCCGCTTTCCCTCGACCAAGGCGACATCGAACAGTCCGACTCCGCGGCCCCGGCCCCGGCGGCACCCGGCGATTCGGCGGCTGCGCTCGATCCGACGACGGCCGCGGAGATCGAGCGCATGCAGGCGGCGATCGACGAGCTGCGGGCGCAATTCGATCCCGAAGCCGGCACGGCTGAGCAGGCTCTATACGAAGCATCCGAGCATCTGCGCCTGTCGGACGAGGGGCGGCGGCTCGGTCGCGAGCTTGGGAATCGCGAATATGCGGCCGCGGCGTCGGAGCTGCGCCGCCTCGCCGCCGAGCTGTCGCAGTTGAGCGCGGCCCAGAGGGAAGAGCTTGGTGAGCGATTCGGCGAAGCCGCCGCGGCGGCTGACGCGGATCCTCGGCTGGCGGAACCGATGCAGGAACTGGCGGACGCCCTGGAGAGCGGCCGGCTGAGCGACGCCCGCACCAGTTTCGAGGAGCTGGCCAGCATGCTCGAAGCCGTCGAGGCATCGGCTGCCGGCAACGCGGCGATGCAGCAAGAGCTTGCGGCCCTCGAGTCCGAACTGGCCGAGATGCTCGCCGACTCCGGGGCAGGCGCCGGGCTGCCCGGCGAATCCGCTCCGGACGGCCCCGCGATGCCGGGTCAGGGCGGCATGGCGGGCGACGGCAACGCGGCCATGGTGGACCAGCCCACGGGCGAAGGCGGCGGCCTGGGCGGCTCGGCGGCCGAGGGCCAGGAGGTGCCGGCCAACATCGAGGGCCTTGCCGCCAATCAACGGCTGGACGCCGAAGGGCGGCTCGAAACCGTGCCCATTGATCCGACCGCCGAAGGCCAGGAGACGGTCATGCGGCCCGTGCTCGAGCTGGGCACGGACGTGTCGCGGGAGTTCGAGCCCTCGGCGGGCAGCCGCGGCACGGCGGTGGGGCGTCCCGACATGAGCCGCGCGCTGCCGGCGGACCGGCAGATTCTGCTCGACCGCTACTTCTCGACCCCGTAGGGTGCCAGCATGACGACCATGACAACCGAACGCCGCGCCGAGCATCTCCGCGAGCTCGCGCACGGCATCATGTCCGAGGTTTCGCGCGTAATCGTGGGCCAGACCGAGGTCATCCGCGACACGGTCGTCGCCCTGATCGCCGGTCAGAACGTGCTGCTCGAAGGGGTGCCGGGGCTGGGCAAGACGCAGCTGGTGCGGACCCTCAGCCAGGTGCTGGATCTCAGCTTCAGCCGCATCCAGTTCACGCCCGACCTGATGCCCGCCGACATCACGGGCACGAACGTCCTGGTCGAGCCTGCTGACGGTCGTCGGGGATTTCGCTTCGAGCCCGGTCCGGTTTTTGCCCACCTGGTGCTGGCGGATGAGATCAACCGCGCCACGCCCAAGACCCAGTCGGCGCTGCTGGAAGCGATGCAGGAGCGGCAGGTGAGCGTGGGCCGCCAGGTCCACGCGCTCGAACGGCCGTTCTTCGTGATGGCGACCCAGAACCCGATCGAGATGGAGGGCACCTATCCACTGCCGGAGGCCCAGGTCGACCGGTTCATGTTCAAGCTCGTGGTGGACTATCCCTCGGGCGACGAGCTGGGCGAGATCATCGGACGCACCACGGGCGCCCAGGTCCCCGACGTATCCAAGGTCGCCACGGGCGACGACCTGATCGACATGGGCGAATTCGCCCGGCGCGTGGCGATCGCGCCGCACGTCGAGTCCTACGTGGTCACGCTGGTGAAGGCCACGCACCCCTCCGACGCCCGGGCGCATGACATGACGCGGCAGTACGTGCGCTACGGCGCCTCGCCCCGCGCCGCCCAGGCCCTGGTGCTGGCGGGGAAGGTCTACGCGCTGCTGGACGGCCGCTTCAACGTGAGCTTCGACGATGTCCGGCGCGCGGTGAAGCCGGCCATGCGCCACCGGATTCTGCTGAACTTCGAAGCCGAGGCGCAGGGGGTGACCAGCGAAGGCGTGCTGGACCAGATTCTCATGACCACGCGCCCGGACGGCGGCTGAGACACCATGGCCCGGCGGGCCGAACCGGCCTTCGCTCCGGAGGCCGGGCTGCGCGCCCAGCTCGAACGGCTGGCCGTGGTTTCCAACCGGCCCCATGGGCACCTCCACACGGGTGGGCGCCGCAGCCGTAAGTCGGGGTCGTCGATCGAATTCGCCGACTACCGATCCTACACGCCGGGGGACGATTTCCGGCAGATCGATTGGAACGTTTACGCGCGCAGCGACGAGCTGTTCGTCAAAGTCCGCGAATCCGAGGAAACGCTCGTCGTCCACCTGTTCCTGGATGCCAGCGCCTCGATGGCGACGGGCCGGCCGCCGAAGTTCGACGTGGCCCAGCGCCTGGCGGCGGCGCTGGGTTGGGTGGCGCTCACCAGCCACGACTATCTGGCCGCGACCCTGATCGGCGGCGACTCTACCCAGCACTTCCCGCCCCAGCAGGGCCGCGCGGCGGCGAGCCGCCTCTACGACTTTCTCGACGCCCAGTCGCCCACCGGCCCCACCCGCCTGGCGGCGTCGGCGCGGGCCCATGCCGCTCGCGGCGGGCCGCACGGGGTGGCGGTGCTCATATCGGATCTGCTGGCCGACGACGCCACCGAGGCCATCGGCATGTTGGTCGAGCGGGGCCACGAGCTTGTCGTGATTCACGTGCTCGACGGGCAGGGCGTGCAGACGGACTTTGCCGAAGAGGTCGAATTGGTTGACGTCGAGACCGGCGGCAGCCTGGAGCTCTACGGCGACTCGGCGCTCCTGGCGGCCTTTCGGGCCACCGTGGCGGAGTGGACCAGTGAACTCCAGGCCTTCTGCCACCGGCGACATGCGCGCTACATCCCCATCGAGTCGGAGTGGCCGGTCGAGGAGGTGCTGCTCCGGCGATTGCGGGCGCATCGCGTGCTGGCATGACCTGGGCCGCGCCCCTCGCATTTGGATGGCTGGCGCTCATGGCTCTGGTCGGATTGTTCTATATGCTGCGCCCCAAGCGGCAACGGGTCGCGGTGGCCTCGCTGCTGTTGTGGCGGCGGACGTTGCAGCGGGAGCGCGACGAATCGTGGCTCGACTGGCTCAAGCGCCACCTGCTGCTGATTCTCCAGCTGCTCCTCGTCGCGGCCCTGGCCCTGGCGCTGGCGCGGCCCGAGTGCACCGGCACGCGCACCGTCGGACCGCCGGTGGCGGTTGTGCTGGACGCGTCGATGTCCATGCAGATTGCCGACGTGGGCCGTCCCCGGATCGAAGCCGCCAAGGACCAGGCGATCGCGTTCGTCCGCACGTTGCCCGCCGACGTTCGCGTGTCGGTGCTCAGCGCCGAAGGCGCGCCGCGGCCGCTGGTGACGCACAGCGCCAACCGGTTCGAGGTCGAGGCCGCGATCGACGGGATTCGGCCAACCGCCGCCGAGGGCGCGATCCCCGGCACCCTGGACATTGCGCTGTCCCTGGCGCCGCCGGCCACCGGCGGAATGGTGGCGCTGTTCAGCGACGGCGCCTTCGAGCTGCCGCCGGGCCGCGCCTACGACGACGTGACGGCGTTCATCGTGGCGGGGGACGCGGCCAACGTGGCGCTGGAGGAGTTCGCCGTGCGCCGAGAGTTTGCGGAGGCGCGGGGCGTTCAAGGGCTGGTCGTCGTCCGCAATGACGGCACGCGCGCGGCCGACGTGGCGGTGCGCATCGAGGCGGCGGGCATCGGCGTTGCCGAACGCCAAGTGACCATCGAGCCCCGCGCCCGCGAGACCCTGCTCATCGACGACCTTGGCGCGGCGCCTGGCTACTCGGCCACCGTCCTGCGCGGCGACGACGGCCTGGCGCTGGACAACACCGCCTATGCGGAATTGAGCGATCCGCGGAACCTGCGGGTGCTCGTTGTCGGTGAGGAGACCGAGCCGATCGTGCGGGCGCTGCAGGCGTCGGCCAGGGTCACAGCGGCAGGGGGAACTCCCGCCGAGTACGACACCGAACGCCCGCACGATGTCTACGTGTTCCAAGGATGGCTGCCCGAGTCGCTGCCCAACGCCTCGGTGGTGCTGGTGAGTCCGCCGGACATCGAGGCGCTCGGGATGCAGGAACTCCCCGCGCTGGACTCCGCGCCCCGCGCGGCCCGGGACAGCGTGCTCCTGCGGCACGTGGACCCTATCGCGATCACCCTGCCGCAGGCGCGGCGCTACGGAGCGCCGGCCGAGCTTGCGGTCGACCTGGACATCGACGGCGGCGCCGTGCTGGCTCACGGCGTCATGGACCGGCGGCGGCTGGTGCTCATCGGGCTAGATCTGCTGTCCCCGAACGCGACCATCGCCCCCTGGTACCCCGTGCTGTGGAGCAACGTCTTGCAGTGGGCCGATCCGTTCAACCCGCGCGGGGGCGATGCGCCGCTCACCCCCGATCGGCTGGCGCGGTTGATTCCGCACCCGCTGGCCGACGCGTTCGAAGTGGTGCACCCGAGCGGGGCTCGGACGGAGTTCCCGGTCACGGCCCCCGCGGTGCTCGACGCCGGTGAGATTGGCACCTACGTCGTGCGGCAATACCGCGATGGCCAGGTGCTGGCGCAGACACGCCTGGCGGTGGAGCCGCCCGAGGGAGAAGTTGGCGCCGGTTTCGCCCAGACCATGACCGGGGCCGCGGCGCCCACGGCCGGCGCGACGGCAGGCGTGCCGGAAACCGTCCAGGTGTGGCCGATCTTCGCCGCGCTGGCGTTGTTTTTCCTGATCGCGGAGTGGTGGTGGTTCCACCGCGTTCGGGGATTGCGCTAGCGCCATGACGCTCGATCGCATCTGGCTGCTCGCCTTCCTGGCGCTCATCCCACTCGCCATTTGGATGACCCACGCGAGCCGCGCCCGGCTCTCGCGGCGACGCACGGCCCTTGCCGCGATCCTGCGCTCGGTGGCCATCGCCGCCCTGGTGGTAGCGCTTGCCGGACCCGGAGGCGGCAGCGGGCCGCCCGTCACGATCTTCGCCGTCGACACCTCCGCCAGCGTGCCGCTGGCCGATCAGGCCCTGGCCATGGGGCACGTTGAAGATTTCGCGCGGGCCTTCAGCTCCGACACGCCGGTCGGCGTCGTCCAATTCGCCGGTCGGGCCGCGGTGCTCGCTTCACCCGATCGGCTGGAGGAGGCCCCGCCGCTCACGGCCGCGGTGCCGACCGATGCGACGGACCTGGCGCAGGGGCTCTCGGCGGCCCTGGCCCTGGTGCCGGCGGATCGTGAGGGCCGGATCGTGCTCGTCACCGACGGCAACCCCACGGCGGGCAATCTCGACGCGGCGATCAACGCGGCGGTCGTGAGGGGCGTCAGCGTGTCCCCAATGCCGGTGGCGAGCGAGACCGGCACCGACCTGGCCATCGACGGCCTCGACGTGCCCCAGGCCGTGCGCCGGGGCGCCGCGGCCCAGGCGCAAATCACCGTCGTGTCAGGCCGCCTCACCAGCGCGCGACTGCGGCTGTGGAGCGCGGGCACGCTGCTCAGCGACGCCCAGGTCGAGCTTCGTCCCGGTCGCCAGACCTTCATCACGGATCTCACCGGCCTGCCCGACGGCTTTCACCGCCTGCGGGCGGAGCTGCTGGAGGACGCCGACGTGCGGCGGGCCAACAACGTGGCCGAAGCCGCCACCTGGGTGCAGCCCGCGGGTTCGATTCTGCTCGTCGGCGACGCCGTGGCGCCGGCGGTCCAGGGCGCGCTTGCGGCATCCGGGCTCGACGTCACCTCGGTCCGCCCGGCGGACCTCGAGTCCGCGGCGCTTCGGGATTTCGACGCCGTCGTGATGGCCGACACCGCCGCGGAGTCGCTGAGTCCAACCCTGATGGCCTCGCTGCGCGAGTACGTGCGGGACGGCTACGGCCTCGTGGTGACCGGCGGCGCCCGGAGCTACGCCGCCGGCGGGTATGAAGGAACGCCGCTGGACGAGGTGCTGCCCGTGTGGTCGAACCCAACCGAGGCGCGGCCCGACCCACGTCTGGCCATCGTGCTGCTGATCGACCGATCGTCGAGCATGTCCCGGGAGACGCCCGACGACAAGGTCAAGATCGACCTGGCGATCGAGGGGGCCGTGGAGGCGGTGGAGGTGCTCGACGAGGGCGACATCATCGGCGTGATCGCCTTCGACGAAAACTCGCAGTGGATCGTCCCGCCGCGCGCCATGGAAAGCGTCACCGATCTCTCGAGCGTGGTGGATGCGATCCAGCGGATTCAGATCGGCAATCTGACCGACATGTTCCTCGCCATGTATACCGCCCGCGAGCGACTGCAACGGGTCGATGCCTCCGTGAAACACGTGATTCTGCTGACGGACGGCAAAGCCCACCGCGGCGACTTCGAGGCGATGACTCGCTCGATGCGGCGGCGCGACATCACCATCTCGTCCATCGCCATCGGAGAGGACGCGGACAAAGATCTGCTGACCGAGGTGGCGCGATTGGGCAATGGCCGCTACTACTTCGCGCCCACGGCCAGCGACCTGCCGCGGGTGCTGACGCAAGAGACGCAACTGGCCGGCGAGTTCGCCATCGTCGAGCGGGAGTTTCAGCCGCGGCTCCAGACGCCCAGCCCGGTCTTTGCCGGCGAGCTCCAGGGGCAGGCGTTGCCCAACCTGACGGGCTACGTGCGCACGCGGGCCAAGCCCACGGCCGAGGTCGTGCTGGCCTCCGACAGCAACGATCCCATCCTGGCGCAATGGCAGTTCGGCCGCGGTCGCGCGGTGGCCTGGACGTCGGATCTTGGAGGCGACTGGGCCGAGGCTTGGTCCCAGTGGCCCATGTTCGCCGCCTATCTGCGCCAGGCGGTGGACTGGGTGATGCCGCCGCCCGACGGGACGCTCGCGGAAGGCCTGTACCCGGTCGTGGAGGCCACCGCCGAGCGCACGACGATTACGATCGACTCGCTGGACGCGGATGGACGCTTCCGGAACGGTCTGGACACGAGCGTGCGGCTGATCGCACCCGGGGGTGTGGAGCTGGCCTACGCCGCCGAGCAATCCGCGCCCGGCCGCTACATGCTCGACACGGCGAGTCCGTCGCCGGGCGTCTACGAGGTCCAGATCGAGCAACGAAGCGCGGGGGCGCTGGTGGCCAGCAGCCAGACGTCGCTCGTCGTGCCCGCGCGCGCGGAGTTTCGCAGCATCGAGCCCGACCTGGCGACGCTGCGCCGCATTGCGGCGGCGACGGGCGGCGCGATGGTCGAGACGCCGACGGATCTGGCCCGCACCGCGCTCCGCGCCACGCCCGGTGGTCAGCACCTGGGATGGCCGCTGTTTCTCACCGTTGGCCTGTTGTGCGCCGTGGCCGACATCGGCGTTCGGCGGGTTCGCGGCACGCCGCGCGAGGTCTGGGATCAGCTTCGGGAGCGTGTAGAATCGCTGCGTACGGCGCTTGGTTCGCTGCGCCGCCTGCCGCGCTTCCGACAGCGCCCCTAAACTCGTTTCAAGCCTGTGAATAACCCCATCGGGCGCCTCGCGCAATCATTCCAGCGGGCGGGGTTTGCCCTGTATCTGGTCGGCGGCCCCGTGCGCGACCGCATCCTCGGCCGCGAGTCGACGGACCTGGATTTCACCACCGACGCGCGGCCGCCCGAGATCAAGGTGTTGCTGCGCCGCGCCGGCGCCGACCACATCTATGCCGTCGGCGAGCGGTTCGGCACCATCGGCGCGATTTTCGGCGACATGCCGGTCGAGATCACCACCTACCGATCGGAAACCTACGAACCCGGCTCGCGCAAGCCGAGCGTGACGTTTGGGCGCTCGCTGGAAGGCGACCTTTCCCGGCGCGACTTCACGGTGAACGCCATTACGCAGGACATCGCCACGGGCCGCATCTTCGACCCGCTGGGCGGGCTGGGCGACATCGCGCGGCGCGTGATTCGGGCCGTGGGCACCCCCGACGACCGGTTCCGCGAAGACCCGCTGCGGGTGCTGCGGGCGGTGCGCTTTGCCGCCCAACTGGACTTCACGATCGACCGCGACACGGCCGCCGCCATGCGCCGCCAGGCCACCGGTTTGGGAACCATCAGCGCCGAGCGGATCGGGGCCGAAATGCACCTCATCATGGCCTCGGACCGCCCCAACCGCGCCATCGTGACGCTGCTGGAGCTCGGGCTGCTGGGCTTTGTGATTCCCGAACTGATCGCCATGCAGTCCACGGTCCAGGACGAGCGGCACGAGCACAAGGACGTGTTCGCCCACACGATGCGCGTGCTGGCCAACACGCCGAACCGCCTGGAATTGCGCTGGGGCGCCCTGCTGCACGACGTGGGCAAGCCCGCCACCAAATCCGTGCGCCGCGGGCGCGTGCACTTCTACGGCCATGCCGAGGTCGGCGCCCGCATGACGCGCGTCATCCTGGAGCGGCTGCGCGCCGACAACCGGCTGACCGATCGCGTCTGCCACATCGTGGTGCTGCACATGCGCGCCAACGGCTACGAGCCGTCCTGGACCGACGGCGCGGTGCGACGCTTCATCCGCGAAGCCGGCGAGGAGCTCGACAACTTGATCGCCCTTTCCCGCGCCGACATCACGAGCTATCGACCGCGGCGCATCGAGACGGGACTCGCGCGCGTCGCCGAGCTGCGGGCGCGCTGCGACAGCTTGATGGCCGAGCAGGACGTCACCGCCCTCGACAGCCCCCTGGACGGCCACGCCCTCATGGAACTGTTCCAGCGCCCGCCGGGCCCGTGGATCAAGCCCGTGAAACAGCACTTGCTCAATCTGGTGCTCGACGGTGAGCTGGCTCCGGACGACACGGACGGAGCGACCGAGATCGCGCGCGAGCTGGTCGAGCGCGAAGCGGACGTGCCGGCCGCACCGGTCAAGGCGTAGCGCCGTGGCGTCCGGCGTCGACCCGTGCGCCGCCGACCAATGGGAGCGCCTGCGGGACTGGCTCCAGCGCAAGATTGCGCAGATGGCGGAAGGCGATTTCGAGCGCCTGCCGCCGCAGTTCAGCGATGACGACGGGCGTCGGGCGACCGAGGCCTACGAGACGGTGCTGCTGGCGATGGAGGTCCTGGAAGGCCGGCGCGGCACGGCCGTCCGCCGATCCGACGCCGACGACGCGACCTGATCGGGGCCGCGCGCCCTTTCCGGTGGCCCAGGCTGCGTGCAGCCTGGGATAGCCATGCGCCCACCTCGCCGGTTGTCGCCCGCGACGCGCTAGCATGAGCCGTCTCGCGCACGAGCCCAGCGAAATGCCACAGGACCCTGACGCCACCGATGTGCTGATCATCGGCGCCGGCGCGTCGGGCGCAGCCGTCGCCTGGTCCCTGGCTCGGGCCGGCATCGGGGTCACCTGCCTGGAGCAGGGCGGATGGCTGGATCGCACCGACTATCCGCACGAGCTGCCGGATTGGGAGATGCATCGGAAGACCGATTTCTCCAACGATCCCAACGTGCGCGGGCGGCCCGAGGACTACCCGCTCAACAACGCCGACACGCCCATCGCGCCACTCATGTTCAACGCCGTGGGCGGCAGCACCATCCACTGGGCGGGCCACTTTCCGCGATTTCGGCCATCCGACTTTCGCGTGCGCACGCTTGACGGGGTGGCCGACGACTGGCCCATCGTTTACGAGGACTTGGAACCCTTCTACGAAGAGAACGACATCAACGTCGGCGTCGCGGGGCTCAACGGCGATCCGGCCAATCCGCCGCGCGGCCCGCGGCCGCTGCCGCCGGTGGCGCTCGATCCCGCCGCCTACGTCTTCATCGACGGACTCGAAAAGCTCGGCTGGCATTGGTGGCCGGCCGACGGCGCGCTGCTCACCGCGCCCTACGGCGACGGGCGCCAGGTGTGCAATCGCTGCGGTCCGTGCGACTTGGGGTGTCCGAACGGCGCCATGTCGAGCGCCCATGTCACCTACTGGCCCAAAGCCCTGGAACTTGGCGCGCGCCTGGTGACGCACGCCCGCGTGCGCGAGATCACGGTCGATGCCCGCGGCCGAGCGTCGGGCGCCGTCTACTACGACCGAGACGGCGTGGCGCGGCATCAAGCCGCGCGCGCGGTGGTGATGGCGTGCAACGGCGTGGGCACGCCGCGTCTGCTGCTCAACTCGGCCTCGGCGCTGTTTCCCAACGGACTCGCCAATTCCAGCGACTATGTTGGCCGGAACCTGATGTTCCATCCCATCGGCTTCGTCAGCGGTGAATTCGACGAGGATCTGGTTGGTTACCAGGGTCCGCTTGGCGTGCTGCTCCACTGCCAGGAGTTCTACGAAACTGACTTGTCACGAGGCTTCGTGCGCGGATGCCAGATGCAGTTGCATCACGATTTCGGACCGCTGAGCACGGCGCTCGGGGGGTTTACGGCGCACCGCGTGCCCTGGGGCGCCGATCACCATCGGGTGATGCGCAAGCGGCTCGGCCGCACGCTGTCGATCACAGCGATGACCGAAGATCTGCCGGAACTTCACAACCGGGTCACGCTCGACGAAACTCTCACCGACAGCCACGGGATCCCGGCGCCGAAGATCAGCTACACGCTGAGCGACAACACGCAGCGCGCGGTCGACTTCGTGGTCGGTCGGGCGCGTGAGCTCCTCGAAACCTGCGGCGCGCATGAGGTGCGGGAGCTGCCCTGCGTTCCCGAATCGGGCTGGCACCTGATGGGAACGGCACGGATGGGGAACGACCCGGAAACTTCGGTCGTTGACCGCTGGGGCCGCGCCCACGACGTGCCGAATCTATTCGTGGTCGACGCCAGCCTCTTCGTGACCGGGGCGCCGGTCAACCCCACCAGTACGATTCAGGCGCTGGCCTTGCGTACGGCAAGCTGGATCGGCGTCCACCACCGCGAGATCGCCGCATGAGCGCCGAGTTGCGCTTCCTGACCGGCGAGCAGTTGCGCCTGGCAACGGCCGTGCTGGACGTGATCATTCCGCCCGATGGCGAAAGCCCCGGGGCGGGCGGGGCCGGAGGCGCCGAGCGCCTGGACGCCATCCTGGCCGAGCGACCCAACGTCAGGCGCCCGGTGCTCGAAGCGCTGCGGGCGATCGACATCGCCGCGGGCCCACGCGGTTTTCTTGCATGTGAACCCGCGACCCGGCCCGATGTGTTGCGAACGGTTGAGACGGCGCAACCCGAGGCCTTCATCGCCTTGGTCGAGCAGACATACAACGCTCACTACACGAGTCCCAGGGTGCGCCGTGCATTGGGCTTCACACCCGAGAATCCGCAGCCCGAAGGATTCACGCAAGCCCGCCCCTTCGACCCCGCCCTGCTCGAAGGTGTGCGCGCGCGCAATCGGACCTGGCGCCGCGTTTAGCTTCGACAGCCCATGGCCGCCGGGATTGGCTTACGCCTTCTGCACGCCCAGGTCGCCCGCCCGCATTTCGAACTGAACCTTGAAGCCGGACTGTGCGGCTGCCGACTGGATGCGGCCGCGAATCGTGGGCTGTCGCTTCTTCTCTTGATCGGAGAGGCTGATGACTACCCATTCGCCACGCGAAGTCTTATCCAGACGGTCGACAATCTCACGAATCTCAGGGCTGATGCGACGAGAACGCTGGGGTCGCTGCTTCCAGTCGCCGGTTGAAACTACCTCTTTGACCTTCATCCGATTCTCCACTCCTGTCGAACAATCCACATTGGATCGGGTCATCATGGCACAAATAAATCGTCGGATGCAACTATCGGGCCAGAGTTGAACCTATCCGGGATGTAATCGCGGCAATTCTGGACGGGCTGCTGACAGTGCCTTGCACGCGACCTTTTTTGCGACCTTGCAGTGCGGCAATTGGTGCGCTGGCGGATGTTCTAATCGTGGGTCCATTCCCACGAGAGCGCGTCTTGACGAAAGACAGGTCCGTCCCTACATACGCGCTTGACGCCATGCGTGGTGCGGACGACGCAGGAGTAGCACACGCCAACGGCGCAGCCCATGCGAGCCTCGAGCGACGCAAAGACCGGGCGTTGACCGCGCTGTAATCCGAATCTGGCGCTGAGCCGCGACATGGCCTCGAGCATCGGCGTGGGACCGCACACGAACACTTGCTGGGACCAATCCCACCAGTCGGGAACCAGGTCCGTGATCACGCCCGCGTGGCCCTGCGAGCCGTCGTCGGTCGCGGTGAGGTAGGTGGCCGACTCATGAATCCAGTCCGCGGGAGTGACGCCCGCCGCATCGCGCGCGCCGCACAGAATGGTGGACTCGACGCCGTTGGCCGCGGCGCCGTCGGCCATCACCAGCAGCGGCGCCAGACCGATTCCGCCGCCGACGAAGAGCGCGCGCTCGGCGTTTGGCTGCCACTCGAACCACGTTCCGAGCGGGCCCAGCAAGTCGATGTCCGTTCCCGGATCTTGCCGCACGAGCCAGTCGGTGCCGCGACCCACGACATCGATCAGAAAGGCGATGCGGCCCTGCTCCGGCTCGACGCGGCTGAAGCTCAACGGTCGCCGCAGCATGGGGTCGTAGCTGCCGGGATCGCCGCACAGGGCGTGGGCAAACTGTCCGGCGCGGGCGGTCGCCGCAATACCCGGCGACTCGTAGGTACACCACCACAGGCGCTCGGTGATCCGCTCGTTGCGGACGACCCGCGCCGTCTCCTGGAGCGCCTTCACGCCGGGATTGGAGCCGCGCCGCGGTATTCGTCGATCGTGCGCACGTCATACGCCCCGCGCGTGGTGTCCAGCGCGTCCAGCAGCGAGCGCACCGTCTCAAGCGTGGTGAGACAGGGGGTGCGCGTCTCGGCGGCGGCCCGACGCATGTAGTGCCCGTCCTGCAGCGCCTGGCGTCGGCCCGTCAGCGTATTGACGACCAGGACGCTGCTGCCCGAGCGAATGAACTGCTCCACGTTTGGGGTGCCGGCCCGCAATTTGGCCACCGTGCGAGCGCGGAACCCGAGGTCGCGAATGAAGCGGGCCGTGCCTTCGGTGGCGACGAGCCCATACCCCAACTGGTCCAGGCGCCGGATGATGTCGACGGCCCCGGGCTTGTCGCGGTCGGCGATCGAGAGCAGCACGTCGCCTTCGGGCGGCAGCGCGTTGCCCGCCGCGATCATGGCCTTGAGCAGGGCAGGCGGAAACGCGCGATCGACGCCCATCACTTCGCCCGTGCTCTTCATCTCCGGTCCCAGATAGGTGTCCACGCCTGAGAGCTTGGCCATCGAAAAGACGGGAGCTTTCACGGCGAACAACGGGGGAACCGTGGCGAGGCCGGGTTCCCAACCAAGCTCGGCCAATGTCGCGCCGAACAACGTCTGCATGGCCAGGCGCACCATGGGAATCCCGGTGGCCTTGCTCAAGAACGGCACCGTGCGGCTGGACCGCGGATTGACCTCCAGCACGTAGACGTCGCCGTCGTACTCCACGTACTGCACGTTGACGAGCCCGCGCGCGCCGAGCCCGGCGCAGATGCGCTGCGTGGCTTCGAGAATCGCCGCCTGCGTCGCCTCCGACGCCGTGACCGGCGGATATACGGCGAAGCTGTCGCCGGAGTGCACGCCGGCCCGCTCGATGTGCTCCATGATGCCGGGAATCAGCGTGTGCGTGCCGTCGCAAATCGCGTCGACTTCGAGCTCGCGGCCTTCGAGGTATTTGTCGACGAGCACGGGGCGTTCGGGCGAGGGCTGCGTGACCTCGTGGATATAGCGTTCGAGCTCCTGCCGGTCGTCGACGATCTCCATGGCGCGGCCGCCCAAGACGTAGGACGGGCGCACGAGCACGGGATACCCTAGCTGCTCGGCCACGGTCACCGCGTCTTGCATGCGGGTCACCGTGGCCCCCGGCGGACGCAGCAGACCGAGCCGTTCGAGGAACCGGTCGAACTTGGCCCGATCCTCCGCCTCGTCGATGCTTCCCGGACCTCCGCCCGCAATCTCATGGCCCAGCGTGTAGAGCGGCTCGGCTAAGTTGATGGCCGTCTGGCCACCAAACTGCGCGATAGCGGGCGGCATCCCGTTGCGCCGGCCCTCGTTGGCGAGCACGTCAGCCACGCTTTCGACGTCAAGCGCCTCGAAATACAGCCGCGTGGACGAGTCGAAGTCGGTGCTCACGGTCTCGGGGTTCGAGTTGATCATCACGCTGGCGCGTCCCGCCGCTTGCAGGGCCCACGCCGCGTGGACGGAGCAGTAGTCGAACTCGATGCCCTGCCCGATACGAATGGGTCCGCTGCCGATCACCACCGCCGGTGAGTCGGCCTCGGGCTGGGCCTCGTTTTCGTGCTCGTAGGTGCTCCAGTAGTAGGGCGTGACGGCGTCGAACTCCGCCGCGCACGTGTCGACCATCTTGTAGACCGGCGTGATCCCGTAGGATTCGCGCCGTTCCCGCACGCGCTGGGGCAGCTCGTCCGCCAACGCGGCGATCATTTCATCGGAGAATCCCATCCGCTTGGCGTCCCACAGCAGATCGGCGGTCAGCGGTTCGTGGAGCAGGCGGCGCTCCATGGCGTGGATGCCGGCCATCTTGTCGACGAAGAAGATGTCGATGTGCGACCGCCGGGCGATCTCCGCCGGTTCGGCCCCGCGCCGCAGGGCCGCCATGATGGCCCACAGCCGCTCGTCGTGCGCGTGGTCGATGCGCCACCAGATCGCCTCGTCGTCGTCGGCCCACGCCGGGTCCTCCCAAAGGAGCGTGCGGCCGCCGATCTCCAGCCCGCGAACGGCCTTGTTGAGGCAGGCCTCGATGGTTCGCTCTATCGCCATCACCTCGCCCGTGGCCTTCATCTGGGTGCCCAGACGCCGGTCGGCGTGCTCGAACTTGTCGAACGGCCAGCGAGGGATCTTGGTCACGACATAGTCGAGCGCGGGCTCGAACGCGGCGCAGGTCCGCTGCGTGATCGGGTTGGGCAGTTCATCGAGCCGCCGGCCCAGGGCGATCTTGGCGGCAATGCGCGCGATCGGATAACCCGTGGCCTTGGACGCCAGCGCGGATGACCGGCTCACGCGCGGGTTCACCTCGATCACAGCGTAGTTGAAGGACTTGGTATCGAGGGCGAACTGGACGTTGCACCCACCCTCCACGCGCAGCGCGCGAATGATGCGCAGCGCCGCCGACCGGAGCATCTGATACTCCTTGTCGCTGAGTGTTTGGCTAGGGGCGAACACGATGGAGTCGCCCGTGTGCACGCCCATCGGGTCGAAGTTCTCCATGTTGCAGACGGTGATGCAGTTGTCGGCGCCGTCGCGCATCACCTCGTATTCGATCTCTTTCCACCCGGCCAGCGATCGCTCCACGAGAACCTGGCCGATCGGACTCGCCTGGAGCCCGCCGTTGACCACCGCCTCGAACTCGTCCTCGTGCCGGGCGAATCCGCCGCCCGTGCCGCCCAGGGTGTAGGCCGGGCGCACCACGAGCGGAAAGCCGCACGAACGCGCGAAATCCCAGGCGTCCGGCAGCGAGGTGACGGTGCGACTCTCGGGCACGGGCTCGCCGATGCGCTCCATCAGCGCTCGAAATCGCTCCCGGTCCTCCGCGTCCTGGATGCCTTCGAGCGGGGTGCCCAGCACGCGCACGTCCCAGGCGTCCAAGATGCCGGCCTCGCCAAGCTCCACGGCCATGTTGAGGCCGGTCTGTCCGCCCATGGACGCCAGCAGGCCCTGCGGCCGTTCCTGCTCGATGACACGCGCCAGCACGTCGCGCGTGATGGGCTCGATGTAGACGCGATCGGCGATGCCCTCGTCCGTCATGATCGTGGCGGGGTTGGAGTTGACCAGGATCGAGCGCACGCCCTCCTCGCGCAGGGCCTTGCAGGCCTGCGTTCCGGCGTAGTCGAACTCCGCCGCCTGACCAATCACGATCGGCCCCGAGCCGATCACCAGCACGCTCTCGAGGTCAGCCACGCATGCGTCCTCGGACCGGCAACGTCGTCAAGCCGCGCACCCGCCCGCGCCCTCGATCGCGTCGAGGAACCGGTCGAAGAGGTACTGGTTGTCCTGGGGGCCTGGGCTGGCCTCGGGGTGGTACTGAATGGAGAAGACCGGCAGGCGCTCGTGGCTCAGGCCCTCGACCGAGCCGTCATTCAAATTGACGTGGCTCACGGTGAAGCCGCTGTCGGCCGGAATCGAGTCCGCATCGACCTGAAAGCCGTGATTCTGTGACGTGATGTGCACCCGCCCATCCGTGAGGTCCTGCACCGGGTGGTTGGCGCCGCGATGGCCGAAGGGCAGGCGACTGGTGGTGGCCCCGATCGCCAGCCCCAGAACCTGATGCCCCAGGCAAATGCCCATCAGCGGATAGCGACCGATCATGGCGCGGACGGTTTCGACGGCCCGGTCGGCCTGCACCGGATCACCCGGTCCGTTGCCCACCACGACGCCGTCCGGCTGCAGGGCGTCGATGTCGCTCGGGGTTGAGCCATAGGGCAGCACGTGCACCCGCGCCCCGCGGCGGGCGAGCGAGCGCACGATGTTGGTCTTGACGCCAATGTCCAGGAGGGCGATGCGCGGTTCCCGGTCGCGCCTCCGGGGCTCCGGCCAGGGCGCCCACGGCGCGCTGGTGGCCGTGAACGGCTCGGGGACGGTGACTTCGGAAACAAAGGGCTGGTCGTCGTAGGGCGGCAAGTCCTGCGCCCGCTCGACCTCGCTCTCGGCCCAGACTGCGGCGCCGGGATGCGCTCCCCGCAGCCAGTGGAAGGTCGTAGCGCCGCGGGCCACGTCGCGGGGCGCGCGCACCAGCCGGCTCGGCGCCGGGCCGGTGCGGCGGATCACGCGCACCAACGCCCGCGTGTCGATGCCCATGATTCCCGCGATGCCGTGCTCGTCCAGGAACGCGCCCAAGCCGCCGGCCGCGCGCCAGTTGCTGGAGGTCGGCGCAAGCTCGCGCACGACGAGACCGGCGATCCATGGGCGGCGCGACTCCACGTCGTCGGCGTTCACGCCGTAGTTGTTGATCAGCGGGTAGGTCAAGGTCACGATCTGCCCGCGGTACGACGCGTCGGTCGTGATTTCCTGATAGCCCGTCATGCTCGTGTTGAACACCACTTCGCCCTCGGCCGGTTCGCGGCTGCCGAAGCCATAGCCGAAGAACACGTCGCCCGTGGCGAGCGCCAGCGCGGCGGGCTCAGCCTGCATGTATCAGCTCAGGAGCGGAGGCCGCGCGGTCGTAGACCACCGATCCGCCCACGATCGTCTGCTGCACCACGCCCTGCATGGGCAATCCCGCCAGCGGCGTGTTGCGCCCCTTCGAGCGGAACGCGCTCGGATCGATGACGGTCTCCTCGTCGGGGTCGAAAATCACTACGTCGGCGGGGGCACCGGGCGTGAGCGTTCCGCCGGGCAGTCCGTAGACCCGGGCGGGCGCGGAGGTGAGCATGCGAATGGCGAAGACCAGGTCCAACTGACCGGCGTGCACGAGGCTCAGCACGCTCTGCAGGGCCGTCTCGAAGACGCTGAAGCCGACGGCCGCATCGGCGTATTCAATGTCCTTCTCGTGCACCGCGTGCGGCGCGTGGTCGGTGGCGATGCAGTCGATGGTGCCGTCGCGCAGCGCTTCGAGCAGGCGCTCGGTGTCGGCCCGCTCGCGGAGCGGCGGCGCGACCTTCGTGTTGCCGTCATACGGCGGCAGGATCGCGCTCACCGGATCGTCCCGGCCGGCCACCAGGTCGCAGGTCAACGTCAGGTGGTGCGGCGTGACCTCCGCGGTCACGTTGGCCCCGCGCGCCTTGGCTTGCCGAATCAGGTCGACGGAACCGCCGGAGGTCACGTGCAGGCAGTGGTAGCGCCCGCTGGTCAGCTCCGCGAGCAACAGATCGCGCCCGAGCATGATCTCCTCGGCCTGCCGCGGGGTGCCCGGCAGCCCGAGCCGCGCGCTCACGACGCCCTCATGCATGGTGGTGCCGGCGGTCAGGGCCGGGTCTTCGCAGTGGTTGGAGACGGGGAGGCCCAGCGGACGCGCGTATTCCAAGGCGTGCCGCATCAGCGCGGTGTCGGCCAGCGGCCGGCCGTCGTCGGTGAACCCGACCACGCCGGCCTCGGCCAGGTCCACCATCTCGACCAGCTGGCGACCGTTCTGGCCGCAGGTGATCGCCGCCAGCGGCAGCACTCGCACGACGGCGTGTCGCTCGATCTGCTCCTGCAAGCCCTCGATCACGCTCCGCGAGTCGAGCACAGGATCGGTGTTGGGCATGGCGCACACCGTGGTGAAGCCGCCGGCCGCCGCGGCGGCGGTGCCGCTGGCGATGTCCTCCTTGTACTCGAACCCCGGCGTCCGCAGGTGTGCGTGCACGTCGACGAATCCGGGGGCGACCACCCGGCCCGCGGCGTCGATGACGCGCGGCGCGCCCAGCGGCAACTGGGCGCCGACCTCACCGACGCTCGCCAGCCGGCCATCGTCGATGAGGAGGTCGCCGACCCGATCGACCTCGTTCGCGGGATCGATGATCCGGCCCCCGCGAATGACCAGCGGCGTGTTCTCAGCCATCCAGGGCCTCGCTCAGATAGCGGCGCAGGGCCTCCTTGGCCACGTCGAGAATTGGCTCACCGTGTCCCACCGTCAGCGACGTGAACGGCAGCTCCAGCAGGCCGCGGAGCGCGTGCGGCGGCCGCGCCCGTGGGTGCGCGCCAACCTGGCCTTCGTTGTGCGTCCAGTAGCTCGTGGTCCCCAGCGCGTCGCCGACGAAGAGCACGCCGCGATTCTCGGGCCACAGCAGCGCGTGCTCGCCTTCGGTAATCGTGCCGAGCGCGATCGCCTGCAGCCCGGCGGGAAGCTCGGTGTCCGCGCCGTAGACGTGATCTGGGGCGATGGACTCAAGCTCGCCGATGTCTCCCTCGGGCGCCCAGACCTCGGCGCCAAACCGTCCGCGCAGCATCGCCGCCGCCCGCTCGTGAAAGTGGTTGGTGATGAGGATGTGGCTCACCCCGTGGCGCTCGATGGCGCCGATGGCGCGCGGCGGGTAGTCGCTGGGATCGATCAGCACGCATCCAGACGGCTGCTCGATGGCGTAGGACTCCAGCGAATACCGTTGCCATCCGACCGACCAATGGATCAGGCCGGGCAAAATTTCTCGCGGCCCGGCTCCCGCATAGCCGCTCATCGTCGCCCCT
This sequence comes from Chloroflexota bacterium, assembly GCA_026706485.1. Classification (NCBI taxonomy): domain Bacteria; kingdom Bacillati; phylum Chloroflexota; species Chloroflexota bacterium. The sequence continues at coordinate 271,600 of JAPOYR010000004.1, read as the reverse complement.
CTCCCGTGAGCAACAGGTAGAGCACCGCCATGCGCACCGCCACGCCGTTGGCCACCTGCTCTTCAATGACGGACTGCTCGCTGTAGGCCACGGCTGGCGAGATTTCTATTCCCTGGTTCATCGGTCCCGGATGCATCACCAGCGCGTGGCGCTGGGCACGCCGAAGCCGCGCCGGATTGACCGACCAACGGCGAGCATATTCGCGCAAGTCCGGCAGCAGGCCCGCCTGCATGCGCTCGCGCTGCACGCGCAGCGCCATGACCACGTCGGCACCCTGAATGGCGCGGTCCAGGTCGTGCTCGATGCGCACGTCGCCGGTCCCGTTGGTGAGGGACGCCATGGTGTCGGGCAGGAGGGAGGGCGGCCCGCTCAAGACCACCTGCGCTCCCATGCGCGCGAAGGCCCAGATGCCGGATCGCGCCACGCGGCTGTGCAGGATGTCGCCCACGATGACGAGCTTGCGGCCCTCCACGTCGCCCAGCCGTCGCCGCACGGTGTAGAGGTCCAGCAGCGCCTGGGTGGGGTGACCGCGGGTGCCGTCGCCGGCGTTGATCACGCCGCAGTCAAGGTGGCGTGACGCCAGCTCGGGCGCGCCCGCGCGCGAGTGGCGCACCACCACGATGTCGGCGCCAAGCGCCTGGATGGTCTGGAAGGTGTCGATGAGCGACTCGCCCTTTTCGACGCTGCTGCCCGAGGCGGCGATGTTGACCACATCCGCGCTCAGGTTCTTGCCCGCCAGCTCGAACGAGACGCGGGTGCGCGTGCTGGGCTCGTAGAAGACGTTGGCGATGGTGGTGCCGCGCAGCGTCGGCACGCGCCGGATGGGGCGCTCCAGCACCGCGTGCATGCGCTCGGCGGTGTCCAGGACTTCGGCGAACTCGTCGCGCGTGAAGTCGCTCACGTCCAAGAGGTGCTTACGCTGCAGGAGTGGCCTCCCGCGCCGCGCGCGTCACGCGCTCGATGTGCACGGCGTCTTCACCGTCGAGTTCCTGCAGACGCACGGTGACCCGCTCGTCGTCGGCCGTCGGGAGGTTCTTGCCGACGAAATCGGCGCGGACCGGCAGCTCGCGATGGCCGCGGTCGACGATGGCGGCGAACTGAATCGCGCGCGGCCGGCCAAAGTCGTTCAGCGCGTCCAGCGCCGCACGCAACGTGCGGCCGGTGTAGAGCACGTCGTCCACCAGGACCACGGTGCGGTCGGTCACGTCCACCGGAATGTGGCTGGGATGCACCGGCGGGCCGATGGACCGGCGGTCCAGGTCGTCGCGGTGCATCGTGGGGTCCACGGCGCCAGTCGGTACCTGCCGGCCCTCGATCGTCTCGATCAGGCCGGCCAGGCGTTCGGCAAGCACGGGGCCGGGCCGTGGAATGCCGACGAGGACGAGCGACGCCGCGCCGCGGTTGCGCTCGATGATCTCGTGGGCAATGCGGGACATCGCGCGACCCATGTCGGCCGCGGACATCACCACGCGGCGCTGCGCCGCTGCCACCTGCACCTCCCTATGTCTTCGTCCCCCGGTCCGCGTTCGCGAGACACAAAAAAAGGGCCGCGAAGGCCCTCTGTCCGCGCGCGACACCTACGGCGCCGACGGTTTGCCGCTTTCCGTCTCGCTGGAACGGATTAAAGGGCCCTGAAGTATAGCCGCTCCGGCCCGGTGACCCTAGGCGGATTACGGCTATGTAGTGGGCGACTTATCCACATTTTAGCGCCGAATTTTGGCCCGGCGCCGGCGGGCGCCCGCGGTTCGTTGGTTGCCCCGTTCAGATGGATTGCCGCCTTTGGAGACCATTGCAGGACCCAGCCAAGCTGACGGATGAACCGTCGAATCCTATCCGCCACCAGATTCAATGAAGGGTGGATTCCCGCCTTCGCGGGAATGACGGACTTAGACCCTCCACCACCGGCGAATCGGCGGCGACGCGTTTAGCCCGACAGGCTGAACGCCGGGTCGCGCGTGGCCACGGCCGTCCGATGCTGGCCGGTGCCGACCATCGCCACGGGAATGCCCGTGATCTCCTCGATGGTGCGGACGTACTGCTGGGCGTTTGGCGGCAGCGCGTCGTAGTCCTGCACGCCCTCGGTGGAGGACATCCAGCCGGGCAGGTCCTGGTAGATCGGGCGCGCGCGCCCGAGCGCATGTGTATCGGGCGCCAAGTCGACGCGCCGGCCGTCGATCATGTAGCCCTCGCACACGCGCAGCTTCTCGAACCCGTCCAGCGCGTCGATCTTTGTCAGCGCCAGGGCATCGACCCCGCTCAGCACGCCCACCGTGCGGATGGGCACCGCGTCGAACCAGCCGCAGCGCCGCGGACGCCCGGTCGAGGCGCCGTATTCTCCGGCGCCCACGTTGCGCAAGCGGTCGCCGGTGCTGTCGATGAGCTCCGTGGGGAACGGCCCCTCGCCGACCGAGGACGTGAACGCCTTCGCGATCCCGAGCACCTTGTCCAGCGCCTTGGGAGGAATCCCCGCGCCGATGCAGGCGCCGGCGGCCGACGGGCTCGACGATGTGACGTAGGGATAGTGACCCCAATCCAGATCGCGCATCACGCCCAACTGGCCTTCGAGCACGATGTTGCGGTTCTGGCTCAGCGCCTCGGCTACGAGCGGCAGCGAATCCACCACGTGGGGGCGCAGCGCTTCGCCCCACGCCAGCGCCTCGTCGACAAGCGCGCTGGGGTCCAGGGGTTCCAATCCGTAGGCCTCGGTGAGCAGCCGATTCTTCGGCTCGAGGATGCTCGGAATCCAGGTGGACAAGTAGTCGGCGTCGAGCAGGTCGCCGACGCGCACCCCAGATCGAGCCGCCTTGTCGGCGTAGACCGGCCCGATACCCCGTAGCGTCGTGCCCTGCACCAGCTCGCCGCGTTGCTGCTCCTCGGCGGCGTCGAGCGCGACGTGATAGGGCATCACCACGTGGGCGCGCTCGGCGATCTTGAACGTGTCGAACGAGATGCCGGTGGCCTCGCCGACCTCCCGCATCTCGTCGATCAGCGCCTGCGGATTCACGACCGTGCCCGGCCCGAGCAGGTTCACCGTGCCGGCGTGGAAGACGCCGGCCGGCAGCAGGTGCAGCGCATAGGTGCCGTAGTCGTTGACGATGGTGTGGCCGGCGTTGTTGCCGCCTTGGAAGCGGATGACGAGGTCGGCGCGCTCGGCCAGATTGTCGACGATCTTGCCTTTGCCTTCGTCGCCCCATTGCGCGCCGATCACGGCGATGGTGCTCATCGGGTGTCCTCTCGGTGGCGGCGCGTGCGATGCCACGCGCGCCGGGTCCTGCAGTTCATGGTCGTCTTCGAGGGGTCGGGCGGCGGCGACCCTCAGCCGGCCACCTCTGGCACCGATTCAGGCACGGGACTCCGCCCCTCGACGTGCCGCACCGCCGCCTCCAGGAATCCCCAGAACAGCGGGTGCGGGCGCGTCGGCCGCGAGGCGAACTCCGGATGAAACTGGCACCCGACGAACCACGGATGATGGTCCAACTCCACGATTTCCACCAGTGCGCCGTCAGGCGACAGGCCGCTGAGGGTCATGCCCTGCGAGCGCAGGATATCGCGGTAGTTGTTGTTGACTTCCATGCGGTGGCGGTGTCGTTCTTCGATGCTGGCGGCACCGTACACGCGCCGGGCTTGCGTGCCGGCCACCAAGTCGCAGCGCCACGCGCCCAGGCGCATCGAGCCGCCCTTGTTGGCCACGTGATAGTACTCCGGCATCGGGTGAATGGCCGGATGCGGCGTGTCTGGGTTGAACTCAATGCTGGTGCAGTCGTCGGTGCCCAGCACCTGGCGGACAAACTCGATCACGGCCACCTGCATCCCGAGGCAAAGCCCCAAGTAGGGCACTTTCTGGGTGCGTGCGTAGTGGGCCGCCATGATCTTGCCTTCGATGCCCCGCGGCCCGAACCCGCCCGGCACGATGATACCCGCGACCCCGGCCAGCAGGTCGTGGGGATCGCGGTCCTCAAGCTCCTCCGAGTCGACCCAGCGAATGACCGGCCGCACCTTCCAGGCGATGCCGGCGTGTCGGACGGCCTCGATGACGCTGAGGTAGGCGTCTGGAAGCGAGATGTACTTGCCGACAATGGCGATCTCAAGCTCGGGCACGGTGGGATCGAGCAGCGCATCGACCGTGGCGCTCCACTCGTCGAGCTCCGGCTCCAGGTCGTCCAGACCGAAGTGCTCGGTGATAAACGCGCCCAGCCCGGCCTCTTCGAGGACCAGCGGGACTTCGTAGATGGATGCCACTTCCGGGTTCGAAATCACGGCGCGCGATTCGACGTCGGCGAACAGCGCAATCTTGTCGACGAGCTCAGGCGTGAGACGGTCGTCCGAGCGGCAGACCACGACGTCCGGCTGGATGCCGATGCTCCGCAGCTCGCGCACGCTGTGCTGGGTGGGCTTGGTCTTCAACTCCAGCGTCGAACCGAGCCGCGGCACCAGGGTCACGTGCACGAACAGCACGTTGCGCATGCCGACCTCGCGGCGCAACTGCCGCAGCGCCTCGAGAAACGGGATGTTCTCGATGTCGCCCACGGTGCCGCCAACCTCGACGATCACCACGTCGGGGTCGTCCCCGTCGCCGACGGCTCGAATGCGCGATTTGATCTCGTCGGTCACGTGCGGGATCACCTGGATCGTGCCGCCCAGGAAGTCGCCCCGCCGCTCACGGGTGATCACGCGGTCGTAGACCGCGCCAGTCGTCAGATTGCTGGCCCCGGTGAGGCTTTCGTCCACGAACCGCTCGTAGTGGCCCAGATCCTGGTCGGTTTCGGCGCCGTCGACCGTGACGAACACCTCGCCGTGCTCGAGGGGGCTCATGGTGCCGGGGTCCACGTTGATGTAGGGGTCGAGCTTCATGATCGACACGCGCAGCCCACGGCTCTTGACCATGCGCCCGATGCTGGCGGCCGTGACGCCCTTGCCGATGGCGGAGACGACGCCGCCCGTCACGAAGATGTATCGCCGCTGGGACGGATGCCTTGCCGCCCGCCCGCTGCCCGTGGTTCCGTCGCGCGTCACGGTTCCCTAGTTCCTTCGTTCGAGCATACGCACATCAACGGGATCGGGAAGCTGTCGGCGGTTGGCGGTGAGGTTGCCGTCGGCCACGGGGTCCGCGCCGTGAAGCTCCCGCGCCACCAGTCGCCAGGGCGCCTCGGGGCTCGCGGCGTCGTCGCCGTAGGGAATCACGATGTTCGGCTCGATGCGAGAAACCGTCTTGATGATCTGGTCGGGCAAGAGAAATCCGTCGCCGCCGCGCACGCCGATCAGCAACACGTGAATCGTGCCCAATTCGTCCAACAGCGCGTCGACGGGGACGCTCGAGAGCTCGGGGACATGCCCCACCGAGACGCCGTCGACGTCAAACGTAAACAGGGTGGTCCGTCGATCGGCCTGGCCAGGCGCGGATACGCCGTGCACATACACGCCGGCAATCTCATATTCGCCAGGCCCATCGGCGACGTACGCCGTGAGGGTGCGATCGGAACGCCGCTGCGGCACGCTGGTCCCATGGTCGGCGTCCAAGTCGCTCAGCGTCACCACGTCGGCCTTGGGCAACGCAGACCGCTGCCTGATGCCGCTGGTGTGTGGGTCGGTGAGAACGGTAGCGTCACGGCCGCGGAGGCGAAAACAGCCGCCTCCCACCCAGGTGACGTCCATCCCCCTCCAATGGTGCCTGTGTGTTGGGCAACCCCAGAATCGGCGAATTGTAGCATGGGGAGCGATCCAAACCGGGCGTGACGTGCGCCCGCGAGTCGCCTAGCACGCGCATGGAGCACCACATGGCACGCGCCGCCGCCTTGCTCAAACCTTCGTGGGCGCGGCGCGTATGGAGCGCTGCTCGAGAGCTCGCGGACTATACGGACCTCTTGCGCAACCTGGTGGTTCGCGACCTCAAAGTGCGCTATCGCGGATCGATTTTCGGCTTCGGGTGGTCGTTGCTCAATCCGCTCCTGATGATGGCCGTGTTCACACTCGTGTTTCAGGTGTTGGCGCAATACGACGAAATCCATCTCTACCCGTTCTTCCTCATGTCGGCGCTCGTGCCGTGGCTGTTCACGGCGCAGGCGCTGACTTCCGCCATGCGCAGCATTACGAGCAACGCGCAGCTCATCAAGAAGGTTTACTTTCCTCGTGAATTGCTGCCAATGAGCGCAGTGCTTGCCAGCTTTGTCAACTTTGTGTTGGCGTTCGTCATATTCTGGATCATTGGTATATTTTTCGGCGTCGGTACTAGTCGCGCAATGCTGCTGATACCGCTGATCATGCTGTTGCAGCTTGCGCTTGTCATGGGTCTCAGTTTGATTCTTGCGATGGCCAACGTGTTCTTCCGGGATACGGAGCACCTGGTCGAGGTTGGATTGTTGGCATGGTTCTTCCTCACGCCCATTTTCTATCCAATTTCGTTTGTTCCCAACGTTACGTTCCTCGGGCTCGACGTGCACCGGTGGGTGTTCATGCTCAATCCCATGGCCACGCTGACCACCGACTACCGCTTCGCCATCATGTTCGGGTCCTTTCCCATCCGGCACACCATCGTCACCATTGTCGTGGCGGTGGTGGCGCTCGGCTTGGGCTGGTGGGCCTTTCGACGCTACGGCCACCGCTTCGCCGAGGAGCTGTAGCGCGTCGTGCCCGACCACCCACCGCCCGCCATCGAGCTGCGTGGCGTCCGCAAGCGGTTTGTCATCCGCCACGAGGCGGCCCGCACGTTTCAGGGAATGGCGCTGGCCCTGCTGGGACGGCGGCCGATGGAGCATGAGGAATTCTGGGCGCTCGATGGCGTAAGCCTCGCGGTGGCGCCCGGCGAGACGCTGGGGATCATCGGGCCAAACGGGTCGGGCAAGAGCACCATCCTGAAGCTGCTCGCCGGAACGATCCAGGCCACGGAGGGCCAGGTCACCGCACGCGGTCGGGTGTTCGGGCTGCTCGAGCTGGGGGCCGGCATGCATCCCGACCTCACCGGACGCGAGAACATCTTCCTGAACGGATCGTTCCTCGGCCTCAACCGGCGCGCGATTCAAGCGATGTACGACGACATCGTGGCGTTTGCCGAGCTCGAGCAATTCATCGACACGCCCGTCAAGCACTACTCGTCCGGCATGTTCATGCGGCTGGGGTTCGCCATCGCCATCCACGTGGATCCGGAAATCCTGCTGATCGACGAGGTGCTGGCCGTGGGCGATGCGCACTTCGCGGCCAAGTGCTACGCGGCCTTGGCCCGCGTGAAGCGCCGCCGCCGCACGATGGTGCTGGTGTCGCACGATCCCATCCAGGTGCGCCGGTTCTGCGACCGCGTGGTCTGGCTGGATCGGGGCAAGGTGCGCCAGACCGGCGATCCCCACCAGGTCATCCAGGACTACGTGCAGCACATGCAAGGGACCGCGACGCCCGACGACGCGACGGCCGTACGGCGCAACCGGGACGAACCCACCGCCCTACAGATCCGGGCGGCGGTCCTGCGGGAGAGTGCAACCGGACCCGAGCAATACACCGTGCTCCCAGGCGACACGGTCACCGTGGCCGCAGAGCTGGAGGCCGAGACGCACCTGACCGACGTGATTGTCGGCTGCGCGCTGCACCGCAGCGACGGGTTGCTGGTTGCCGAGTCAAGCACGGAGACCACCATCGGCCCGCTGGACGTGCCGCCCGGCCGCACCATCGTCACCTGCCGCCTCGGGCCGGTGCCGGTCGGCGTCGGCGCCTACAACATTTCGCTTCGCGCCTGGCCCGAGCTCAAGCGCCACCAGCCGTACCATCGGTGGGATAACGCCCTGACATTCTTCGTGGGCAAGTTCGCCGGCTATCAGCGGGGCGCGGTCGTCGTGCCCGCCCAATGGCGCGCCCGCGTCTCGCGGGATCATCCGCCGCTCGAGCGCGGCGATGCCCCGGTCGCCCAGCCGGACATGATCAGCGAGTCGCCGCGCCAGATCTGGCGCCACCCGCCCGCCGAGCTCCGCCTTGGCGACGGCGACGACGACTGGCTCGGCGAGGGCTGGCATCCGGCCGAGGAGTGGCCGCCCCGCCTCCGCTGGACCACGGATCGCGCGGTGGCCTTTGTCACCCAATCCGTGGGGCAGGGCACGTTGCGGATGTCGGTGTGCCGGCCCTACCACGACGTCGACGGCGCGAGCGTCCAGATTCGTCTCAATGGACGGCACGTGTCGACGCTTACGGTGCGGCACATGGACTTCGAGGACGTGATCGTGCCGCTGGATCCGGTGACCGGGCCCACGACGTTGCAGCTCGAAATCGTCGTCGAGGAGCCGCTGGTGCCGGCGGCGGTGGGCATTGACGACGACACCCGCGTCCTGGGGCTGGCCGTGCGCACGATCAGCGTGGAATGACCAGCGCCATCGCGGCCGAGGCGCCGCGGCAGCCGGCTCGGACGGTCGGCGGCGCCGGCGCCGGCGTGCCGTGCGTCCACGTCGTCGTCCTGACCTACAACTCCGGCGCGTTTATCGATCGATGCCTGAACTCCGTCCTGGACACGGACTATCCGGCCTTTGACGTCACCGTGGTCGACAACGACTCGACCGATGGGTCCGTGCGCAATCTGCGCCGGGACTTTCCGGGGGTCGCGCTGGTGGAGACCGGGGCCAACCTCGGTTTCTCGCGCGGCAACAACCTGGCCATGCGCGAGGCGACCGCCCCGTTCATCGCCCTACTCAACCCCGATACGGAGGTCGATCCGGGCTGGCTGCGGCCGCTGGTTGAGCGGTTGTGCACCGACCCGGTGGCGGGAGGCGCCGCGCCGAAGATTCTCTACCTGCACGACCGCGTTCCCGTGGAGCTGCACGCGCCGACTTTCGTGCCCGGCGGCGGCGACACGCGGGAGCTCGGCGTGCGCCTGTATGCGGACGCGTCCGAAGCCGCCCCGGCCGTCGTCAACCGAGGGGCCTATGGATCGGAGACCGACCACGACGGGGCCATATTTCGCTGGACGGGCGCGTCGGCGACGCTGGCCGTTCCCGTCGTCGACGGCAAGGCCCGAATCGCGCTGGACGTCGCCGCCGGCACCGACCGAAACGACGTCGAGCTTGCGGTGAAGGTCGGCGGCAAATCGCTTGCCGCGCTCCCGGTCGCCGCTGAGCGCACCCGCTTCGAACGCGACATCCCCGAAGATGCCGTCCGTGAATTCGCCCGTCCGGTCATCGAAAACGCCGGCATCAAGCCGCTGCCCGACGGCTCCATGCGCGATCGCGGCACCTTCGTGACCCACGGCAATGTGTGGCAAGCCTGGGACGGAGCGGACTTCGCCGCGCCCCGCGAGGTGTTCGCCGTTAAGGGCGGCGCGGCGCTCTTCCGGCGTTCGATGCTCGAAGCGCTGGACTTCTTCGATCCCGGCATCTTCATGTACTACGAAGACGCGGACCTCGCCTGGCGCGCGCGCCGCCGCGGCTGGCGCTTCTGGTACGAGCCGGCATCGGTCGTCCGCCACGCCCACGCGGCGTCCAGTCGCGAGTGGTCCCCCGCATTCATCCGCAACGTCGAATTCGGCAAGCTGCGCATGTTGGCAAAGAACGCGCCGTGGCGCTGTGCCGGCCACCACGCGGCGCTGGCGTCGATCCACGGAGGACGCGAGATTCGCCGCGGGCTGGCCGCGGGCGATGCCGAGGCGCTGGCGCGCGGACGCGCCCGGGCCTCGGCGCTGCGCGCGGCGCTGCGCGCCATGCCGGCCACGCTGCGATTGCGGCGCACCGAAGCGCGCCTGGGGCCGTTGGACGCGCGCGAGTTGCACCCCTTCTTCGAGCCCGAGTGAAGGCCGCCGTCTACAACCGCTGGCTGCATCAGCGCGGCGGCGGCGAGCGCCACGCCGCCATGGCGGCCGCCGTATTGGCCCAGCGCTTCGACGACACGCGCCTGGTCACGCATCGCGGCATTGCTCGCGAGGACCTGGAATCCGCCCTGAACCTCGATCTGTCGAACGTCCAGATCGAGGTCATCCCGGCCCTGCCGCCGAACCGCTTCGCCGAGTACACCTCGCAGTTCGACCTCTTCGTGAACGCCTCGTTCATGACTTCGCAGCCGTCCGCGGCGCGCCGCAGCCTGATGCTGGTGCTCTTCCCGTCGCCCATCGAGCGCGGTTGGACCGCGCGCCTGCGACGACGGGTCGGGGAGATGCTGATTCGGCAGCTGCTCCTGCCGGAGTGGTTGGACGGGTTCTACGACGTCCATCCGCTCGGCCGCGGTTGGTTCAGATACACCACGGATCGCGCCGTGGTGCGCATCCCCTGGCCGCCGGGGCGCACGACGGCAAACGTCGAAGTCATCGCCGGCAATTTTCGCCGCGACGAGCCGCTTCCGGTCCGGTGCCTCGTTGACGGCGAGGTGCTCGCTGAGCGCACGTTCGAGCCTCACCCGGGCGAGTTCGAGCGCTGGCCGTTGCGCGTCCATCGCTCGCGTGGGGCGAATGACCCGCTCGAACTCACGCTCGAGTCGCCGGTGTTCAACCCCGCCGACACCCTGGACGAGGCGGACAACCGCGAGGTGGGCCTGGCCGTCACCGACGTGCGCGTGCGCAGCCCGCGCCGGCTGCTCTACGAGCTGCTGTTCCGCCGCCTGCTGCCTGAAGCGGGCATCCGGCTGGAGGGCCTGCCGACCTATGGCTCGCTTGACTTCCTGGAGTCCTACGATCTCATCGCGCCCATTTCCGATTTCAGCCGGCGCTGGATGCGCCACTACTGGGATCGCGACGGTCCGTTACTTTTCCCACCGGTTGACACCTCATGGGCCGCGCCCCGGCGCCGTCGCCCCTCTATTCTTGGGGTGGGCCGGTTCTTTCGCGGCACGCACGAGAAGAAGCACCGGGTGATGATCGACCAGTTCATTCGCATGCGGCGCGAGGGCCTCGATGGCTGGACCTTGCACCTGGCCGGGCAGCAGAGCGAGCGCGATATTGACCTGGACTACACCCGTGACCTCAAGCGCCGCGCCGCGGGGCATCCCATCGAGTTCCATGTCGGCGCGCCGTTCGCCGACCTGCAACGGTTGTACGGTGAAGCGCAGATCTATTGGCACGCCGCCGGCCATGGGGAGCGCGAGTCGCGCCATCCGGTGAGATTCGAGCACTTCGGCATCACGGCGGTGGAGGCCATGGCGAGCGGCGCGGTTCCGGTGGTGCTCGACCGAGGGGGGCTGCCTGAAATCATCACCCACGGCGTGGACGGATTTCGCTGGTCGACGACGCGCGAGTTGCGTGACCACACATGGCGGCTCGTGCATGACGCCGAACTGCGCGGCCGCATGTCCGAGGCCGCACAGGCCGCGAGCCAGCGATTCAATGTCGCCGCCTTCACTCGGCGTCTCCACGGGCTAGTCGATGAGCTTGGGTTTCCCGCCGCGTAGCGAGCGATGCGCGCCACGTTTCGGTTCGGCGCACAACTGATGCGGCTGCACATGCCGGGTTGGATCGTGCAGCGTCCGGCGCTGGTGCTGTTTCTCCTTGCGCTGACGGTCTATCTGCTCACCGCCGGCGTGAGTCGCAACGGCGTCGGCTACAGCGCCGACGGGACGTTCGCCTTCGAGATGGCCAAGAGCGTGGTGGTCGACCCCGATCAGAAGTATCTGCGGGAGCATGGCGGCAATTTCTCACGCTGGGGCTTGGGCCTGCCGCTTGCCCTGATCCCGGTGGTTGCCGCCGCCGAGCCGTTCGCGCAAATCGCGCCGCAGCGCGATCGGCTCCCGATCCATGGCGGCGAGCACGAAATATTGCTGGTCAACTACGCGCCGCTCGGCGGAATGCCGCAGCCCAACAGCACCGGAGTCCTCGAACTCGGCCTGAAACCCGGACGCTACGACCGGCTGTCGCTGCTCACCCACGCCGGCCTGAGCGCCGACTTTGCCCAGGGCCTTCAAGTGGCCAGCCTCGTCCTCACGGCGACCGACGGGACCGAGATCGTGCGACCGATTCGGGTGGGCATCGAGACCGCGGAGTGGGCCTACGACCGCGGCGACGTCCGCGCCCGGATTCAGCATGAGCGCCCCTCGCCCGCCGGACGCCAGATCGGCAACGCGCGGGCGTACTACTACCTCGCGACCTGGGACCTTGCGGATCCCATACACTTGGAGTCCGCCCGACTGGAGTACGTGCAGCCGGACGGCAACCTTTACGTGGATGGCGTGGCCGCACGGCTGGTTGACGGCACGTGGATTGACGGGCCGGGCATCGGCCGGCGGTGGTCCGAGCGGCAGACGGTCGACTTCTTCCGACGCATTTGGGTGCCGCTGGTCAATGCGCTGATCACCGCCTTCGGCGCCGTTGTCGTGTTTCGCATCGTGCGGCGCCTGGATTACGGCGTGGACATCGCCCTGGCCATCGGCCTCGTCTATGCGCTCGGCACGATGGCCTGGCCCTACGCGGTCGTCGACTTCGCGGAACCGTTGGTGACCCTGCTGGTGCTCGTGTGCGTCTGGCTGCTCTTGATCTACAACCAGACGCAGTTGCGGCGGTATCTGTTGCTCGCGGGGACGGTGGCGCTCGCCGCGGCTGTGACCAAATACGTCTCCGTGATCGTGATGCCGCTGCTCGTGGCGGCCATCTTCCTGAACCACAAGCGGGGGCGCACCTGGCGCCAGGCGGGGCGCGAGGGCTTCATGCCGGCGCTCGCGTTTGCCGCGCCCATCATCGCGGTCGTGCCCGTGGGCCTGGTGGCGGCCGCCTTCCTGTTCGACGTGCGGCTGCTCTACGTCCACGAGCTGTGGGGAGGCATCAGCCGCGGGTGGCTGGGCCTGCCGATCGAGCTCGGGGTGCACGGACTGATTTCAAGCTGGGGCAAAGGCCTGCTCTGGTACAACCCGGTGCTCCTCGTGGCGATCCCCGCGATTCCCTGGTTCATCCGGCGCCACGGATGGCAGGCGTTCATTTTCGTCGCCATCCCCATCGGCTACCTGCTGCTCTACAGCAAAAAGGAAGTCTGGTACGGCGGCAACGCCTGGGGCCCACGCTATCTCGTGCCCATCGTGCCGCTACTCGTCATCATGGCCGCGCCGGCGATCGAGTGGCTGGCCCGCAAGGGGCGCCGCACGCTGCCGCGGGCAGCCTTTGCCATCGTGCTCCTGGCCAGCCTGGGTGTGCAGGTGATGGGCGTGAGCAAGGACTTTGGCTCCTACCTCGACCTTTATCAACAGCAGGTGGTTGGGGAGCTACCCGAGAACGGCGCGGTGTACGGCGGGGCGGCGTATCAGCCCTGGTCGGCCAAGCAGCCGGAAGGCGATTTCGTGGCCGTGCTCTACGCCCACCAGTTTTCCCCGCTGCTGGCGCATGCCTGGCTCCTGCGCGCCGACGCGACCAACCTCTTGGCGCCGGATCGGACCGATATGCTCGAAGACGCCCTGGCGCGCTCACCCTGGTCCCGCTTCGGGGTTGACGTGCGTCCGCCGCATCCCGAAAACGGGCTGGGCCTCGACTTCTGGTCGACCACGCTGATCGAGTATTACCTGGCCTATCCGGTGGTCCTGGCGCTGGTTGCCCTGGTGCTGGTGGCGCTGCAAGTGATCTCCGTCGGCGCGCTCGCCGCGGCCACCCACCTGCTCTGGCCGAACGGGACCCATGCCGTACGCTGGCGGCTCGCCATCGTTGGCGTCTACGGGGCCGTGCTACTCGCCTTTGACACGCTCCACTTCATGCTCTAGCGTCGAATCGAGGCTACGTGATGTCCGACTCCTCCAACGCCGACCTGATCCCCGCGGACTTTCTCGCCATTCTGCGCTGCGTGAACGACGCGCACCCGCGCGATGACGGGGTGTTGCGCATTGTCGGCGAGACGCTCGTGTGCACGGTGTGCGGCTACGCCTACAAGGTCGAGGACGGCATCCCGAACATGCTCTGGGACGAAGCGATTCCGCCGTCCGAATCAACCCCGGCGAGCCCGTGAACTCGGTCACCCAGGCCAAGGACCTCGTCCTCAAGTTTCGCCGCCACAAGGCGGTGGCGCATCCGGGCTTGGCGCGCTTCGCCTACCACTGGATGCGCGGCACCAGCGAGCTGCCCTATGGCCCGCTGAAGATGCACGTGGAGCCGACCAGCTTCTGCAATCTGCGCTGTCCCATGTGCCCGCAGAGCGTCGGGGCCAACGAGACCAACGGGTTCATGGAGATGGACCTGTTCAACAAGATCATCGACGAGGCCCGCCACTTCACCCGCGAGATCAACCTGTTCTTCCGCGGCGAATCCCTGATGCACAAGGGCATCTACGAGATGATCGAGACCTGCGAGCGCGCCGGGATCGCCGCCCACATCAACACCAACGCCACGCTGTGGCGCGACGACGCGATCGCCAATTTGCTGGAAGCCCGGCCCTCCAAGGTGACCATCAGCTTCGATTCCGGCGAACCCGAGACTTACGAGGCAATGCGCAAGGGCGCCACATTCGATCGCGTGCTGGAGCGCGTCTTGCGGTTTCTCGACGCCCGCAAGCGGCTTCCCGGCCCGAAGCCCTATGTCGTCATGCAAGTGATCCAGCTCTGGGAGAAGTCGATGGGCGTCGGCGCGCGTCCGGTGATTCCGGCGCACTTCACGGATCGCTTCGCCGGCTTGCCGGTCGACGAGTGGGACACCTTCTGGGCTCACGGCTGGGCGGGCACGCTGACCGACTCCGATTTCTACACGGCGCGCCCCCACGGCCCCGTCTACTACCCCTGCAACTGGCTGTGGAAGTCGATGGCGGTCTATTGGGACGGGCGCGTGCCGTCGTGCTGCGCCGACTTCGCCGAAGAGCAGATCATGGGCGACCTCAGCACGCAGTCGATCCAGGAAGTGTGGAACAGCGACGCCTATCGGGCCATCCGCGAGGCGCACACCGGGGGGCAACTGGCCGACTATCCGCTGTGCGCCGGCTGCGACGCCAAGTGGCAGGAAGACACCCCGCTCTGGCGGGCGTTTGCCGGCGCCCGGTCGGTGGCCACCACCGAGCCGCTGCCGGTGTTGCAGAACGGTCGCGCGAACGGCCACGCCGGATAGCGGTTCGCGAGGGCGGGAGACCTTGGGCTCGCCCGGTTGTGACGCCGTACGGTCGGTGCTAGCGTCGCGAGCATGCGCCTAACGCTGGTGTCGAACATTTTTCCGCCCGCCGTCGGCGGCCCGGCCACGCACGTGTATCACCTGGCCGAGTCGCTGCATCAGCGGGGCCACGCCGTGCGGGTGATCGCCGGCACCGACGATCCGGCGGGCGCGGTCAAGGTTCCCTATCCCCTGGTGCGGGTGTCGTGGAGCATGCCGGTGCCGATCCGCTACCTCCGCGTCATGTGGCACACCTGGCGCGCGGCGTTGCAGTCCGACGTGGTCTACATCAACGGCATCGAGCTCCCCGCCAGCCTCGGGGCGCTGCTGGCCGGCCGCCCGCGCGTGCTCAAGGTCGTGGGCGACTGGGCGTGGGAGTCGGCTATCCGCCGGGGGCTGACGTCGCTGGGCATCGAGCCGTTCCAGAGCGCCACCCATGGCGCGAAGACCCGGCTGTTTCGCGCGATCCAACGGTTCTACTGCCGCCTCGCCAGCGTGGTCGTCGTCCCCAGTGCCTACGTGGGTTCCCTGGTCGAGGGGTGGGGCGTCGATGCGCGCAAGACTCAGGTGATCCAGAACGCGCTGACCAGCACGCCGCGTCCCAACGAGGAGCCGGAGGCCGCGCGCCAGGGCCTGGGCCTGCGCGCCCCCGTGATCTGCAACGTCTCGCGGCTCTACGCCTGGAAGCACGTCGACGCGCTGATTCGCATGGTGCCGCGGTTCGACCACGGCGCCGCCCTGCTCATCGTCGGCGGCGGTCCGGAACAGTCCCGGCTGGAGCAGCTGGCGCGGGAGGTTGGCGTGACGGACCGGGTGGTCTTCACCGGTGACGTGCCCCACGACCGGGTGGCGACCTACCTGCGGGCGTCTCAGATATGCGTCCTCAACACGCAGTACGAGGGCCTCTCGCACACGCTGGTGGAGGCCCGCCACGTGGGAACGCCGATCGTGACCACCGACGTTGGGGGCAACCGCGAAATCCTGCGCCATGAGCACTCCGCGGTGCTGGTGCCGTTCGGCGATGAGGACGCATTCGTGCACGCCGTGAACGACCTGCTCGCCGACCCGGCCCACGGCGCGCGATTGGCCCAGGCGGCGCAGACCGGGCTGGAGCACTTTCGCTGGGACCGGCTGGTGGACCAAACGCTCGAGGTGCTGCGCGACGCCATCGACCGCCGGCCGGGAGCCGCCCGCGCCGTCGCATGAAACCCAGCCTGCTGATGCTCAGCGGCGATCGCGACGTAGCGGCGGGGCGGCGAGGTCCGTTCTACTACACGCTCGAAGGACTGTCGCGGGAGTTCGACCGAATCGACGTGCTGACGCCGAACGTTCGCCAGGCCCAACCGCACACGGTCCATCGCGTCGTGCACGTCCATCCGTCGACGGGCGGGCGGCTCTGGCACGCGCGCTGGCTGATCCGCCGGGCGCGCGCCCTGGCCGCCGAGCGGCGCTACCACCTGATCGTGAGCCACGACTACGGCATCTTTTCGAACGGCATCGCCGCCGCGCGCCTCAGCGGGCGAATTGGCGCGCCGTACGTCAGCGAAATCCATCACGTCCCGGCGCACCCGCGGCGCGCGCAGTGGTGGGAGTCGGCGGCCAAGCTCGGATATCGGGCCTACGTCGGATTCGCGGCCGGGCGCGCCCGCGCCATCCGCGTGGTCAACCGCGAACAGGTGCCCGAGTTGCTGCGACGGTGGGGCGTGCCGCCGGAGAATATCCTGGTGCTGCCGTCGGCGCACGTCGATCGAGAGGTGTTTGGTCCGGGCGACGATCCCCGGCCATACGCGCTGGGATTCGTGGGACGCCTGGTCGCCAACAAGGGCCTGGACTACCTGGTCAAGATCTTCGCGACCGTGGCGGCCGACGCCCCCGACTCGCGATTCTTGGTCGTGGGCGACGGCCCGGAAGCCAACGCCTTGCAGCGACGCCTTTCCGCGGCGGGAATCGGGGATCGCGTCGACCGCATCGCCTGGGTTGACGGTCCGGACGACCTGGCGGCGCGCTACCGGCAGATGGAAGCCCTGGCCTGCACGTCGCGCAGCGAGGGCGGACCTCGGGTGTGCCTGGAAGCCATGGCCTGCGGCACGCCGGTGTTCAGCACGCCGGTGGGGCTGATGCCCGAGATCATCGATCACGGCATGAACGGCTGGCTCTTGCCGTGGGATGCCAAGGCCGGCGGCGACCTGGTCACGCAGGTGCGCGGCACACGCGGAGCGCTGGCCAGCGCCGGTGCGGCGGCGCGACGGGCAACCGAGCCCTTTACTCGCGAGCGGATCCTCGGCGCCTACGCCCGGGCCTATCGCGACCTGGCGGCGGAATCGCTGCCGTGAGCGAGGCAGGACGTGGGCTGCGGCTGCTGATGATCACGCAGGAGCTTTCGACTGACAGCTCCATTCTTGGGTTCGCCCACCTTTGGGCGGGCGAGCTGGCCGGGCTCGTTGACCAGGTGCACGTTATCGCCGCCTCCACGGGCGCGGTGGACTTGCCGCCCAACGTCACCGTGCATGGGCTGGGCAAGGAAAGAGGGCGCGGTCGTGCGTCCCGCTGGCCGTTGCTGCTTGGCCGGTGCCTTCAGTTGATCGGCGGCGCTCGCGTGGACGGCGTGCTGGCGCACATGGTCCCGGCCTACGCCGTCGCCGCCGCCCCCTGGTGCATCGCGCGTCGGACCCCGCTCGTGCTCTGGTACGCCAGCCACGGCCTCACGCGAACGCTGCGCGCCGGCGTGAGACTGTCCAGCGCGACCATCACCTCAGCTCCCGAGAGCTACCCGCTGCCGTCGCCGAGCGCATTCATCGTGGGCCAGGGCATCGACACGGCCCGGCTCGCGGCCATGCCCATCCGATCCGAGCCGCCGGCGCGGCCCGTGATCGGCGTCGCCGGACGGATTACGCCGCTCAAGGGGCTGACCACGGTGATCGAGGCCGTCGCGCAGCTCCGCGACGACGGCGTGCCCGTCGAGCTGCGCGTCGCCGGCGAGCCGTTCTATCCCTCAGATCATGCCTACCTGGCCGATGTTCACGAGCGCGTGCGACAGGCGAATCTCACGGAGCACGTCACGTTTTTGGGCGGGCTGCCCAGCACGGACATGCCGGAGTTTTACGCCGGCCTCGATGCCTTCGTCGCCTGGCGCAGTGGAACTTCCCTCGACAAGACCGGATTGGAAGCCCTTGCCGCCGGCACGTTGCTGGTCACCAACAACGTCGTCTATCGCGCGGCGCTCGGCGGGTTCGCGGGCGACTTCCTGCTCGAGTCGTCGCCGGAGGCCCTGGCGAATGGCCTGCGACGGGCGCTGGCGCTTCATCCAGGTTTGCGCACGGCGACGATCGACCAGCTCAGGCAAGCGGTCATCGAAAACCACGCCGCGAGCGGCCTGGCGGGTCGGCTCGTGCAAGTGTTCGCGGCGCTGCGCGAGGGCCGCGATCCGCCGTTTCCGCGCACCGCGCCCGCCGCGAAGGTGGGCGAAGGTGTCTAGCGAGCGGGCGCGACTCACGGCTCGCGCCCGCTGGGCGTTGGAGCAGGCCTCGGATGCCTTCGAACGGCTCCTGGGGCGCGACGGCTACGCCCGCTGCCCCGAGCACGGCGTGGACCACACCGGCAAGACCGCGCGCGCCATCGTGCTCAATTGCGCCCTCGCCTCCGAGGACGCGGTCGATCGCTACATCGACCGCGCGGTGCGCGTGGCCCGCGCCGTCACCGGCCGGCTCGGCCAGGACGACGCGGCGGGCGGGGCCTGGGTGTTCTTTCCCGCCCGGCCCCACTACGCGTCGACGCTCCTCGTCGAGTGCGGCGAATGCGTGGACGCGCTGGCGACGCTGCTTGACGTGGCCGGCGACCGGCTGCCTGACATCGACCGCGCGCGCATCGAGGAGGCCATCCGCCTTTGCGCGGAGACCTATCTAGCGCCGTCGGTGGCCGGCGCGCCGGTCATCAGCGAGCGACTGTGCGGCGCGCTGGGTCTGGCGAGCGCCGCCGCCGTGCTGGGCGAGCGGGGGTGGTTCGACACCGTGCGAGAGACAGTGGCCGGGGCCCTTGGCGAGATGCGGCCCGACGGATCATTTCCCACCGCCGGCGACACCGCGGTCACCGACCACAGCCGGATCCTCGCCTTTGCTCGCTACGCCCTGACACGCATAGGAGACCGGGAGTCCCACGCAGAGGCGCTGCAACGGGGCGTGGACTTTCTGATCGACATCTTGCGGCCCGACGGCGTGAAGCCGCTGGCGCTCGACGGCAAGCGCTGGTGCTGGGACGCGGACGCCGAGGCCGGCACGGCGCCCTACGACGCCTACGCACTGGCGACGGACGGGCGTCCGGCGGCGCTCCGGCTGGCGGGAATCGTCGCGGCGCGCTCGGCCCAGGCCGTGGGCCCCGACGGGCTGGTCGATGCCTGCCCAACCGGCGCGACGGCCATTTCCCGCGTCGCGCATACCGCGGACCTCGCGTGGCTCGCGCGCGCCCACGCCGCCGCGGAGCTTGATGACCTCCCGACGAATCCCCCGCCACCCAAGCCTTCGCCGCCGATCCACCGTGCCGACGCCGGGGTGGTGCGCCTTCAGACTCGCCGCGCGTGCGCCATCCTGCGTGTCCGCAAGGAGCCGGCAAACGGCATTGTCGGGGCTCGAATTGGCGGTGGCGGCCTGGTCTACGTCGGCGACGTGGAGCGCGGCTGGGCCAATGTCCTGGCGCACGTCTGCGAACCCTGGATGCCCGAGGGCACATGGTTTCTGTCGTCCGCAGCCACGGCGGCGCCGGGCCCGCTCGACGCCGACGCGTGGTTTCGCCTGCGCCTCGCGCGGATGCACTGGCGCGGCGGCCGCCGCTGGCATGCCGTGCGAATGCTCTATCGCTTCCTCGGGCCGCCGGCGTGGGCGGCGGACGGCCAATTCGCCTCCATCCACGCGCTCGACGGCGAGGTCGGCTTCGACGACGACGGCGTGCGAATCGCTTCCTGCCTGGCGCGCGCGGACGGCGAGCCGCACCCCGCCTTGCACACCGAGCGCGCCTATCGCTGGAACGGCGACCGCTTGCGGGTCGCCGACGCCGTGAGCATCGCGCAGCCGATCACGGGACTTGCCTATCGCTACCCAGCGGCCATTGAATGGTTCGAGGTCGATGCCCCGACCAGCTGGCGCGTGAAGGACAACCAGGTGCGACTTGGACCGCTTGGCGCCGGCGTCACGGCGTCGATCCGCTACGAGATCTGAGGCCGAGCATCGTGCGCCTGATCTTCCTCGCCAATGCGCGCATTCCCAGCGAAAAGGCCCACCCGCTGCAGATCATGCACATGGCCGAGGCGTTCACGGCGCAGGGCCTGGAGGTGCTGTTGCTCCATGCCCGCCGCGCCAACATGGACGCCATGCGGCACGTCAACGACCCCTTTGCCTACTTCGGCGTTGCGCGGGCATTCGCCCTCATCGGCCTGCCCTGCATCGACCTGATCAAACGCGTCACGGTCGATTGGCCCGCACTCAGCCGTCGACCTATCCCGCTGCTGGCACACCTGATCCAACTCGCGACGTTCACGCTCAGCGCGCTGGTGCTCATGCGGCGACTCGGCGGCGGCGTGGTCTACAGCCGCGACCTGTTTCCCTTGACGCTGACGACGCTTCGCCGTCGCCCCGGCGTCCGCACCTGCTTCGAGTGCCACACGCTGCCGCGATCGGCGCCGTCGCAGCGATTGCACCTGTGGGCCGCGCGCCGGGTGGACCGCATCGTGGTGATTTCGTCCGCGCTGCGCCGGTGGTATCTGGAACGCGGCCTGCCGCCCGAGCGCGTGCTGGTGGCGCATGACGCCGCCCCCGCCGCCGCCTTCGACCTGGAGCCGAGGGCCACAGCGCGCCAGGCGCTCGACCTCGCCCCGAACACGCCGCTCGTCTGCTACGTGGGCCATCTTTACGCCTGGAAGGGCGTGGACACGCTCATCGCCGCCGCGGCGACGCTGCCCGAGTCCGTGCAGGTCGCCATCGTCGGGGGCGTGCCGCCGGACCTCGACCGGGTTCGCCGGCTTGCCGGCGCCAGGCGCAACGTGCGGACCACGGGCCATCGCCCACCGGCCGAGGCGCGGCGCTACCTGGCCGCGGCCGACGTGGCGGTGATCCCCTTCAGCGGCTCCACGATCATCGCGCGCGAGCACACCTCGCCGCTCAAGATGTTCGAGTACATGGCGGCCGGCGTGCCCATCGTGGCCAGCGATCTGCCGTCGCTGCGCGAGGTGCTGCGCCATGAACACAACGCGCTGCTCGTGCCTCCCGACGATAATGCGGCGCTGGCCGCCGCCATCGAGCGCCTCTTGAGCGACCATGAACTCGCCGCACGCCTGGCGCGCACGGCCCGGAATGAGGTAGCGGACTGCACGTGGAATCGACGCGCGGCCAGGATCGTGGACTTTCTCGACCTGTCGCGGCCGGCCTGACGCGCGCCGCCGCTCTGCTGGGGCGAGCGGCCGAGCGCCTGGAGCGCGCCGGCGCCAACCGGCACCGGCTGCTGGTGGCCATCGGCCTGCTCGCGCCGCTCCTGATCCTGAATCGCGGGATCCTGCTCGCGGGCGAGCCCTGGCTCGACTTCGACGTGCTCCTGAGCTATCAGCCGCGCTATCGCCTGCTGGCGGCGGGTCTCGCCGAGGGCCGCATTCCGCTCTGGACCGACGGCATGCTCGGCGGGTTTCCCGTGGCCTTCTCCGAGTTCGGCTGGTTCTACCCGCTGACCTGGGGCCTGCTGCGGGTCTTCGACCCCCTGCGGGCCTATTTCATCGAGACCTCCCTGGGTCTTGTCCTGGCGGCGGTCTCCGCCTACGGCCTCGGTCGCGTCTGGGGCTTGTCGCGCCGCGGCGCGTTTCTCGCCGCCTTCCTCTACGCCTACAGCCCCTTCGTCTTCGCCACATCCCGCTTCCTGAATTACGCCGACATCTACTTCGTCCTGCCCGCGGGGCTGGTCGCCATCGAACGCATGGCCCAGGGACGGCGGACTTGGGCCGTCGGCCTCGCGGTCATCACCGGGATCACGGGCCTGGCCGGGCATCCGCAGATCGCCCTGCTGTTCGTGTCGGCGTGGCTGATGTACGCCCTGTTCCGTTTGACCTGGACGTGGCGCGAGGCCGGGCGGGCGCCCGCCCTTGCGCTCGGGGCCTGGCTGCTGACGGCCGTCGTCGTGGGCCTCGCCCTGGGCGCCGTGCGCTTCCTGCCGACTATCCAAGCCACGGAGCTCTCCGGCCGTGCGGCCGGCCTCGAATATGCGATTGCGGCGCAAGGTTCGATCCCGCCTTGGAGCCTGGTGCTCGGCTACCTCTACCCGTCGTTCGAGATTCCGCGCGTGCTCGACGAGACGCTCAACGCCGAGGAGCTGCTCTATCTCGGGATTCTCACGCCCGTGCTCGCGGTTCTTGCATTGGTGGCCGCGCGCCGGCACCGCGTGGTGCGCTTCCTCGCCGTGCTCGTGGTCGTCGCCTGGGTGCTGGCGATGGGCGCCTACAGCCTGGGATTCCCGCTGCTGCACAAGCTGCCACTGTTCGGATTCTTCCGCCAGCCCGCGCGATTCGGGATTGTGGCGACGTTCGGCCTGGCCTTCCTCGCGGCCTACGGCTTCGAGTTGCTCCCCCGCCCCGACCTGGCCGCCGCGCGGGCGGTTGGCTGGCTGGTGCGCGCCTGGACCTGGCTGGCCGGCCTCATCGCGGTTGGCACCCTGGCCGCCACGATCACGCTCACCGGCTTCGCCTTCCTGATCGTGCCCTACGGCTACGACTACGTTGACCGGGTGATCGTGGGGTCCGAGGACCGGTTTCTCACCGCCGAACGCTACTACCGCACCTTCGACCAGCTCTACGGGCGGCTGGAGCAAGCATTTAGCCTCGCGGGACCCACGCCCCGACTGCTGCTGGTCACTGCGGTTCTCGGCGCGTCGCTGATTTGGGCCTATCGGCGCGGAATCCTCCAGGGCAGGCATGCGCAAATGGGCGTTGGGGCCGTGCTCGCGGTCGATCTGCTGTTGGCGCCGGGCCATGTCATTCCCACGGTGCCGGCCGAGTGGTACGACCGGCCCGCGCCGCTGCCGGCCGATTCCGCCGACCAGCGCGACGGCCGGCTTTTTTCCTATCGCGCCCAGGCCCAGAAGTTCGAGCTGTCGACGGCGACCGGCGATCGCCTGTCACGCAATCAGCGCGACCTGCTCGAGTGGGTGTTTCTCACCGCCACTCGCGCCCCGAACCTGGCATTGGACGGCGGGCCGAGGACGATTGACGGCTACGAAAACCTGATGCCGCGCAGCACGGCGCAGTTTCTGGCGTTTGTCGGCAGTGAACGCGCCATCGTGCCCGGCTTCGCCAGCGACGCCTCACTCGACGCCACCGCCCGCCTCGACATCCTGGAGTCACGTCTGGGCGCCCTGGCCGCGACAAACGTCCGGTACATCACGTCGGGGGTGCCGCTGCCGATCGAGGGACTGCATGAGGTGCATGCGGGCACGATCCCGCTTCCCGAATGGGCCGGCGTGGAGCAGCCGTTGTACGTCTATGAGATTCACGACTGGCGACCCGAGGCATGGATCGCGCGACGGTGGTCCGTGGTCGACGACGCCGAGTCCCTGCTCAAACAGCTCGCGGAGCGCCCCGACCACGCATTCGTGTCGCGCGAGCCCGGCATCGAGCCCGGTCAGGGCGCCAGCCGGTCCGATGTCATCGGCCCCATCGCCCGCGGCCCGGAGCGCATCGATCTCAGCGTCGACCTGGCCGCGCCGGGCCTGTTGGTGCTCAACGATGCGCCGTATCCCGGCTGGAGCGCCGAGGTGAACGGCCGGCCGGCGGACATTCTGACCGTCAACCTGGTGGCGCGCGGTCTCGCGCTCCCGGCGGGCGCGCACGAGATCCGCATGCGGTTCGAGCCGCCCGGGTTCGCGGCGGGCGTGATCGCCTCGCTGGTCGCCACGGGCCTGCTGGCGCCGATGCTGGCGTTGAGCGCCTGGAGGCAGCGGCGGTGAAGCTGGCCATCGTGGCCGACGAGCTGGACCCGACCAACGGCTGGGGGCGCTACGCCGGCGAGCTGGCGCGCGGGCTGATTGCGGCGGGCGTTGACGTGCGCTTGGTCACGCCCGGCGGCACGATGCCCGCCGACCTGCGCGCCCATCCCGACCACGCGCCGATCCCGTCGTTTCGCGACGGTACGCCCCACTTCGCACGCTTGCTCGCCCGGACCATCCGGCCCTTGTGGCGCGCGCTGCGGGGTGTTGACGCCGTCCACTGCATGGTCGAGCCCTATGCCCCCGCCGTGGCCCTCGCCGCTGGACTCCGCCCGCTGTTCGTGTCGCTCGTCGGCACCTATTCGGTGCCGTCCAGCCGGGTTTGGCTGGAGTCGCGCCTGCTGCGCCTGGCCATGCACCGCGCGCGGCGACTGATCGCCATCAGCCGCTATACGGAGCAGCGGGTGCGGCGGGACACGGGATTCACGCACTCCACGGTTGTGCCGCTGGCCGTGCGGGCGAATGAATTTGCGGTTCCCGACCCGCCGCCGGCGCGCGAGGCCGGGCTGGTGGTCGCGGTCGGTGAGCCCAAGCCGCGCAAAGGGTTCGACGTAGCGTTGGAGGCCTTCGCCGCGGTGCGCGCGCGCGTGCCGCAGTCGCGCTTCGTCATCGTGGGGCCGTACGCGGCAAGTTCGTCGTTCGTTGCGCGGCTCCGCGAACGCATCCACGGCTTGGGCCTGGAAGACGATGTGATCCTCACGGGAGCCGTGAGCCACGACGAGCTGGTGCGCTGGTATGCCCGCGCGTCGGTGGTGGTCATGCCCTACCGCTCGGTTGGACGCGACTTCGAGGGGTTCGGCCTGGTGCTGCTCGAGGCCGGCGCCTGCGGCGCGCCGGTGATCAGCTCGTTGGACTCCCCGGCGGAGGAGATCGTGGCGCACGGCGAGACCGGGTTGCTGGTCGCGCCCGGCGATGTGACGGCGCTGGAAACGGCAATGCTCCGAGTGTTGTCCTCCACGGACGAATGCGTGCGCCTCGGGGAAGGCGGCAGGGCCCACGCGGCGACCATGACCTGGGAGCGATCGACGGCCCAGCTCATCGACGTTTACGAGCAGACGCTCGGCCGACCCATTCGGCGAGGGTCATGAGATGACGGCTGAAGCTTCCGAACACGAGTCGCCCTCGACGCTGGGCGAGCGAGCCGTGCGCGGCGTGGTTGCGCTGGGCGTGCGCGAGGGCGGCATGAAACTCGTGTCGTTCACGGGCGACATCGCGCTGTACCGCCTGCTCACGACGGCCGATTTCGGCGTCGTCGTGCCGATTGCCTTTCTTGCCGGAATCATCAAGCAGTTCACGGACGTCGGGCTGCATCCGAGCGTGATCCAGCGCCGGGAGGATCCCGGCCGGTCCGACCTGCGCGCCGTGTTCACCTTGCACCTGGGGCTGGTGACCTTGGCCGCGGCCATCGTCGTATTCGCCGGCCCGCCGATGCTCACGGAGTGGATCGGCGTGGACGCGGATCCGTGGATGATCCGCATTTTCGGTATCTCCATCTGGCTTTCGGCGTTTCGGCTCGTGCCGGCGGCGCTGCTGGAGCGTCACCTGCGCTTTGGTCGCCTGGCGGCCGCGGACATCGCCGGCACGGTGTGGTACTTCGGCGCCGGCATCGGGTTCGCCATCGGCGCGTTCGAGGCCTGGAGCCTGATCATCGCCCACGTCGGGGCGAGCATCGTCTCGACGCTGGCGGTGGTCGTGGCGCAGCCGTGGGCGCCGATTCCAACCTGGCGACCGTCGGGTCTGCGGCACTACCTTCGATTCGGCGCCCAGTTTCAGGGCGCCCGCCTGGCCCTGATGGCCAAGGACTCGCTGATTCCGCTCCTGTCGCCGCGCACGGTCGGTGCTGACGGCACGGGTCTCCTGAGCTGGGCGGACAAGATCGCGTCGCAGCCGCTCACGCTGACGCAGCTGGTGTCCAGGGTCACCTTGCCCACGTTTGCCCGCATGCAGGACGACATCGAGCGTGTGCGGCGCGGCGCCGAGCTTACGCTCAAGTGGAACGCCATCGTGACGCTGCCGGCCTTTGCGGCGGTGATCGCCTTCGCGCCGGAGATCGCCATCTACATCTACAGCGAGCAGTGGCTGCCGGCGATCCCGGCGCTCTACGCGCTGGCCGCCAGCGCCGTCCTGGTGCCGATCAACGGTTTGCTCACACCAATCCTCGCCGCGCTCGGCCGGACGCGCGTCATTCTCGTGATCGCCATCGTCTGGGCGGTGGCGGCTTGGGCGCTGGCCATTGGCCTCAGCGCGGCCGGACTGGAGCTGCTCGCCATCCCGATTGCCCTGGCGGCCACCCAATTTGCGGCGGCGCTGGTGCTGCTGCCGCTGGCGCGGGACGTCTTCGACTTCCGCCTGCTGCGGCACCTCGCGCGACCGCTGGCCGCGGCTGTGCTGGCAGGCGCGTTCGGTCGCCTGGTCATGCTCCCGCTGCTGACCGACTGGGTGCTGCTGATCCAGGGCGGCATCGTGGTCGTGCTGCTCTATGCGGGTCTCATCTACCTGATGGATCGCGAGACCATCCGGCACGAGGTCGGCCTGCTCTTCCGGCGTCCTGAGCCCGACCCAGGCGATAGCCCCTGATGCGCGCCGCCATAAACCTCCGCAACGCCAACCTGATGGTCACCGACGGGCACGGCGAGAGCATGCGCAGCCTCGCGCGCGCCCTCGTGCAAACCACGGATCCTCACCGGCTCGACTTGCTCATGGATGCCCCGTCGCGCTACCCCGGTTTCGAGGGAGCCAACGCCAGGGTTTGCGTGCTGCGGCCCTTCAGGTTCGGCAACCGCCCTCTGACCCAAGCATTCGGCGGCGACCCCTGGTACCGTGCCCGAGTGCCGCTGGCCCGAGCCTGGCGCGCCGCCGACGTGTACCTCCAGAGCGCTCACGAACCCCCGCCCTTTGTCAGCGGTCCGCCCCATGTCGCGATGGTTCACGACGTGGCGTTCATGCGGCCTGGAGCCGAGGCCTTCTTCGACGCGCCGACACGCGACTACCTCGATCGGTGGACGGCGAGCAGCATTCATCGGGCCGCTCGCGTCCTGGCGGTTTCCGAATGGGTGCGGGACGAGGTCGCGCGGATATACGGCTTTCCGGCCGAACGGGTGGACGTGGCGCCCCATGGCGTTGACGGCGATCGCTTTCGGGCAGATGTCGACGCGGAATACGTCACCCAGACGGTGAACCGTCTCGGCATTCAGTCGCCGTATGTGCTGTTCCTCGGCACGCTGCAGCCGCGCAAGAACCTCGGCACGCTGGCCCGGGCGTATGTCGAGGCGCGGCGGCGCGGCCTCGCGCACACGCTTGTCCTGGCGGGCGTCCCCGGCTGGCGTTACGCGGATGTCGCCGCCGACCTCGAACGCATGAGCGGCAAGGGAATCCAGATCACGGGCGCCGTCGAAGCCCACGACCTGCCGGCGTTGCTGGCCGGGGCCTCGGCCTTTGTCAGCGTCGCCATCGACGAGGGCTTCGGCATGCCGGTGCTGGAGGCCATGGCCTCGGGCGTGCCGGTGGTCGCGACGAACCAAGGCGGACTGGCCAACGCCGCCGGCGATGCGGGGATGGCCGTCGACCCGCACGATTCCGACGCCATTGCCGAGGCGCTGCTGCAGGTCACGAGTGACGAGCGGCTGCGCGAGGACCTTCGGTCGCGCGGCCTGGCGCGGGCGGCGGAGTTCACCTGGACCCGGACGGCGCGACGGGCGTGGAAGTCTCTGGAGCAAGCATGCGCGTCCTCCTGATCGGGCCCGAATGGGACACGGGTCTATGGACCGACTATTGCGGCGCGGGGTTGGAGGCCGGAGGCCACGACGTGGCCACACTGTTCTATGGCCGCGACCTGGCACGTCCGGTGGGTCTCTGGGGCCGCGTGCGGCGCCGGCTCGCCGGGCCGCATCGGTTTCATATCGGGCGGGTGCTCGAGGCCATGCGCCGTGACAATCTTCGCGTGCTGGATGCCGCCGTGCGCCACCGCCCCGATCTCACCGTGGTCCTGAAGGGCGAGGTGCTGCTGCCGGAAACCGTCGAGCGCCTGCGCGATCTCACGTCGGGACCCGTGGTGCAGTGGTGTGGGGACGATCCCTCGTGGTTTCCCCACATCATGGCCGCCGCCCATCTCTACGACCGATTCTTCCTCGCTGAGCCGTCCTATGCGGCCGACCTCGCCCGGCACGGGGTGGGGGCTGAGTTCATGACCCATGCCGCCGATCCCGACACCTGGGGACCAG
Organism: Chloroflexota bacterium; assembly: GCA_026706485.1. Lineage (NCBI taxonomy): Bacteria > Bacillati > Chloroflexota > Chloroflexota bacterium. The sequence continues at coordinate 243,379 of JAPOYR010000004.1, read as the reverse complement.
CACCCGACGAACTCCAAGACCCGCCGGAGTGGGACGTGGTGTTCGTGGGCGACGCGCGGCACAACATGGGGCATTTGCCGTCCACGCGCCTGCGCGTGGACCTGGTGGAGGCCGCGGCCCGCAGCGGCCTGCGCGTGGCGGTTTGGGGCCGCGGGTGGGAGAAGCTCGACGCCAACTCGCCGGCGCGGCAACGACACGAAGGGCTGACGCTGTTGCCCGCCGCGGCCGTGGCGCGAGCCTACCGCCGCGCCAAGATCGCGCTCAACGCACACCATGCCCAGATGCGCGAGGGCGTGAACATGCGCACCTTTGAGATTCCCGCCGCGGGCGCCTTCCAACTCTGCGACGCCAAGGCGCGGCTCGGCGAGCTGCTCGAGATTGGACACGAAGTCGCCGTCTACGAGGGCGTCGACGACCTGGTTGACCGGCTGCACCGCTACGCGGGCGACGACGCGGCGCGGGCGCGGATCGCGGAGGCCGGTCGCCGGCGCGTGCTGCGCGACCACACCTACACCGTGCGCATGGCCCAGCTCGTCGCGCGATCGCATGGCGAACCGGCCGCTTAGCGTGCCCGCCGGATTGCCGTCGCTGCTGTCCACGGCTCTCGCGGGACGCTCCGACCGCGAGCTCTTGCGACTGGCGATCGAGGCGCACCTGCATCAGCCGGCGATCGCGCTCTGGCGCGCCACCGAGTTCGCCATGCTGCGCGAGGTGGCGTTCGGTGCGCCGGTTCTCGATCTGGGCTGCGGCGGGGGCGCCGTCGCCGGAGTGGTGCTCCACGACCACTGGCCGCGCGACGGCCTCGAATTGCTCGCCAGCGAGGCACGCGCCGCCCGCGACCTGGGCGTCTACCGGGGCGTGATTCGCTCGGACGCGACGCGGGCCCCGCTGGCCGAAGGCGCCTATGCCACGGTTTTCAGCCAAAGCGTGCTGGAGCACATTCCGGACGACCGAGCCGCCGTGCGCGAGGCGGCGCGGGCGCTCGCGCCGGGCGGGCGGCTGGTATTCACGGTGCCTTCCCCGGCCTTCGCCGAGCGGATTCGCCAGGGACCCGGCGGTGAGGCCGCCCTGCAAGCGACGAACGACCGGCTGGGCCACTTCCACTACCGCTCGCTCGACGAATGGGCGGCGCTGCTGGACACCTGCGGCCTCGGCATCGTCGACACCGGCGGGCACCTACCCGCTCGCACGCAACACGCCTGGCAGCGCCTGGACGCGCTGATGACGCATCGGCTGGGCCGACGCCGCGTCCTGGATATCTTTCGGGCGCTGCACCGCCGACGCCTCGTCCACCGCAGCGCGTGGATTGCCGCGTGGACCGCGATGCTCTGGCGACCCTTCCGTCGGAAGGTGGACGATCCCGGCGGCTACCTGATCGTGGCCCAGGCGCCCTAGCATGCCGGCGCGTGATCGTCCGCGGGTGCTCCACCTCTCTCCGACGTGGTTCGGGGAGATTTCGGTCATCGGCGGCGGCGAGCGCTTTCCCCTCGAGCTCGCGCGCGCCATGCGGGAACGCGTGCCGACCCGGCTCGTCGCATTCGGCGGGCCACCCACAACCGCCGACGCCGCCGGGTTCCCCATCGAAGTGGCCCGCACCTGGCGCCACCTGCGGGACCGCCCGTATGACGCCATCGGTCCGGGCTTCATTCCCGCCCTCCTGTGGGCCGACGTCGTCCACTGCCACCAGGCGCGCACCGGGCTGACGGCGCTGGCGACACTGTTGGCGCGTCCGCTCGGGAAGCGCGTGTTCGTCACGGATCACGGAGGCGGCGGGGTCGGGTGGCTGCGGCGCGCTCGCCTGGGGCGCTGGGTCCACGCCCACCTGGCGCAAAGCCGGTTCGTGGTGGACACGCTGCCTTATATGGGCCGTCGCACGGCGATCGTCCACGGTGGGGTAGACCCACAGGTGTTTGCGCCGTCTGCGGCCAAGGCTCGCGGCGAAGTGGTGTTTGTGGGCCGCCTGCTGCCGCACAAGGGGATCGAGCACGCCATTCGCGCGCTGCCCGACGACGCGCATCTTGCCGTGTACGGTCGACCCGCCGACCTCGACTACGCCGCGTTCCTGCGGCGCGAAGCCGAGGGCCGCGCCGTCACGTTCCACGAAGACGCCGACGACCGGGAGCTCGTGCAGGCGCTCGGCCGCGCTTGCGTGGCGGTGATGCCCTCGGTGTTCGAGGACTTTCGCGGCCGCCACCAGCAGCATCCGGAGCTGCTCGGGCTGGCCGCGCTGGAGGCCATGGCCTGCGGCACGGCCGTGGTGGTTTCGCAGGCCGGTGGGATTCCCGAGGTCGTCGAGCCGTCCTACGGCGTCGTGGTGCCTCCGGGCGATTCGGCGGCGCTTCGCGCGGCGCTGGCGCCGTATACGTCAAATCCCGAGCATGCCGCGGCCTGCGGCACGCGCGCCCGCGAGCGGGTGCTGCGCGACTTCACCTGGAGCGCCGTGGCTGACCGGTGTCTGGCCGCCTACGGTCCGGTTCCCTCTCCCTCAGGGAGAGGGTTAGGGTGAGGGTCCGGCCCGTCCGCTCCTGAGTTTCCCCTATATGTCCGCCACCGCGCCGTCGGCGTATACGTCGGAGCCGAATTCCAGCTCGTGTGGCGGGTTCGCCGCGATGAAGGCCTCATCCAGCTCGACGCCGAGACCCGGAGCCTCCGGCAACGCGAAATGCCCATCGGCGAAGGCCAGCGGTTCCTGCAAGACGCTCTCGAAGTACGGCGGCTTGCGCGCATATTCGAGGATGAGGAAGTTCGGCGTCGCCGCCGCCAGTTGAATATTCGCCGCCGTCGCCACGGGGCCGTTGGGGTTGTGGGGCGCCATGGAGATGTAGTGCGTCTCGGCGTGCGCGGCGATGCGGCGCAGCTCGGAGATGCCGCCCGCGTAGCAGATGTCGGGCTGGACCACGTGCACGGCGCGCGATTCGATCAGCTCGCGGAACCCCCAGCGGGTGTAGAGTCGCTCGCCGGTCGCGCACGGCACCTCGGGCACCGCGGCAGTCACCTGGGCGTAGGCCGGCACGTTGTCCGGCGGGATCAGCTCCTCCGCGAACAGCAGATCTTGGTCGCGTACACCGTCGAGAAAGCGAACGGCCGCCGCCGGCGAGAGTCGCCCGTGAAAGTCGATCATCAGATCGAGCTCGGGACCCGCCGCGGCTCGAACGGCCGCTACCAATTCCACGGCGGCCTTGGCCAGGGCAAACTCGTTGAAGCCGCCTTCGAGATGCGGCGGCGCGATCTTGAACGCCGTGAAGCCCTGTCGCTGGGCGTCCAGCACCTGGTCGATTTCCGAGCCTCCCAGGTCGGCCCGGGCGTAGGCGCGGACGCGATCGCGCACTGGACCGCCGAGCATGCGGTATGCGGGCAGCCCGGCGACCTTGCCGGCGATGTCCCACAGCGCCATGTCGATGCCGCTGATCGCCGCGTTGAGGATCGGCCCGCCGCGGAAAAACGGGTGGCGATACATCTGCTGCCACAGGTGCTCGACGCGGGTGGGGTCCTGCCCGATTAGAAACGTGCCGAACCGCTCCACCACCTCCGCCACGGCCTGGTTCACCTTGAACAGGCTGCACTCGCCGGTGCCGTGGATGCCGCTGTCGGTTTCGATTCGGACGAAGGTCCACACCCGGTTGAGTCGTGCTCCGGGAGCGGCCGGCGCGCCGCAGTGCATGGTCTGAATGTCGGTGATTTGCATGGGTCTGGCTCGCGGAAACCGGCGCCGAAGCCTAGCGCACGGTCGGCGGGTTACTCCGAGTCGGCCCGCGCCGGAGACCCTTGGATGATTGGTTGACGTCCCGAATCCGGACCTCGAATCACCCTCATCTCCGTAATCAAATGCGGGGCAGGCTCTGCCCCTTTCCCATCAAGCGACCTTCGCAAGACCCGGCCAACTCGAGGATGACCGGGGAAACTTCATCCGCCCCCAGATTCAATGACGGGTGGATTCCCGCCTTCGCGGGAATGACGGAGGGGTTACGCAAAGGTCTCCCTTCGCGGAAATGACGGAGGGTTACGCCGAGGTCTTCACCGGAGCGGCCATGAGGGGCATGTCAACCGCGTCCGGTCGGGCCAATCGCAGGAAGAAGTGCCCCAGGCCGGCCGATCCCATCATGAAGTCGGGGCTGTAGTTGCCCGGCTCGTCCCCGCGCCAGCGGGCGCCCTCCGGTCCTTCTTCGCGGTAGGCCGCGGCGGCGGCGCCGAATTCCACGGCTCGCTCGAGCCACCGGTCGTCCCCGAGCACCCGCCACAGCTCGAGGAACAGCTCGGCGTTCCCGGCCAGCCCGTGGCACTGGCTGGGATTGGCTCGGACGTCTCCGGCGGCGTAGGTCGACTCGGCGGCGCGCAGCGCCAGGTCCTTGAGCTCGTCGTCCCCGAGCGCGGCAAATGCGCGGGCCGCGAAGAGCCCGACGCCCGGCGCTCCGTGGCACCACTGCACACTCGCCGGACGTTCGTCGCCCGGCCAGCGTCTCCACGTCGGCCCGGGTTCCGCGTGCGCGTCGATCCAGCGCGCCGCGCCCACCACCGCCTCCGGCAGTCGCGGGTCGCTCGAATAGCGGCAAAGCTCTGCCAGGAAGCAGGCAATGCCCGCGGTCCCATGCGCGAAGCCAATGCCGTCGAAGCTCCCCGACCGGCGATTCCAACGCCAGTACCACCCATGGTCATCCGTGCGCGCGCGCTGCAGCAGGTGCTCGCCCGCCGCGACGGCCAGGTCCAGCGCGCCGGCGTCGCCCGTGACCTGGTGCGCGCGCAACAGGAAGGTGCCCGTGCCCGACGCCCCCTCCAGCGGATCCTCGTCCTGATACGCGATGCCGCGAAGGGCCTTGACTCGCGTTCGGGCCAGGTCGAGCCAGCGCTCGCGACCCGTGCATTCGTAGAGGTGCAGAAAGGTCATGCCGTCGCCCGCCACGCCGAAATACAGGCCTGGATCGCGGTCGGGGGCGGTGAGCGCGCGTCGCGTTTGCGCCTCGATCCACAGCGCCCCGCTCTCAGCCACGTCGCGGAAGCGGGTCTCTCCCGTCGCGGCGAAGAGACTCGCGAGGAGGATGACCGGTCCGGCGGAGCCCGCGAACACGTCAGTGCCATAGGCGTCCTCGCCGAAGTAGGTGCGCGTGCGCCAGCGCGACCCGGCCACGTCCGGCTCGGCCGCAGCCAAGATGAGCCGTCCAACGTCGATCGCCAGGTCCAAGAACCGCTCGGTGTCCGGCATGTCGGCTCCTGCGAGGTCGCTGCGCTTGCCGCCAAGCCTACTCGGCGCACGCGACAAACCCCGCGGGCGGCGCGTACGCTGCCCACGTCAGACGTGCAGCAAAGCCCGTCCCATGGCTGAGCCCAACTCCCGGTCAAACGGCTCCCAGCACCCCGGCCTGTCCAACCTGATGGTCGACTTCAATCAGATGCAGGCCTTCATGGAGAACCCGCTGGTCATCGTGGAAGGCTCCGGGGTGCGGCTGACGGACGTGGAGGGCCGGTCCTACATCGACGGGATCGCGGGCATCGCCGCGATGCAGTTCGGCCATGGCAACCGGCCCATCATCGAGGCCATGCAGGCGCAGCTGGAGCGCGTCGCGTTGACCCTGCCCATCTACGCCACCAACCAGCCCGCGATGGAGCTGGCCGAGCGGCTTATCGATGTCTTCCCGCCGGAGTTCAGCACCGTCAAGTTCGTGAGCGGCGGTTCCGAGGCCAACGAGACCGCGATGAAGATGGCTCGCCAGTACCACAAGCAGACCGGGAATCCGGGCAAGTACAAGGTGATTTCACGCTACTCCAGCTACCACGGCGCGACCCTCGGCGCCCTGTCCGCGACCGGTGGAGCCGCGCGCAAGACGAAGTACGAGCCGCTTCCGACCGGATTCCTCAAGGTCCACCCGCCCGACTGCTTTCACTGCCCCTTCAAGCTCACCTATCCCGAGTGCGGCGTGCTGTGCGCGGAGATCGTGGACGAGGTGATTCGCAGCGAAGGCCCGGAGACCGTCGCCGCGTTCATCGCGGAGCCGGTCATCATGTCCGCCGAGGCCTTTGTGGTGCCGCCGCCGGAGTACTTCAAGATCCTGCGCGAGATCTGCGACCGGCACAACGTGGTCCTGATCTACGACGAGATCATCACCGGCTTCGGCCGGCTGGGCGAGCTGTTCGGCGCGGATGTCTATGGGGCGTATCCCGACATCATGACGGTGGGCAAGGGCATCAGCGGCGGCTATGCGCCGTTGGCGGCGGCCATCATTCGCGGCAGCATTTCCGAGACGTTCCTGGGCGAGCGGGACGATGGGGTGCACTTCAACGCGGGCCACACCTACTCCGGCAACCCCGTCTCCTGCGCCGCGGGCCTCGCCGCCCTGCAGCAGATCACCGGCGGCGACGTGCTGGACAACTGCCGCCGCCAGAGCCAGCGCCTGCGCCGGCACCTGGAAGACATGGCCGACCGCTACGAGGTCATCGGACGCGTTGACGGCCACGGCCTGCTCCTCGGCGCGGAATTCGTGGCCGACCGTTCCACCCGGGCCAGCTTTCCCGCTGATCGTCCGTTTGGACGGGCGGTCGGCGCCGAAGCGCGCCGGCGGGGCCTGATTGGCCGAGCCGGCGATCACGTGTGGGTATTCGCGCCGCCGCTTACGTCCACCGACGACGAGATCGACGAGATGGCGGCCATTCTCGACGCCTCGATCGCCGAGACGCTCGAGACCTACGAGTGGCCGGCCTGACGCCACAGGCCTTCGACGACCGGGTGGCCGGATATGCCGACTCGGCGTGCCACCGTTCCGGGCCGAGCCTGCCGTTGGTGCTCGAGTTCGCGAACGTCTCGCCCGAATACTTTGTGCTGGACGTTGGCACCGGCACCGGATTCGCGGCCCATGCGCTAGCGCAGCGGGGCGCATACGTGGACGCCCTGGACGTGTCGCGGCCGATGCTGCGCCATACGCGAGCGGCCGCCCCGGCGCCATTGCGCGCGGTGCGTGCGGCCGCCGGCAGCATTCCCGCGCGTGGCGGGAGCTACGACGTGGTCACGTGCCGCCACGCGCTGCATCATTTCGGCGACCCCGCCGACGCCATCGGCGAGATGGCCCGGGTCCTGCGCCCCGGCGGGCGGGTGGTCATTGCCGACACGCAGAGCCCCGACGATTCGTGGGTGGCTTCCGAAATGCACGCGATCGAGACGATCCGCGACCCCTCGCACGTGCGCAATCTGTCGGCCGCGGAGTTCCCGCGCTACCTCCGCGCCGCCGGGCTGGACGTGGCCGCCGACCGCGAGTGCCGTTCGCCCATGGACTTCGATCAGTGGGTGGCCCGCTCCGGCGGCACGCCGGCGATGGCCGACGAGCTATGGCGGCGGATGTCGGAGCCTCGGGTCGCCGCGGCCTTCGACGCTCATGTGGACGCGGGCGCGCGCCGCTTCGCTTGGCCGGTGCGCGTGATCGCGGCCGTGCGGCCCGTGTACCGCTTGGGCGCTAGCTCGACCTAGTAGGCCCCCCGCCCGCGCGCCACGACCCAGACGGTGCGGGCGAGGATGGAGATGTCGAGCAGCGGCGAGTAGTTCTGGATGTAGAACAGGTCGTACTCCACGTTTTCGACCAGCGGCAGATCGCCGCGGCCGTTGACCTGCCACCAGCCGGTGATTCCCGGAAGCACCGAGAGCCGTTGCCGCTGCCAGGATTCGTATTGGTCCACCACCCAGGGCAGTTCGGGCCGCGGCCCGACCAGGCTCATCTCGCCGCGCAGCACGTTCCAGAGCTGGGGCAACTCATCCAGGCTGGCGCGGCGGAGGACCCGGCCCACCCGCGTGACTCGCATGTCGTTGGCCGGCTTGTAGATGTCTTCGAGCCGCTGGCCGCTCTGCCGGGCCGCCTCGATCTGGGCCTCGGCGTTCGCGACCATGGTGCGGAACTTGTACATCGTAAAGAGCCGGCCGTTCTCGCCCACCCGGCGCTGGGCAAAGATGACCGGGCGCCCGGTTTCCAGCCAGACGGCCAGCGCGGAAAACGCCATCACCGGCGCCATCACCACCAGGGTCAGGAGCCCGAGCACCAGGTCGAACACCCGCTTGACCACCCGATCGAAGCCGGTGATCTCCGGCGCGCGCACGCTGATCATCGGGATGCCCCAGGTGTCCTCGGCCATCGTGCGCCCGGGCATCAGGTCGAAGACATCGGGCACCACGCGGATGCGCACGTCGGCGCGCTCCAGCGCCAGCACCGACTCTCGCAGCCGGCTGTGAGCATGGAGCGGCAGCGCGATGATCACGTCGTCGGGTCCATGCCGTTCCACGAGCGCCGGCAGCTCCTCCACAAGCCCCAGCACCGGTCGCCCATTCAGCATGGTGTCCTGCTTCTGCGCATCGTCGTCGGCGAATCCAATTACCTCGTAGCCCGACCAGGGCCGGTCGATGATGAGCCGGGACACGCGGTCGCCGACGGGACCGGCGCCGGCAATCAGCACCAGCCGCCGCGTGGCGGGCGAGAGGTGCCGCGTGCGCAGCGCCAGGTTGAGCAGCCAGCGGAAGTTGATCAGGATCGCCAGGTTGAGCACCACGAAGTAGACGAAGAGCAACCGCGACAGGAACTCGACCTTGAGCACGAAGAAGGCCGCGAAGAGGGCGCCCGTGGCCAGCAGCACCGCGAAGGTGATTGCGCGCGCTTCGAGCACCACGCGCATCACCCGTCGGTGGTCGTAAACCTTGGCGAAGCGCAGGAAGAACGGCCAGGTGACCGCGACGATGACGTACTCGCGCACGCCCAGCCAGTCCAGGTGCTCGCCGGCGCCGAAGCCGAACGGCAGCGCGTGCCGCAGCGCATCCGCCGCCAGCAGCGCCAGCATGGTCAACAGCACGTCGGCGATCGCGAGGAATCCGCCGACGGCGCGAGTTCGACTTAGCACGTCAGTTTGTCTGCACGAGTTCGCGGTATACGGCTTCGGTGGCGCGGGCCATGCCGTGGCGATCCTGCCGCCGGCGCATGCCGCACGCCGCCGCCTGCGTGATGGTGCGAGCCAGCGCCGGCTCTGTCAACACGCGCAGCGCCGCGCCGCCAGCCGCCGCTCCATCGCCGGCGTCCACCAGCAAACCCGTGTCCTCGTCGGAGATCAGATCGCTGGTGCCGATGGCCCGCGCGCCCACGACGGGCACGCCGGCCCACATGGCCTCCATGACGGCGTAGGGCACGCCCTCCCAGCGGGCGAGGTGCAGATAGACGTCCATGGCCGGCAGCAGGGTCCGGGCGTCGGGCACGAAGCCGGGACGCAGCGTGGCGTGCAAGAGGCCGAGGTCCGCGAGTCGCTGCTCCACCACCGTCTGCAGCTCGCCGCCGTTGATCCATAGCAGGCGGGTATCCGGACGCGCCGCGTGAATCACGCGGAACGCCTCGACGATGTCCATCGGGGCCTTTTGGGCGGTGAAGCGCGAGGTCGTGCCGACCACCGGCACATTGGGTGAAAGGCCAAGGCGTCGGCGCGCCTCGGGCTTCGACAGCGGCTCGAAGGGCTCGAAGCCATTGGGCACCAGGCGCACGCGCGACGACCCCAGAAGCCTTGCGGCCTCGTGCTGCTCACCGTCGGATAGGGCGATCACGCGATCGGTCATCGAGCCCAAGACTTTCTCGAGCCCGCGCGCCATGACGCGGGCGGCGCCGCCGGCAAAGTTCAGGTAGTAGAAGCCGTGCGGGGTGTGCACGGTGCGGACGCGGCTCCATCGCGCGGCGAGGCGCCCGGTGATTCCGGCCTTGGTGCTGTGGGTGTGGACGATGTCGTAGCCTCCCCTGCGGATCAGCCGCGCCAGGCGAACGATGGTCGTGGCGTCGGCCCACGGATTCAACGCCCGCAGCATCGGGATCTCCCGCACGGTCACTCCCGCCTCGCGCAGGTCGCTTGCAAACGAGGTGTCGCCGTGCGCTTCGGATCGCACCGCCGGACACGCCACCTCTACGGCCACGTCGGCCGGATCCAGCGACGTGGTCAGGTCGAACAGATGCCGTTTCGTGCCACCGATGGTGGCCTCCATCACCTGGAGAACGCGGATCGGCCGGCTGGCTGGCGTCAGAGTCGCCCTAACACCGATTCGCGCAGCCACGCGTACTCGGCCTCGAGGCCCTGGCGCACGGTCGTGGTGGGATTGAAGTCCAACTCACGGCGCGCCTTGCCGATATCGGCCTGGCTATGAAGCTGATCCGCCGGATTGGCGTCGGTGTAGATCAGCTCCGCCGGGCGGCCGACGACGTATTCCATCTCCTGCACGAACTCGTTCACCGAAACCGTCGGGCCGCTGCCGATGTTGTAGATCTCGCCGATCGGCAGTACGTCCAGCACCCGGGCCTGCGCCTCGACGGCGTCCATCACGTAGGTCAGCTCGCGCGTTTGCTCACCGTCGCCGTAGATCGTGATCGGGCGGCCCTCGGCGATGGCCTTCAGGCCGATGTGCGCCAGCATGTCCGGCCGCTGGCGGGGGCCGAAGAGCGTGTAGTAGCGCAGAATCACGACCGGCAGGCCGAAGAGCTGGCGAAACCCATTGAGCACGTGCTCGTCCATGAGCTTGGACATGGCGTAGAACGCGCGGGGATTCAGGTCGTGGTCCTCGGGCGTGGGCAGCTTCGGATTGAAGCCGTAGATCGACGACGTCGACGCGAAGCTGAAGAGCTCGACGCCGGACGCCAGGGCCGCTTCCGCCAGCCGCTGCGTCGAGAGGCAATTGTCGCGCATGTAGCGGCCGTAGTTGAACGCGGTCCATCCCTCGCGCACGCCGGCGCGCGCCGCGAGGTGGAAGATGAACTGCGCCCGGTCGGTCAGGGGCTGCAGGTCCAGGTCCATCAGGTGACCCTCGACGGTTTCGTATTCCGGGTGCGCCAGCAGCCGGCGCTCGTTGTCCCGCTTCTGCCGGATGTCGTAGGAGTCGGTGAACCCGTCCAGACCGATCACGTGGTGCCCCTCGGCGAGCAAACGCTCGGCGAGGTGGGAGCCAATGAAGCCGCAGGCTCCGGTCACGAGGCTGGTTGGGCGGTTACTGGACATTCAGGGTCTTCACGTCAAGGTGGCGCGCCCCACGCGCGCCTGCCTGAAAGTATATCGGCGTCGACTGCACCGCACTTCAGGCGCGTGCACCGAGCACCTCGTCGTACACGGCCCATGTGGCGGCCCGCATGCGGTCGAGGGCGAACGTCCCGCCGGCCCGTTGCGCACCCGCCGCACCCAGTCGGTGACGCGTGGTCTCGTCGCGGAGCAGGCGCGCCAGCGCTCCCGCGAAGCCGAACATGTCGCCCGCCGGGACCAGGATGCCGGATTCGCCGTCGCTCACCACCTCGGGCACGCCGCCCACGGCCGTCGCCAGCACGGGCCGGCCGGCGGCCATCGCTTCCAACAGCGCGAGGCCGAAGCCTTCCCAATCCGACGCCAGCGCCACGACGTCGCACGCGGCCAGCAGGCAGCGCATGTCGCTCCTGACGCCCAGCCAGCGCACCGCGCCGTCGACCTCGATGAGGTCGGCGAGGGCGTGGAGGTCGCGCTCGTAGACCTCCGACCCAAGCTGCCGTCCGCCCGCCAGCAGCAGCAGGGCGTCCGGTTGCTCGCGGTGCACACGCTCGAAGGCGCGCAACAGCATGCCGTGGTTTTTCTGCGGGTCGAGCCGCGCCGGGCACAGCACCACGCGGGCGTCCAGCTCAATGCCAAGCTCGGTCCGGGCGCCGGCTCGGTCCAACTCGGCGAACGGCGCCGCGTCGATGCCATAGCGCACCACCCGCGACTTGGCCGGCGGCGCGCCGCCGGTGGTCACGGCCCACTCGCGCACGGCGTCCGAGATGCCGATGGTGAGGTCCGGCAAGCGCGCGGTGCGCCGGTGGAGCCAGCGCCAGACCGGGTGCTCCAAGCGCGCCTCAAGGTTGTGCTTGGTCGACACCAGCCCGCGAACGCGCGCCGCGCGAGCGGCCAGCGCCCCGTACATGTCGGCCCGCAGCAGATGGGTGTGCACCACGTCGTAGCGGCCGCGGACGATGGCGGCGGTGAGCTGCGGCAGCCGCGTCCAGCCCCAGGCGCCGGCCATGGGGATGTGGCGCACCCGTCCGGCCAAACGCTCGGCGTCCGCGCGCAGGTCGTGGTCGCGGAAGTAGATCACGTCCTGCTCCATGCCGGCCGTGGACTCCGCGAGCAACTGCAGCAGATGGCCCTGGGCGCCGCCGACGGCCAGCGACGAGATGACGTGGACGATCCGGCGCGGGGCCGTCATGCGGCGGCGATCAGCGCCTCGTAGCGCGCCAGCGTGCGTTCCACCTGGCGGTCCAGGGTGAACCATTGCGCCACGCGCCGGCGGCCGGCCGCGCCGAGCTCACGGCCGAACGCCGGGTCCTCGACGATGAGCGACAGCCGGTCGGCCAGGCCCATGGTGTCGTCGGGATGCACGGCGAATCCCGTCTCGCCGTCGGGGACGATTTCCGGTCCCGCGCCGAGGGTCGACGCGATCACCGGCGTGCCAGCGGCCATGGACTCGATCAGCGTCAGATTGAACGGGTCCGGATAGGTCGAGGGCGCCAGCGTGACGTCCGCGGCGTGGTAGGCGTCGCGCAGCGTGTCTGCGTCAACCCAGCCCGGCAGTATCAGCCGGTCGCCGACGCCCAGCTCCTGCGCCATTTGGCGCAGCTTAGGCGCGTAGCGTGGGTTGTCGCCGGCAATGACCAGCCGCGCCTCGGGATTTCGCGCCTTCGCCAGGGCGTGAAGCGCCGCTTCGGCTCCCTTTTCGCGGCTCACGCGGGCGGCCAGCAGCGCCAGTGGCGCGTCATCGAGGCCAATCTTCGCCCGAAACCGCGTGCCGTCGCCCTGCGCCCACCACTCGGCGTCGACGCCGTTGTGCATCACCTCAGCCCCGCCGTAGCCGTTGGCGCGCAGCGCGGTCTGCAGCGCTTTGCTGATGACGAAAACGTGGGCGACGTACGACGACATCTGACGGTTGATGGCCGTATTGCGCGCCGGGTTCCAGCGGAACCGCTGGCACTTGGCGCAGTTGAACCACCGCTGGCGAAAGTCGACCCGGCCGCCGCTGCAGATGAACTTGATGCAGCAGAACAGCAGGAAGTCGTGCGCGGTGTAGGCCACCGGCGCGCCCGTGGCGGCCGCCGTCTCCAGCGACGCGAACGACAGGTGCTGGTGCACGTTGTGCGCGTGCACCACGTCCGGCCGAAAGTCAGTCAACGCACGGCGCACGCCGCCCAGCACCATGGGATTCATCATGGCCACCGTGCTACGGAATCGCTCCGGGTAGCGGGATTGGAGGCGCTGCACCTGCACCGGGCCGTCCGTCGTCTCGGTGGCCGCGTCGGGCCAGGTGGTCACCACGAGCACGTCGTGACCGCGCGCCGCGAACGCGCGCGCCAGGCGCTGCGCCACCACCCCCGCCCCGCCCCGGTTCGCGGGGGGATAGGTGTCAGCCAGTAGGGCAATGCGCATGGGCGCCTTCCGAGTGCGTATCCCTGATTCTAGGAACCCGGCGTCCGCCCGCTACTCGAACGGACGCCCGCCCGTCGGTACCTCTCGTCCCTCGTCGAGGTCCAGGCGATCGAAGTGCCGCGTGATGTCCGTGCGGTGCGCCTGTCCGCAGTCCGCCAGGAACTCCCGGAATTCGGTCCACGTCCAGCGATCGTTTTCGTCGTCGGGCGTGGCGGCCCACGACTTTCGGTTGAAGTCCTCGATCTCCTCACGCGTGCGCGGCGTCATGTGCTCGGCGATCCAGGCCCAGACGTCCGCGTCGGTCGGGCGGTCTCGCAACGCCTCAATGAATTCGTTGGCCGAAACGCCCAGGAACTGGAACAAGCGCTCCGACCGACCGGTCCGGGCCACGTACTCGCCCAGCGTCCCTGCCAGGTCCGCACGGCCCTTGTCGATGCTGCGCGGCAGAAACACGATCCCGCCGAGCTTCTCGTAGGGGCTGCGCGGCACCTCGCGCGTCAGGTCCATCGCATCACTCCTCTGGCTGCAACGTCCGCGTGTGGCTGATCGTTGTGCGCACATCGTCGCGTTCCAAGGGGACCTGGCGGTAGCGGCCCGCCAGCCAGTCGCCGAACTGGTCCGCATAGTGCGGGCTGCCCGGCTGCCCCGACGGTCCGGCCGCGTCCAGCGACCACAGGCAGGGCGGCGACTCCGCCACGTCCACGATCAGCCGATAGTTGGCGCCGCCGGTCGATTCGAATTCGGGCGACGACCCCGTGTTGCACACGACGAAGCCGTTGCCGCTCGAGGGCTCGCCACCGCGGTCGAGCAAGCGCCCCAGGTCGCCGCGGTCGGTCAGCAGGTGGGGCAGCCACACCTTGTGCAGCCCGCCCCAGCTCCACGCGGACATGTCGTCGCCGAGCCGTTCGGTGAGCAGGTCGAGAGCGCGGACCATGGCCGATCGCGCCGCCGCGTCACGCGCGTCCGCCGACGCAAACCACCCCGCCTCGTCGTCGCCCAGCAGGCCCAGCGACAGCGTGCCGATGCCTCCCGCCACGAAGGCCGCCGGATCGCCCACGGCCAGCGCCGAGGCGGCCGCCGAAAAGCGTTCCGAGGCCACCGCCTCGTCCCATTGCTGATGAAAGGCCTCGAAGATCGCCGCCGGGGCGCTCTCGGCGTCCATGCGGCAGTCCCAGGCGCGCAGCGCCGCGGCGGCCGCCTGCAACCGCGCATCGCCGCCGTCCAGGATGCGCGTCAACGCCTCGACGGAATTCACGGCCCGCAGCGACAGTGGGTCGTATTGCATAGCGGCCACGTCCTCGCGGCTGTGGGCCTCGCGCGACTCGATCATCTGCCGGATGCGCCGGGCACGATAGCCGCTCGGCGACGTATTGGAGAGCGGATACGGAAAGTCGGCTGGCGCCGGCAGGTTGTTGGCCGTCGCCACCCACCCGCGTTCGGGGTCGCGCACGCTGGGCATGCCTTCGAAGGGAGTCATCCCCGTCCAGGCGTCGGCGGGGTCCCAGCCGCGGCGATAGCCGCGCTCCACGCGCGACCGCAGCGGCACCTGGCCCGTCGCGCGGTAGCCGAAGCCGCCGTCCACGTCCGCGAGCACCATGCTCAGGGTCGGCGATACCCAGCCCCGCAGGGCGTCCTCGAGCTCGGCGCAGGAGCCGGCCCGGTTCCACTCCAGCAGCGCCGTCGGCCAGGCGCAGGGCAGCGCCCCGGCCCAGCGCAGCGAGACCGGCCCGGTGCCTTGCGCGAATCCCGGCAAGATGTCATCCACGATCGGACCGTTGCGCGACGACCGGATCGTCTCCTCGCGCACGCCCTCGCCGCGCACCGTGATTGACTCCACTCGCTCGCGCGCCGGTTCCCATTGGCCGTCGTAGAGGAAGGCGCCGGGATGCGCCGGGTCGGTGCGCTCCTGGTAGAGATCACGCTGCGAGCTGATGTTGTTGGTGATGCCCCACGCGACCCGCAGGTTGCGACCGAAGATGATCCCCGGCGCTCCCGCATAGCCGGAGCCGGCCACGTTGTACCGGCCGCCGACCAGGTGGACCTGGTACCAGCAGCACGGCGAGCCGAAGGCGATGTGCGGATCGCTGGCCACCACTCCGCCGCCGGACGCGCTGCGGCTCGGGCCGATGACCCAGTTATTGCTGCCGGTGCAGTCGTCGACCCCGCCCAGCGCGGGTTCCAGCGGGTCCGCGCCGCTGCCGGCGCCAGCGTACTCCCCAGAATGAAGGATCGTCTCGTCGATCGCCTCGGCGGTCATAAACGCGCGGTACAGCGGACCGTCGCCCAGCACGCGCCGCGCCACCTCGGGAATGGCAATGACGGGAAACCGCCCGGTCAGATACCAGCGGAACTCACCCAGCAGCGCGATGGAGTCCAGCGGCCGCCACGGCTCCGGCCGGTAGTCGAGCAGGTCGAACTCGATGGGCAGCCGGTCGCGGCACTCGTCGATGAACGCGTTCACGCCCGCCGCGAAGGCGTCGTAGCGCGCGGCCGTCTCGGCCGGCAGGCGGTCCGTTTCCTCCTCCGCGATTCGATGCAGCCCGACCGTGCGCACGAGCAGGTCGTAGTCGAACGCCTCCGCACCCAGGACTTCCGCCAGCCGCCCCAGCGCCCGCCGCCGCAGATAGTCCATCTGGAACAGCCGGTCCTGCGCCATGGCGTATCCGTAGCCCACGAAGAGGTCGGTCTCGTTCTCGGCGTAGACGTGCGCCAGGCCGCTCGTGTCTCGGTGAATCTCGACCGCCGCGCCGACAGGGCCTGACCGCTGTCCATCGGTCGCCGCCAGCCGGCTCTCGAGCTCCTGGTTCCACCAGGTCTCGAACTCGACGTCCGATAGCCCGGCGGCGGCGCGGACGGCGTCGATCGCCTCGCCGCGGCCTATCTGGTGCAGGATCCGGCGCGAGTCGATGGCCATGGCTCTACTCCCAGGCGTATCCGTACAGGCGTGATCGGAGCAAGTGAAAGCGCACGGCGCAGTCGTCCGCGGGACACACGTCACCGCCGGTCCAACGCGCCGGCGCGGCGGTGCTGTCGCCGCGCCAGGGAATGAAGTCGTCCTTGCCGAAGCCCTCCAGGACGTTGCCATCCGGGTCCAGCAACTCGGCGTGCAGCTCACCCTCGGCCACGGTCGACGTCGCGGCGTTGAGGATCAGCTGCTTGCCGCCGACGGGCAACGGGTGCGTGGTCAGCGTGCCCACCACGTCGCCGCCGGGGCCTGAGACGGCCGCCCAGTAGCGATTGACGGCCCAACTGGCGCGGCAGATGGCGGAGAAGAACGGCCAGATCGTCGGGCCCTTGGCCGCCGGGTCGCCGTGCAGCCCCTCGGTGCCCGAGAAGTACGCGTAGTGCCGCCCGTTGTGCTCGACCATGTGGTGCGAGGGCCACAGCATGCCGCCGCCGTAGTCGCCCAAGGCGCCTACCGCGACGGCGGGCAGGCGCACGCGACGGTCCCAGATGCGTCCGTCGGTGCTGCCGCCCAACTGCAGCTCGATCGTCTGTGTGCGGTTGAGGTAGATGGCGATCACGCCGATGTACCCGCTCCGCACCGGCGTGACGCAGAGCTCCATGATCTGGACGTCGTGCGGGTCGTAGATGTCGGGCTGGATGATGGTCTCGAAGGGACTCCAATCCGAGCCGTCGGGGCTCGTGCGCCGGGCCATCACCCGGCGGCCCTCGGCGAACACGTCGTAGGCCACCAAGCCGCCCGGATGCACCGGCTCGCCCAGCTTGTGCGTCGCAAAGTAGGTGCCGTCCGCGTCGCGGAAGACGTAGGTGGTGTCCGCCGTGTGCTTGGGGTTCTCGTAGGGGATGACCAACCTCACCCCGGGCACCGCGACTTCCAGGACCGGGCCTTCGCTCACCGCCCAGTTGATGCCGTCCGGCGAGAAGTAGCGATACATCCCGCGCGCCTGCTTCTCGCCCGGCGGCGGAGGCGGCAGCCCGCGAATGTGGCCCGGTCCCCCGCCGATGGTGTTGCCGGGATCGCGCATCACGAACATCTCGTAGCGGCGGTCGGGCTCGGCGTCCGGGTCGATCATCACGGAGCTGTACATGCTCGGCCCGCCAGACTCGAAGTCCAGCAGGATGTTGGTGCGTGGGTATCCGGGCTGCGGGCACAGGTCCAACTCAGGCCGCGTCCACTCCACGCCGTCTTCCGACGTGAGATAGGTCACTCGCCGGTAGTTCTCGAAATACCCGGCCGTGAGCGGCGTCGAGACGTGCCAGGCCTTCCACAGGCCGTCGATCGGGTCGTGGGCGAACGTGCCGTGGGCGAACACCGAGCCGCTGTCCCAGGGCATGGCCGGCGTCACCAACGGGTTATTGGGATCCAGCTCGCCCAACTCCTGCCGCCAGGCCAGCATGTGCTGCTCGGCGACGTCGTCGACCAGGATCATCGAGAGACAGTCGGTGCGCCGCTTGACGCTCGTGGGAAACGAGAAGGCCATAGTCGTCCTTGCGGGGGCGCCGCAGCGTCATTGGGTGTTCGGCGAGCGAATCTAGCAGAAACCCTCGGCGGCGCTCCGTGATACGTTGCGGCTATCTGGCCGACGGTGAGGAACGGGCCCATCGACACGGTACGGGTCGGCATGGTGGGCGCGGGCGGCCTGGCCAACATCGCCCACTACCCCTCGTTGGCGGCGATGCCCGACGTGGAAATCGTCGGCATCGCGGAGCTGAACGCCGAACGCCTGCAAGCGACGGCCGACAAGTACGATGTCGCCGGGCGCTATCGCGACTTCCGCGAGCTCGTCGCGCGGGAGAAGCCGGACGCGGTCTACGCGATCATGCCGCCGCAGTATCTGCACAACCTCGTGGTGGACCTGCTGGAGCTGGGCGTCCACGTGTTCGTGGAAAAGCCGCCCGCCCTCACCACCTACCAGACCGAAGCGCTCGCGTGGTACGCCGACCGCCACGACCGGCTGACCATGGTCGGGTTCAACCGGCGCTACATCGAAATGCTCCGACGCTGCCGCACGGCGATCACCGAGCGAGGGCCGTTGCATCAGTGCCTGACCGGGTTCCACAAATTCGAGGGCAGGCCCGACGGCTACGGCTATGGCCGCGGCGCCGGTTCGCACCTCACGACCGACATCGTCCACTCGGTGGACTCCATGCGTTGGATGGCCGGGGGGGAGGTGGCGTCGGTCGCCGCCGACAACCGCGCCGTGGACATGCCGTTCGTCAACAACCACAACGCCCTCGTCACATTCAGCACCGGCTGCACGGCCATTCTCACGGCCTCGCGTCGATCAGGCCGGCGGGATCACTATTTCGAGATGCACGGCCAGGGCGTCTCGGCCTTCTCGGACGACCAATGGCGCGCCACGATTTATCGTGACGGCGCCGCGGATGGCGAGTCCATTGACGCTGCGGAGGTCGGCGGCGGGTCGGAGGTGATCTATCGCTTCGGCTTCTTCGCCGAGAACCGGCACTTCATCGACTCGATCAAGGCCGGCCGCCAGCCCGACACGTGCTTTGCCGACGCGGTCAAGACCATGGACCTGGTCGATCGCATCATGCAGTCGCAGATATAGGGGGCCGGTCCACACCCCGGCGGGGGCTTTGCCTAGCCGTCAGTCCCTGTAGGGGCAGCCCTTGCGGCTGCCCGAATCGAATCGGACGGGCGCCCACAAGGGGCGCCCCTACAGGTTGGCGCGACAGTCGCCTCGGTGGGAGACGGTTGGGCCGTCCGGCCCCCTCTCCCCGCCGTGGGAGAGGGTTGGGGTGAGGGGGGCAAGGGTCTCGCCGGGGGGCTCCGGGCACGCGCCTCTCAGCCTGCCCGATTGCGATTTCCCAGCGGCAGTTCTTGCTGGCGCAGGTCTTCCTCGAACGGGTCGGGAATGGGCGTCCGGTCACGGCGGATCGACTCCTCCAATGCCTTCAGCGCTTCGGAGGCCACGTAGTAGCGCCCACGCGCCTGCCCCTGCGCCACCAAAAGGCCCGAATCGCTCAGCGCCTTCAGGTCGCGGCCCGCGACAACTATGCTGATCTCGGCGAAGTCGCGATAGGTCGCGTTGCGCACGCGGAAACCCTGCGCCGCGTCCCAAAGCGCGCCGAAGCATCGTTCCGGCAACCGACGGCGGGACAGCTCCCGCTCCAGCACCTCTGAACGACGTTCCCCTTCCGCCGCCCGACGCAGCAGCGTCCACGCTTGGCGGTAGTGCGCGGTCAGCACGAACCGGACCCAGGGTCGAGCATCACGCTGCGGCTGCCAGCCGCCGCCGCCGACCTCGGCCAGCACGCTGTAGTAGGCGTCCGTGTTCCGGCCCAGGTACTCCTCGATGCTGACAAACGCCGGCTCCAGCCTCCCCTCGCGCGCGAGCACCAGCGCCTGGAGTCCCCGCGCCATTCGCCCATTGCCGTCGCGGAACGGGTGGATCATGACCAGATTGAGATGCGCCATCGCGCCGCGGATTACTGCCGGTACGGCTGGATCTTGCTCGCGCAGCTCGACGACCAGTTCCTCCATGAGCCCGGGAACCTCGAAAGCGTCCGGTCCCTCGTACACGATGTCGCCCGATCGTTCGTCGCGAACGTATACCGGTCCGGACCGCCAACGTCCCGGTCGCAGGCCGAAGTCGTACTGCATCATCATGTAGTGCAGGCTCCGGATCAGCGACGCGTCGTACTCGAAGTGCGGATCGTCCGCGAGCTGCAAGACAAACGTCATGGCCTCGCGGTAGCCCTGAATCGCCGCCCACACGTCCTCCGGTGCGTCCAGCGGCTCCCCGCCGCCCACGGCCGCCACGGCGTCGTCCAGCGAGACGTTCAGTCCCTCGATGCTGTTGGAGCCTTGGATCGCCCGCGCGGACGCCACTCGCCGCAGCAGTCCGGTCCAGCGCCGCTGCTCGGAAACCTGACCGCGAAGCGCGAGGCGCAGCTCATCCACGCGGGCGCAAACGTCCGCTTCCTGCTCATCGAGCGGCGGGATGTGGAAGAGCATGTCGAATAGTTCTATTCACACCAACGGTCAGTCGTATTATATACAACTACAGATAATCTTGAATAGGCCTCTGAGTCGTTTAGTTGAAAACAATACGACAACGCCGGCGATGATACGGCCGAACGCGGCCGAGGCGTTGACCCGAACGGCCGCATGCCTGCCGGGTTCGCCGAGTCGCGGGTCTATGCCGGGATGCTCCGGGGAGTCACGAATCCCTTCCGTCCGGCCCGGCGAGCCATCTAGTCTTGTTGGCGAAGCTTTGGCCCCGTAGCTCAGTTGGATAGAGCGGTGGTTTCCTAAACCACGCGCCCCGGTTCGAGTCCGGGCGGGGCTGCCAGCCCGTATCAGCGGTCGGCGCCCTTGGCCTACCATGGGACTGCTGGGCTTGGCGCTGGGAGGTGGCCCCCATGAACCGTTGGGTGGCTCGAACCGCCGGATCGGCCGGTCTGGCGCTCGCGGCCGGCCTGCTGGCGCTGACGGCCGCCTGCGGGGAAGCCGGCGACGGCACCGATGCCACGGCGGTGCGGGACCCGGAAATCTCGGGCGAACCATTGCCGGACTTCACGCCCACAGCGCCCGACAGCGCGCTCGGGCTCCCCGCTCCCGAGGTCCGCGGCACGGATTTCGACGGCCGCAGCGTCGCCATCGTCAACGACGGGCGGATGAAGGTGGTTCTCTTCCTGGCCCACTGGTGTTCGCACTGCCAGGACGAGGTTCCCGAGGTACAAGCCTGGATCGACGGCGGCGGCAAGCCGGATACCGTCGACCTCTACGGCGTCGCCACCGCGATCGAGGAGGAGGGATCGAACTACCCGCCGGACGCGTGGCTCGAGCGTGAACGGTGGACGTCGCCGGTGCTGGTGGACACGAACGACACCGTGCTGCGCGCCTTTGGCCTCACGGGCTTTCCGACCTGGGTATTCATCAACGCCGACGGCACGGTGGCCCTCCGCATTGGCGGCGCGATTGGGGCGGAGCAGCTGACGGCATTGTTCAGAGGGCTGCGGTAGGTCGCGCGATCGGTTCGTTCTCCGGGTCGGTGGGGACGGATTGCTGCGTGCGGAGACGCTTGCAAAATCCGGTGAGGCGTAAGCATGGCCGCGCCCGCCGCCGGCGCGGGCCGCGCCTCGACCGCGATCCCACACTGCGCAGCCGGGGCCCTCTCCCGCCTCCGGCAGGGCCGGTCGCCGGAACAGGTCGCGAGACGCTTGGCCCGCGAGGCCGGGCAGCCCGTGATCTCCCCGTGCCAAAGCCAAGCTGGGCTGGCGCCAGGCCCGCATCCTTCGCCACTCCTGTCCGTACTCCATTTGCATACGTTACTAAAGTAACGTAGAGTTCCCTGTGTAAGCACGCACGCGGATGCGCCCGGCGCTCCGGACCCGGAGCCGCGCGAGTGGGTCCCGTGGGTGTGCGCCTCGGTCGGCGCCCGGTGTGGCCGGGCCGGCCCGCAGGCGGCGGACGCGCCTCGCAAGGCGGATGGACGCCCGTGCGGACCGGCGCCGGCGCTCCGGCGTCCCGATCGACGGGCGCCGCACGCTTCCGCGCGGCTGGAAGGCGGCGGTCCGGCAGCATCACCGGCAGGAGTCCGGCCCGGTGCCCCGGCCGCCGCCTTTGGGACGCCCTGTGCCCAGGGGTTCGTCTCTCGGATCCGCGCGGCGAGCCTTCATTGCTCCCCCGACGCCCGTTTGGGGCGTGAAAGGAGAGTCCATGGCGATTACGACAGGCGCCTCGATCGGAGACGTCGTCGACACGGTGATCGCCGAGGCGCGCCGGACCCAGATGCACCGCACGGTCATGGAGCCGCTGGTGCGCACCTACCGCGTGAGTCGCGGTGCTGGCGACACGCTGGAGATTCCCAAGTTCGGCACGGTCACGGCCGGCGCCCTCACCGAGGGCGTGGACATGACCAACCCGCAGACGCTGGCGACCACCAAGGTCACGATCACGCCGGCCGAGGTTGGCGCACAGATCGTGATCACGGACCGGGCGCTGCGCACCGCGCGTGAGGACATGGCGCGCGCCGCCGGCCGCGTGCTCGGCGACGCGGTGGCCAAGAAGCTGGACGCCGACCTGCTGGGGCTGCTGGACGGCTTCGGCACGTCGCTGGGCGCCACCGGCGAGTCCATCTCCATGGGTCACTTGCGCGCGGCGGTGTCGCGGCTGCACGCGGCCGCCGAGCCGGCGCCCATGCCGTACTTCGGCGTGCTGCATCCCTACCAGGCGCATGACCTGGCGGCGGACCTTGCGCCCGTGGGCACCTACCCGGTGCCTAGCGGCATCTCGCAGACGGTGCTCGAGAACCACTGGGTCGGTCGCGCCTTCGGGGTCGACCTCTTCCAGGCCGGCAACTTGCCGGTGGACAACGCCGACGACGCCAAGGGCGGGGTGTTCTCGCGCGAGGCGTTGGTCCTGGTGATCTTCAAGGACTGGGCCGTGGAGCGCGAGCGCGAGCGCGACGCCTCGCTGCGCGCCTGGGAGCTCAACGTCGTGGCCGACTACGGCTATGCGGAGTACCAGGACGCCTGGGGCGTGGAGATGTACTTCGACGCGGCGGCGCCCAGCAGCTAGGCCACGGGTGCCCCGGCCGAGATCGCATGCCGCGACTTCGGCGCGGCGCAGGGGCGGTTCACGAACCGCCCCTGCCTCCTGGCCCTGCGGGCCTCTTGGTAGGGCCGCCCTACGGGAATGACGACGGGCGCTGCATGGCGCCGGTGAAGAAGGGACGTGTGAATGTCTGGTCCGATCATCTGGATTCCGCGGGAGCGGCGGGCGCGGCTGGTGCACCGGTTTCGCGGCGCGACGCCGCATTCGCCGGTGGTGGTGGTGACCCCCGACGCGAGCGAGGCCGCCGACGCGGCGGCGGCGGCGCTCGAGCGGCAGCACCGGCGTTTGGCCGACCGCGGCAGCGCCTTCAGCGAGCGGCTCGACGCCCAGCGGCCGCAATGGCGCGACGCTTGATGGGTGGGCGGTCGTGAGCGTCACGCGAGCGGCGCTGCGGCAGGCCGTGGCCGCGCGGATGATGCGCACAGTGGTCGGCGTCGCCGGCGGCGGGTCCACCGTGGCGCTGGCCGACCCGGACCGGCTCCAAGACGCCGGCGCGTCGGACGAGGTGTGGACCGGCGCCTGGCTGCACATCACCGCGGGGGCCAATGCGGGCGAGGTCCGGCGCGTGACGGTCTACGACCCGGCGTCGGGGTCGGTCACGGTCAATCGGCCCTTCGCACAGCCCATCGACGGGACGTCGGCCTACGAGCTGCTGCGCCTACTCTCGCCGGCGGAGCTGCATCAGGCCATCGACGACACGCTGGCGCGCTGCTGGCGCCGAACGCTGGCCGACCTGACGTCGGTCGCCGACGCTCAGCGGCAGTTCCCGCTGCCGGCCTGGGTCACTCGGCGCCAGCAGGTCGTCGAGGTTTGGGAGCGTCGCGGCGAGCACCTGCGCGCGGTGGATTGGTGGCGGCTCAGGCGACGTCCCGTTGCAAGCCCTTCGCCGTTCTGGTTGGAGGTTGGGCACGCGCCGGGCGGCGCGTTGGTGGTCGAGGCGCTGCGTCCCTACGAGGCTCTGGCCAACAACCAGAGCATCACCGACGCCCCGGCTGACTGGGTGGTGGCGGGGGCGCTGGCGCACGCCTATCGCCGCCTGCGCCGGGACGCGGCGGCGGCGGATGTGGACCGCTTCGCCGTGCTGCAGCAGGAGGCCGCGCAAGAGTTTCAGCGGCTTTCCCGGCTCTACCAGCCCAGGGCCGTGCGGCGGGTCCAGCTCGGGGAGCGGCTGTAGATGACCAGGTCGCAGCGATCCCCCTTCCCCCATGACTGCGTGCTGCATGGGACGGGCCTGATGCTGGACGACGACGGCGGCCTGGCCTGGCGCGAGCGACGCTTGGAAGCCTTGCCGCCGCCCATTTCGGGGCCGGCCCGGGCCTATGCGCCGTTTCCTCCCGAGCATGAGGCCGCCTGGACCACCGGCGACCTGACGGGCGGCTACGGCGCCAGCACGTCGCCGGCGGAAGCCGGGCGGCAATACGCCCACGGCTTCGTGGACGCGCGCTTTCCCAATCAGATCATGCTGCCGCCGGCCCTCACCGAGAGCCCCACCAGCGCGGACGGCCCGGTGCGCGGCCATTTCGAGCTGGGCGGCGTGCTCTACGCGCTGATCGGCTCTGCCGTCTACCAATCAACCGACGGCGCCCGCTGGACGCTGGCGCACCAGTTTGGCGACGGCGTCACGCCGGTTTCGGCGGCTGTCTTCCAGGGCGCGGCGGCGGCGCCCCACGCGTTCGTCGCGGTCGGCGGCGGGCCCGGTGACGGTCCCTATTGGACGTTCGACGGCAGCGCCTGGACGCCCCATCCGGGAGTGCAGGCGAAGCCGACCGCCGTGCTTGTGACCACCGACGGCGGCGTGACCTACACCGATCAGACGGAGTCGGCCGAGGTTCACCTGAGCGGCTTGGCCGCGGGCGCCGCCTGGCTGCTCCTGGGATCCGACGCACCGTTCGACAGCGTGCGGCTGGACCCGCGCGAGCGGATCAACCGGCGCGCCACAACGCTCAGGGCCGAGTTCTGGACGGGCGCTGCATGGGAGCCTGTCGGTGACTGGGTCGACCGGACGATCGTCGAGTCCGCCACGCTGGGGCGCGCCGGCGCGGGAGAGTTCACGGAGCCGGTCACGTGGCGTCCCTCACGCATCGAGGGCATCCACGCCTTCTGGCTGCGCCTGTCGGCGACCGCGACGCTGGACGCCAGAACGCGGCTGCACGCCATTGCCGTGCACCAGCCCCGCAAGGCCGACCGGTTCCTCGTGGTCGGAGATGCGCTGTTGCGCTCGTCGTCGGAAGTGGGCTTTCCCCGGATTTCGCGCTCGGTGGACGGAGGCGGCGCCGCGACGTGGACGTCCGGCGAGTCGGTTGGCGGCCCGGGTCAAACCGTGACAGCGCTTGCGTCGCTGGGCGACCGGCCCTATGCGGTCAAGAGCGACGGGCTGTTTCGCCTTCGATCATCCGGTGAGGCGGCGTTCGAGGCGTCGTGGCCACGTCCGGCGGCACTGCGCGATTGGAGCGACGGCCGGGGAGGCGCGGTGTGGCGCGGGGCGTGGTGGCTGCCATCGAAGGAGGGGCTCTATCGCTTCGCGCCGGGCGCGTTCGAGCTGGTGGGGCCCGAGACGCTGCCAGACAACGACTCGCCGGTTCGCGGCCGCATCACCGCCTGCGCGGGCGACGCCTTTTTCTTGTACGCCGCCCTCCGCAGCGACAAGGGCATCACCTATCTTCTGTGCCACGACGCGGAGCGCGACGCCTGGCATCCGCTGGCCGACCTTGGCCAACGCGAATGCCGCCATATGTGGGTCTCGGACGTTCCGGGGCCAAACCCGCGGCTGTATCTCGGGCTGGACGACGACATTGGCGCGATCATCCTGCCGCGGCACACCGCCAATCCCTTGCACGACCCCCAGTGCCGCTTTGCCGCGTCGGGCGAGCTGCGGCTGTCGCGCTTCCACGGCAGCCCCGCCGCCCGGCGCACCGCGTTCCTCGGGCTGAACATCGACGGTGCGCGGCTGGGGCCAGACGCCTTTGTCGACGCCGCCTACCGGCTGGATGGGCACGGAGCCTATGCGCCGCTCGGTCGGTTCGCCACCGCCTCGGGCCAGCGGGTCGACTTCGGTTCGGCGGTGGCCGGAACTTCGATTGATCTGCGCCTGCGGCTCACGACACACAGCGACCGCGCCACGCCGGTGATCCGGGCCGTCACACTGGCCTACGCGGCGCGCACCGGCTTCCGGCGGGTCTTTGACTTCCGCGTGCGGCTTGCCGACCAGCTTTCGTTGCGAGACGGGGGCCGCGACCGTCGGACGGCGCGTGACCTCAAGCGGGCGCTCATGGCCGCGGCGGCTTCGGAGCTGCCTGTGGTGCTCACCACCCCGGACGGCGAGGCGCTGGAAGTGTTGGTGCGCGAGGCCGAGGTCCGCGCGACGGGCCGGCCGCTCGCATGGGCCATGCACATCTCCGCCACGGAGTACCGGCCGACCGCCGCCCATGGCCGGCATCGCCGCCTCGCGACCTATCGCCATGACCACCTGGCGGCCTATACCCACCGCCAGATCAGCCAGCTCTAAAGGAGGACCGATGCCAACGACGACGCTGAATCTCAACCTCACCAAGCCGCTGCCCACGGAGCGGTATGACGTGGGGGGCGTCAACGCCAACGCAGACGCCGTCGACGCGGCCTTCGATGCCGCCGCCGGGCATCGGCATGACGGCACGGCCGGGCAAGGACCACCCCTGGACAGCGACGCGCTCGCCGACGGGGCGGTCACGGACCCGAAGTTGGCGCCCGGCGCGGTGGTCACCGACGCCTTGGCGGACGCAGCGGTGACCGCGGACAAGCTGGCCGACGCCGCCGTGACGGCGGCGAAGCTGGCGCCCAGTGTCGGCGGCATCGCGCTTACCAGCGTCCAGGACGGCGCCGGGCGCAACGACACGCGCGTTTCCACCCTCCGCGCGGAAGCCGGTTGGAGTTTCATCTCGCTCGCCACGCTGCAGAGCGACGAGAAGGCCATCACCTTCGAATCGGCCTTCGGCTCGGCGCCGATCGTGTTCGTGTCGCTCCTTGGGGCGCATGGCGGCGCCAGCCCCCCTGAGTCCATTGACGACTTCGGCGATTACCACGCGCACCACCAGCGCTTTTCGAGAGTGTTCGCCAAGGACATCACGGCCAGCGGGTTCACCGCTGAAGCCGTCCGCGGGAGCGCGTCGCATGGACAGTGGGCGGGCTTTGCCTGGATGGCGCTTGGGGTGAACGCCTAGTGCCCCGCCCGGTCCCCGACCCCGCGCCCCTCCTCGGTGTGCATTTCTGGAATCCGGCGCGGACGCCGGGCTATCCCGTGCCGACCCTCTTTGTCGAGCATGTGTATACGCATCCCAGCGGCGGCCGCCAGCTGCACTGGCTGGAAATGGCGAGCCGCTGCCGCGTGCTGCGCGACGCCGGGCATCGGGTTTTGCTCAAGGTCAAGTACCGAGCCGGCGTCGATCAGCCGCGGACCGGGGCGGAGCTGGACGCCTATCTCCACGGGCTGGAGGAGCTGGCGCCGAATTTCGGCGGCATCGACGTGACCTTCGGCAATGAGCCCAACTGGCGGCGCTCCGAGGCCGACGACTCCGGCGTGAGCCCCGCCTGGATGGCGCGGGTGTTCAACGGCGCCGGCAACGAGCCGAGCGATCCGTGGAACGCCCTCCAGGTGTGGCGGACGCACGCCGCATCCCGCTGCCGCTTCTTCGTCACGCCCACGGGACCATTTGCCCCGCGCGACGGGCGGCCCAAGGCCGCGGTGGAGCAATCGCCGTGGGCGTGCTATACGGCGGAGTTTTGGGAGCGGTGCCGGGACGCGGCGCGAACGGCCTGGTCGCGGCGCTTCCAGGGCGTGGCGCTGCATGCGTACGCGCGCACCGGACCCAACGGCGACGCCCACGGGGGACGGCACGAGCCGTGGCGCGACCCGCGGGATCGACGGGGGCGGCGGTGGGGCTCCAACGTCTTGCAGACGTGGGACGAGACCCTGCGCACCGTCGGGCTGGCGCGCAAGCCGGTCATCATCGCGGAGTACAACGCGCGCACCGATGCGCCCTCCGCCGCGGCCTATCCGCCGGGCCTGCTGCCGAACGCCTTCGCCTACGCCTGCGCCGTGTTCGGGCGACGCCTCGAGGGTCTGGCCTGGTTCGTGGATGCCAACGGCGACGGCCAATGGCGCGATGAGGCCTTGACCGATGGCGTGGGGCGGATGGCGGAGGCCGACGCCGACTTTCGACGGATCTGGGCGTGACGAGCGGCGCACGCCCGACGCCCGACGGCAACGGCCGCCTCCTGGCGCGCATCGACGAGCGCACGGCGTCGATCCTGCGCGAGGTGGCGCTGTTGCGGGCGGACCTGGCGGCACACAAGACCGAGTCGCGCGCGACCTACGTGACGCGGGCGGAGTTTCGACCCATTCGCAGCGTGATTTACGGGCTGGTCGGCCTGACCTTGACGAGCGTGGGCGGCGGCGTTCTGGCCCTGGTGCTGCGATGAGGGGCGGGGCGAGCTGATGGCCTATCTGCCGCCGCTCGACGGCGTCATTCGCGTGACCTCGGTGTTCGGCCTGGACCGCGGAAGGTATCGCCACGGCGGAATCGACCTGGCGCTGCAGCGGGAGTCGGTGTACCGCCGTCCGGTGAAGGCGCCGGCGGCGGGAACGATTGAGGCAGTCTGGACGACGGACCGGCCGAGCACGCGGGAACCGTCGGTGCGAGACGGATTTCCCTACGGCAACGCCGTGGCGCTGCGCGATGACGCGGGCGTGCTGTGGCGCCTGCTCCACTTCGACGAGCCACCGACGGTCGGCGTGGGCGAGCGCGTGGCCGCCGGCCAGACGCTCGGGCATTGCGACTCGACGGGGAACAGCACGGGGCACCACGTGCATCTGGACGCCTCACCGCAAGGCGTCATAGACCCAGCGACCTTCCGCGTACGGGGCTCGCGGGTCGACCCGCTGCGCCTATACGCGGACGCCTACGCGCGTGACGCCGGTTACGACCCCGAGGTGCTTCGGCGGCAGATCACCCTGGAGAGCGATTGGAACCCGCTGGCTGTGAGCTTGGCGGGAGCCGAGGGACTGGCGCAGATCAATCCACGGCGGCACCCGGCGATGCGCGGGCGCACCTTCGACCCGTTCGCGGCGCTGGACTATGCGGCGCGGCTGATGGCGGCGCACCTGGATCACCGCGGCGGCGACTACCGCGAGGCGCTGGCGGACTACTACACCGGCCGCGGTTCGGACGGCGCGTTCCGTGCGCAGGGCTACCACTACGCCGACACGATATTGAAGGGCTTGGACATGGCACGTACGGCGGAGCTCGAGGCGCTGCGGCGAGACCGCGACGCCAACCACAGCCGCAAGCTCGCGGCGCTGGCGCACCTCGGCGAGGTGATCCAGGCGGCGCGCAGGGCGGGTGAAACCGCGTTCCGCCCGGAGGACTGGCGACGGGTCATGACCGCCGAGCGGTTCTATCACGACCCCGTGGCGCGTCCCGATCAGGCGACCGGCGCGGAGTAACGGAAATCAAAGACGCCCGCCCGCTGCGGAGTTTCGGCGGTCGGGCTTGGCGAGATGTGACCCCGTACCTGATACGGGGCAAGCGATGGAGGCAGTTGGATGAAGGGACAGCCGATGACGACGACTTACAGCCTGAAGCTGGGGGTGCTGCGGCGCTTCGCGCGCATCGTGAGCGCGGCATTCGTGGCCGGTGGCGTACCCGGCGCGGTGGCCGCCGTGCAGAGCCCCGAGATCTACCAGCTTGGGACGCAGCTGCTGGGCGCGGCGGGAGTGGCCGTGGTCGCCGGGACGCTCGCGGCGCTGGACAAGGCAGTGCGCGGCCGACACGGATCGTGGTTGGGGATGCTGCGACTGAGCTAGCGGTCAAGCGAGACGCGGCGACTACGCGTTCACTCCCACGACCCCTGGCTGGGTGATGGTTCCGTGGCGATCCGACATCGGAAACGGAATCCGCCACTCTGAATGCAGGAAGTGGTCGAGGAGTTGATACCTGGTCGCCGCGTCTCGCAAACGGCGGCTCAGCTGCCTATCCCGGGACCCTGGTGGGGCGTCCTCGGCGCGGCGGGGCTCCGGGCCTGGCGCGGAACGTGGGGCCGGAGCGGGAGAGTGAGTGACGAACGTGGGGAAGCGCCGGACCACGCGGACCCGGGGCTGGCCCACTTGGCGTAAGCGGCTGGTGCTAGGGGATTTCGGAGAGGTCGACGGGGCGGCGTTCGCGTAGGGAGACGTTGCAGGCGACGGCGACGCGCAGAGCCTCGAGTGCGTCGTCAACGGTGCTGGGCGACGACATGCGGCCGCGGGCGACATCGAGGAATGTCGCGATTTCGGCGGCGTAAGCGTCAGCAAAGCGGTCGTGGAACATTGCGTGGGGCGTGGGGTGAAGCGGCGGGCCGTTGGGTTCGAGGGAGCGAAGGGGCGCCTGGTCGTCCCAGCCGACCACCACGCTGTCGCGGGAGCCAAATAGCTCCATGCGCACGTCATAGCCCAAGGGGTCGTGCCGGGTGTAGCCGGCCAACCCGAGCGCACCGTCCGAGAGGGTGAGCGTGGCTACGGCCGTGTCAGCGTCGTCGTAGCGCTCGTAAACCGAGAAGGCGCGCACGGTGGCGTCGGCGTAGACGCGCGCGATTTCCTGGTTGGTGACAAAGCGAAGGGCGTCAAAATCATGGACGGCAAAGTCGCGAAACATTCCGCCGGAGCCGGCGATGTAGGACTCGCTGGCGGGTTCGGGATCGTGGCCAGCGGTGCGGAAGGTGTAGAGCGTTCCAAGCCCACCGGATGCGACCAGATCGCGCGCGGCCCGATAGCCGGCGTCGAAGCGGCGCTGGAAGCCCATGAGGACGGGAACGTTGAGGGCATGCACGCGGGACACGATGTCGCGGGCGCGCTCGAGGTCGTGCGAGATGGGCTTTTCGCACATGACCGGCACACGGGCCTCGACGGCCGCGCTGAGCAGGTCGGCATGGGCGGTGGTGATGGCGGCGATCACCAGCGCATCGACGGACGACAGGAGCGCGTCAATATCCGCGACCGCCTGCATATCCAGATCGGCGGCTACTGTGGAAGCAAGCGTCGCGTTGATGTCGTGCAGCACAACGGCAGAAACGTCGGGGTTGGCTGCCAGCCGTTCGGCGTGCGGTCGACCAATGCGGCCGACCCCGGTCACGCCCACGCGCATATCAGCGAGTCCGTTTCAAAAGTGGGAACCGGTCGAGGCGCCCAGGTTGATTGGGTGGACGGTACGCAGCGAATCGGCGGCATGGCAAGACCCGGCTCGCCGGCGCGCCGGCCGCGTTGGACAAGGCCTTGCGCAGTCGACACGGGTCGCGATTGGGGGTTCTCTGGATCGGCTAGTGCAGCGGCTGGCGAAATTGGCGACATTTGGTGAATCGGGACCCTCCCCATGACACCTCGGCGGTCTGTTAGGGTGAATACAGGCGCCACAATCGGCGCACCTGGGATTCACCCGGCGGCGGATTACCCCTCGTACAACTCCTGTCCGTTTGTCTCCTCGCCCCGCGCTGAATCGCCGTGTTCACCCTGCATCGCCCATGGAGTTCATGTCTGTATGTCTTTTGAATCTCGACCGACCCGGTCACGTCGTCCCCGCCGTTCCGGCGGCCATCCGGCCGTCTGCGCCGACTGCGACACATCGACCACCGTCCCATTCCGACCACGGCAGGACCGGCCGGTGTACTGTCCACCGTGCTTCAGCGCTCGGCGCAACGGATCTTCCGCCGCGCCAAGGGCGCGTGACTCGGAGCCGCGCTCTACGAGCACTCCTACCGCTGCCGACGCTCCCGACTTCTCATCAGCGTTTCCAGGGATTGCCCTGCGTGCGGCCAGCCGAGCCGCCCTTACGCGCATGGGCATCTCGGCGCCCACGCCCATACAGGAAGAAACCATCCCCCAGTTCCTGGCGGGGCATGACTTGATCGGGCAGGCGCGCACCGGGTCCGGGAAGACCCTGGCCTTCGCGGTGCCCCTTGCCGAACGCTGCGACCCGTCGGTCCGCCGGGTCCAGGCCCTCGTGCTCGTGCCCACGCGCGAGCTGGCCATACAGGTGGCCGGCATCGTTGAGGCTTTGGCCTCGCCACAGGGGATGCGCGTCACATTGCTCTACGGCGGCCGGTCGTTGCGGCCGGAACACACGGCATTGAAACGCGGCGCCCAGATCGTCATCGGCACGCCGGGCCGCACGCTTGACCACCTCCGGCAGGGCACGCTCGATCTGCGCGGCGTGCGGGTCATGGTCTTGGATGAAGCGGATGAAATGTTGGATATGGGGTTCGCCCGTGACGTTGAGGCCATTCTCGACCGGACGCCCCCCAGCCGCCAGACGGTGCTCTTTTCAGCGACGATGCCAAGCTGGGTGGCGCAGACGGCGGCCAAGCACCTGCGCAACCCGGTGACGGTTCAGGTGGACGCGAACGTGAATGCGCCGCCCACCGTCGAGCACCTGATTTACTCGATCAAGAGGCACGACAAGCTGGGCGCGCTCCGGACCCTGCTCGATGATCGAAAAGACGCGCCGGTCATCGTGTTTGGACGGACCAAGCACGGTGTGAAGAAGCTGGCCAAACAGCTCGCGGCGCTGGGCTATCCCGCCGGCGCGCTGCAAGGCAATCTCAGCCAGCGCGCACGCGAGCGCATGATGGCGGACTTCCGGTCTGGGACTACGCCGGTGCTCGTGGCAACAAACGTCGCTGCGCGAGGGTTGGACATCCAGGGTATCGAGCAGGTCATCAACTTTGACCTGCCCGACTCCGAGAGACTCTTCACCCACAGGGTCGGACGAACCGGCCGCATGGGCCGCTCCGGCGAGGCCGTGACCTTCGTCACGCCAGAAGAAGAAAAGAAGTGGCGGGAGATTGTGCGCGGACTCGGCCGCCGCTTTATCCGTAAACCGTGGAACGCGCAGCGGGCGATGACGCAAGGCCCAGATCAGACGCCGCAGGGGCGGCAGCGGGGGTTCCGCCGCGGAACGCCACGGCACCGCCCGGCCTTTTCCGCCCCCAACGCTTCAGCCATCTCCAGCTAGGCGCCAGACCTACGCAACCTCGGCCGCATTCGTGGCCGGCGACTCGAACCACGGCGAGGGTGGCCGCCGCCGCGCTGGTCCCCCTGGTCAGGACCGCGCGAACTCGCTACGGATTCCGCGACGGGATTGTCGGGATCGGCTAGCGGCGCACAGCGTGCATCGCCCCGCGCTCACGCGAATAGCGTGGGCGACACCACCGCCAGAAGCGCCAGGGTGCCGCCGACAAGGCAGGCGGTGACCAGGGTGGTGATTCCGACCGCGGGCCATACGAAGCGTCGCCAGAATCGAGGCCGGTGGCCGGAGAGCCCCGACCAGGTGGCCACGACCAGAAACACCCACACGAAGATATGGAGCATCACTTCGCCAATGAGCCCCCAGTGGCGTGCGTCCCGTGGACACATCTCGACAATTGAGCGACCGGTCCACGCGGTGCGCAGCGCCAGGTCATCGGCATGGGGCGTTGGCGCACCGCTGACCAAGGCTGCGCCCTCGGCGATCGTGTCACCGCTGTTCATGCCAAGAAACACCCAGGGGACTGGACCCGGCAGGGTGCCCACGGCCAGCGTGTAGACCTTCGCGCGGCTGTCGGGGATGGGATCGAAACCGAAGGTGGCCGTCGCGTTGCTGAAACGGGCGCCATGGACCTCGGCGCGGCTCTCGCGGATCGGGCGATCCGAGCCCTCGGGTGTCAGACGGGCGAAGATTTGAGCCGTTGCGCCAGGTGGACCGCCGTCGGCATACGCCCAGACGTCGATGCGTGAGAGGTAGTCCTGGTGCACCCTGAACGGCTGCTCAACCAACGTGATTGGGCCGGTGTAGAACCGTGGAGCGGTGAGTTCCCAACCGTCGCCTTTGAGGTATCGGTGCGACATCAGGGAGAACGCGCCAGCCGCCAGCAGCGCCGCGCCCACCGCGACCACCACCCAGCGCTCCCCCGCGGACATTTCGCGTGCCGCGTGGGCCGATTTCGGTCTGGCCAACATCTCCACGAGGATGACCGCCAGCGCGGCGGCGCCCACGATTTGCGCGGATTCTTCCATCAACTGTTGCCAAGCGGGAATCGGGATATTGAGCACGTTGAACGCGTCTTGGGCCACGGCTTCCACCAGGAGGACCGCCGCGAGCAGGGTGCACAGCCGCAAAGCGGGATGGCCGCGCTGATCCGTGTGGAAGACCCAGCCGGCCGCGGCGAGCAGCGGAGCGAACAGCGGCACGGCCACCACGAGCCAGCGGGGCTCCAGTGGCACCGTGCCACGCCCCAGGGTCGCCGCGTCAATCCAGGCCATGTCCGCGACGACCCAGTCTTTCCGACTGAGACCTTCCTCGAGCGCCACGAGCGCGGCCAAGACCGCCACGCTCAGCCAGCCGAGCACTCGCAACCACCTGCGCGCGTCCGCGGGCGTGGGACGGGCGAGTTGCGCGAGTCCCAGCGCGGCGATGACGGCCCAAACGACCACGGAGTACGTGTTTGCCAGCGAGACCTCCGTTTCGGCGTCCAGTTCCCTGAGCCAGGCGGCCTCTCCGAGCCATCCGAGGCGCTGCGCGTCACCCGCTGGAAGGAGCGCCAACGCGATATTTGCGGCCAAAAAACCAGCCAGCAGCCAGGCCCGGACGCGCGGACTGGCCGCCGGCACTGCTCGCATGAAGCGACGGGCGATCGCCGCAGCGCCAAATGTCGTGGCCATCAGGGCGCGCCGCTCGGCGTATTCGCGATGGTGGGCGCAATGCGGCGCAGGTCATCCCAGGAGACCGCGCCGGCACGGAGGATGCGCGGGCGGTCGCCGGTGAGATCCACGATGGTGGAGGCGGTGCCGCCAACAGGTCCGCCGTCCAGCAGCGCGTCCACGGCGTTGCCAAGCGCGGCGCGGGCTTCGGCGGCGGTGGTGGGCGGCGGGTCGCCGTGGCGGTTGGCGCTGGTGCCGGTGATCGGAGCGCCCGCCCGTCGACAGATCTCGCGCGTAACCGCCATGCCCGGCACGCGCACCGCCACCGTGCGGCGCGCGTCGGTGATGCGCGAGTCGATTTCGGGCCGGGCCGGGATCACCAGGGTCACGCCGCCCGGCCAGAAGGCGGCGCCAAGCTCGTCGAGAAAGGGCGCGTCAGTGCCAACGACCGCGACCTGCTCCGACGAAGCCAGCAGCACGGGCATGCCGGTTCCGAGCGCGCGGCCCTTGATGGCGGCCACGCGCGCCACCGCCTCAGCGTTGGTGATGCAGGCTGCCAGGCCGTAAAGCGTGTCGGTGGGCACCACCGCCACCCCGCCGCCGGCGATGACTTGGGCGCAGCGGTCGATGGCTGCCTCGGTGGGTAGCGTGGAGCGACTCATTGGCCGCCGTCCTGGGGCGGCCGACTCACCGCTCGCCGGAGGCCCGCCACGCTGACGGCCGCGCGATCGTGCCGTGGGAATCCAAGAGCTTGACGGGGAACTGACACTCAGGAAGCAGGGAGTGGTCAAGGAGTCGATAGCTGGTTGCCGCGTCTCGTAAGCGGCGGCTCACGTGTTGCTGCGGGTCGATCACATGGACGGGAAAGTTGAACTCCCGGCGCACCATGCGAATGACATCCACGAAGTCGGAGTCGCCGGTGACGACGAACGCGGCCTGGCTGTCGCGTTTGGCGGCGTCGCGCGTGAGATAGGCCGCCAGGTTGGCGTCCGAGCCCTTCTCTCGAGTCTCGATGACTCTGACGAACTCTTGCCCGTCTGATCGCGGGGCTGCCAGCGGCCGCTTCGCAGTGTTTGACTGGAAACGCCCCTCGTGAATGTCCAACTGTGGGATCGTGCGCAGCGCGCGCAGGTAGGTCTGCTGCCGAATCTCCTTCTGTGGATTATGGGATCCGCTCCTGATGAGCGCCGTGAAATAGCGGATGCGGCGGAGCGTGAATTCGGGCTCGAACAGGCAGAGGCTAAGAGCTTGCAGGTCAAGCCAGCGCCAAGGCGTGTGTCGCAGCGCCCGATAGAAGAGGTTGAATCCGTCCACGTAGAGGTTGGCGTCCACACGCGGAACGTAGCAGAGGCCGCCCGCAGGCGGCCTCTATCCCAGCCGCCGAAGCAACTGGGGTGGTTAGCCCTAGTTTACCACCGGAGAGCGAATGACACGTTGGATTTCAGGCCCGCGTGGCCCTCGTTGCCGTCTCACGGCGCCCCGTCCTCGCCCAGCACGAACCGTTCGATGGCCAGCGCCGTGCCGTCGTCCGCGTAGGTCCCGGTGACCCAATCGGCGGCGGCCCGCACGCGCGGATCACCGTCGCCCATGGCCACGCCGACGCCGGCCGCCGTGACGAGATCGAGGTCGTTCAGGTTGTCGCCGATCGCCATGGTCGCCTCGGGCGCAATGCCCAGCGCCCGCGCGAGCAAGTGCAGGGCCTGGCCCTTGCTCACGTCCTGCCCGATCGCTTCCGCGAAGCGTGGATGGGAGCGAGTGATGTCCAGCACCGATCGGAAGCGCTCATCGAGGTCGTTCACGATCGCCGGCACGTCGGCCTCGTCGGCCACGATCACCAGCTTGGTGGTACCGCGGTGCACGGCGGCCGCGAGATCGGGGATCAGGCGGATCGGCACGTCGGAGGTCTCGGCGTAGAAGCGGCCCTCGGGCGTGGCCGCCTCCATGTAGAGCTCGTCGTCGACGTAGGCGTTGATGTGCCAGCGGCGCGTCTTGGCATACGCCACGACGTCCAGCCCGGGTTGGACCGGCAGCACGCTCGAGTGCAGGGTCTCGC
The DNA here is from genome assembly GCA_026706485.1 of Chloroflexota bacterium. Taxonomy (NCBI): domain Bacteria; kingdom Bacillati; phylum Chloroflexota; species Chloroflexota bacterium. Next base: position 206,695 of record JAPOYR010000004.1, on the reverse strand, counting down.
CGTTTTCGGGGTCGCGCACCAGCGCGCCCTGGTAGCAGATGATCGGCGCGGTGACGTCCAGGTCGCGGGCGAACCGCCGCGCCGAGCGAAACATGCGCCCGGTGGCAATGGTCACGGCCACGCCCCGCGCCTGGGCGCGGCGAATGGCCGTCCGCACCCGCGGCGTGACGCCCTGCTCGCCGCTGACGATGGTGCCGTCCAGGTCCAAGGCCAACAGCTGGATCGCGGGAGACGGGGATTGGCTCACGAGGGGAATGCCGCAGGGTTGATTGCAGGGGATAGTACGCGTCCGGCGATGGGCCAGGGTCTTTACGGTTGCCGCGGCCTGTGGGTACCGCGCGCCGACGCTGGCCGGTCGCCAGGGCGTTGGCCATACTGCCGTTGCGGAGTGCTGGCCGCCGCTGGCGGAGGCGCCAATGACTGTCCGCATCCCTGAGTGACGATCGCCATGCCACAGCTCCACCGGCGTGAACCCTGGCGCCGCCTGCGCGTGGCGCCGGCGGTGCTGGCCATCGTCGCCGCGGCCGCGCTGACCGTTTGGCCGTCGGCGGCGGCGCTGGAGTGCGAGGGCGTCCCCCTCGACGACGGCTGCCTTTTCACCATCACCGGCGGCGATACGGCTGATCCCAACGACGGTTTCGCCGTCACCAATGCCGGCGGCGTGCCGCTCTGGGACTTCGTCCGAGAGCGCGACCTGCAGGCCATCGGCTATCCCGTCAGCCAGCGCTGGGCGCGCGGCCCGTTCACCTTGCAGGCCTTCCAGAAGGTGATCCTGCAATGGGATCCCGGCAAAGGTCGGATGAACTACTACAACACGCTCGACGTGCTGGCGAATCGCTATCCCGACGTCGAGCTGCCCAACGTCCCGCCCCACCAGGTACTGGAGGCCGATCAGGGCGCCGACTTCGCCACGATCACCAAGAACCACCTGGTGCTGCTGGACCAAAACGCGGCCATGAAAGACCGGTTCCTGAGCGAGCCCGACTGGCTCAATCTCTACGGCCTGCCAATCCGCTACGAGGAGCGGGAAGTCAACGGCCATCCCCAGGGCCTGCAGATGTTGCGAGCGCAGCGGACGGTGTTCGTGATCTGGAACGTGCCCGCGCCGGGAACGACCGTTGGGCGCGCGAACCTGCAGAACGTGCCGGACAAGGTGAAGCGGCTGAGCAACGTGATCATCCCGGACGCGGCGAAGGCGCCCGTTGTACAGCACGAGATCGCCGGACTTCCCGTGTTCGCGCTGCCCACGACCGCGCCACCTCCGGAACCCACACCTGTGTCAACGCCGGCGCCGCCTCCGTCGCTGCCGCTCCCGCCGGCGTCCGACCGGGAAGCGCTAATCCGGCTCTACCACGCCACCGACGGACCAAACTGGGCCAACAACGCCAACTGGCTGAGCGAGCGGCCGCTCAATGATTGGCATGGCGTCATGGCGGACGAGTTCGAGCAGGTCATCGAGTTGCACTTGCACGACAACCGGTTGCGCGGGACCATCCCGCCCGCATTGGGCTTCCTCGGCAAGCTGCGCCGGTTGACGCTCAGTCACAACCAGCTGCGGGGCGCGATCCCACCCGAATTTGGCTACCTCGCCAGCCTCACCCAGCTCGACGTCAATACCAACCAGTTGAGTGGCGCGATTCCACCGGAGCTGGGGCGCCTTGCACTCCTGGAGCACCTTTGGATCCATCACAACCAGTTGAGCGGAGAAGTCCCACCCGCGCTGGGCGGTCTCACCAACGTGAGAACGCTGGGGCTCGAGCACAACCGGTTGCGGGGAGCGATACCTCCGCAGTTGGGCCTCCTCGCCAGTGTCGACTGGTTGGGGCTGCATGAGAACCAGCTCAGCGGGACGATCCCGCCTGCGCTGGGCCGGCTTGCCACCCTCGAGTTTCTGGGGCTCCGAAACAACCGGTTGACTGGAGCGATCCCGCCCGAGTTGGGCCAGCTTGCCAATCTCAAATGGCTCGGGCTCGAAGGGAACCAGTTGAACGGCGCAATTCCGCCGGCGCTGAGCCGCCTAGCCAATTTGGAACGGTTGCTGCTGGGCGACAACCAACTCAGCGGCACAATTCCTCCGGAGTTGGCAAGTCTCGCCAACTTGAAGGTGCTGGAACTCTCTTCCAACCACCTGGCCGGCGAGATTCCACCGGCGCTCGGCCGTCTCGCCAATCTCAGCAAGCTCAACCTGGAAGATAACCAACTCACTGGTGCGATCCCGCGAGCCTTGGGTGGTCTCGCCAACCTGGAATGGCTCGGATTGGGCGACAACCAGCTGCACGGGCCGATCCCGCCTGAGCTTGGCGGCCTTTCCAATCTTCGGTGGCTTTCGCTGCGGCGCTGTCGGCTCAGCGGGACGATCCCGCCTGAACTAGGCAACCTTTCGAACCTGGCGCATCTGCAGCTCCACGGGAACCAGTTGAGCGGCGCGATTCCGCCGGCGCTTGGCCGCCTGACCAACGTGGAACAGCTTGTGCTCAGTGCAAACCAGCTCAGTGGGACGATCCCCGCCGAATTGGGCGAGCTCTCCAACCTGAAAGGACTTCGGCTCTATTCGAACCAATTGGAGGGACCGATTCCGCCCGCGCTCAGCCGGCTGGCCGGCTTGGAGCAACTGTTGGTCATGCACAACCGGCTCACGGGGCGCATTCCGCCCGAGCTGGCGAGGCTCGCGAATCTGTCCGTGCTTGGGCTCGACTACAACCACCTGCGGGGTGAGATTCCGCCAGAGCTGGGGAGCCTTTCCAATCTGGCCGCCCTCCACCTCACCGACAACCAGCTGACTGGTGAGATTCCGCCCGAGCTGAGCCGCCTCGCCAATCTGACCAAGCTGGAACTCGGTCACAACCAATTGCGGGGTGAGATCCCACCGGCGCTGGGCCGCCTGGCCAACCTGAAGACCTTGATGCTCCATGAGAACCAGCTCAGTGGGGCAATTCCGCCGGCACTGGCGAACCTCATCAATCTGGAGGTGCTGAAGCTCAGTTCCAACCAGTTGCGGGGCGAGATCCCACCGGCGCTGGGCCAGCTCCACAATCTCGAACGGCTGGAACTCCCCGGCAACCAGTTGACCGGGACGGTTCCAGCTCAGCTGGGCAACCTGGAAAGCCTGGAACGGCTCGACCTCCACGGGAACCGACTCACCGGCCCGATCCCGGCCGAGTTCGGTCGCCTCGCCGCCCTTGAGGCTTTGCTCCTCCGAGACAACCCGTTGAGCGGCGAGCTCCCACCCGAGCTGGGTCGGCTGAACAACCTCAAACTGCTTCGGCTCGCGGGAATCTCGGTCACGGGGTGCATCCCGCAGGGGTTGCGAGATGTGGCGGACAACGATCTTTTCAGGCTCAACTTGCCGTTCTGCGAGGGTGGCTGAGGCTCACGCGTCCCCGGCGGTATCACGGCCAGCGCCATACGGCCCGGCGTCGGAGAAATGGCGCTGAGTCAAGCACAGCCGGCGCACGAAATTCGCCGCGAAAACACGCCGTTCAGGCGGCCGTGGCATCGCGCGAGGCGTATAATTGGCTCCCGGGCCACCCCGGGTTCTCCGCGCCGCCGAGTCCCAGCGTCGCGACGACGGCGGGCTCGTTTGTTTGCTGGAGGCTCGTCCGCGCATGCGCTCACGACGTTGGTTAACCCTCGGCATCGGCGTCAAGCGCTACATCCTCCTCATCTTCGCCGGCACGGTCATCCTGGCGCTAGCGCTGGCCATGTTCCTGGCCTACGTCTACCGCACCATCGACGTGCCGGGACCGGCCGGCTCGGTGGTCTACTACATGACCCTCCAGTTCATCGAGCATCCCTTCCGATCGCTGGTGGTCGGCGGGTTGGGGCTGGCGGGGGTCGTCGCCGGCGGGTTCCTTCTGGGGCGCACGGTGCTTTCGGTGGTCGTGAGCCCCGACGACAACATTGCCGAGACCCTCTACCAAAGCCGTCGGCTGCAGCGCGGTCCGCGCATCGTGGCCATCGGCGGCGGCACGGGGCTCGGCATCCTGCTGCGAGGGCTCAAAGAGCACACCAACAACATCACCGCCGTGGTGACAGTGGCGGACGACGGCGGCAGCTCGGGACGGCTGCGGGAGGAGTTTGGCCTGGCCCCGCCGGGCGACGTGCGCCAGTGCCTGGCCGCCCTGGCCGATTCCGAGTCGTTGATGAACGAGGTGATGAACTATCGCTTCAGCCGGGGCGGCGGACTCCAGGGGCACAGCCTGGGCAATCTGCTCATCGCGGCGACCACCGAGCTCAAGGGCGGGCACTTCGAGGACGGCGTGCGAGCGCTCAGCGACGTGCTGCGGGTGCGCGGGCGCATCCTGCCCTCCACGCACTCCGACATCCGGCTGGTGGGCGAGCTGGCCGACGGGCGCATCGTCCGCGGCGAGTCCAAGCTGCGGTCGTCCGGCCAGCCCATCTCGCGCGTATTCATTGAGCCGCGGCACGTGGCGGCCAATTCGGCGGCCATTCAGGAGATCCTGGCGGCGGACATGGTGGTGCTGGGTCCGGGAAGCGTCTTCACCAGCGTGATTCCCAACCTGCTGGTGGGTCGGCTGACCACCGCGATCCGCGCCTCGCGCGCCGTCAAGGTCTATGTGTGCAACGTGGCCACCGAGCTTGGAGAGACGGACGACTTTGGACCCGCCGAGCACGTCTACTGCTGCACGCGGCACGTCGGGCCCGATCTGTTCCAATACATGCTGGGCAACAGCAACACGCAGGTTGAGCTGCCCGAGGGCAGCGGCACCCGGCTGGTCACCTGCGATCCGGCCACGCAGGTGGAGCTGCTGGACGCGGGCGTGCAGGCGGTGCTGGCCGACGTGGTGGACCCGGCGGCGCCGCATCACCACGAGCCGCACGCGCTGGCGGCGGCGCTGATTGACCTCTACGAGCAGGCCTCGCAGAACAAGGCCACGCTGGTCGCGCTGGCGGAGACGCGCTAGACCGTTCGCCGCGCGGTGAACGCCGCCAGGGCGCCCAGGGCTTCGCCGCCCCAGGCGCTGAGCGGCACGTCCGAGAGAAGATCGCGGGTCACGGCGTGATACTCCTCGGCCAACGATTCCGCGTAGGCGCGTGAGCCCGACCGCTCGAGCAGCGCGACGATCTCCGCGGTGTCCGGCGGAACGTCCAGATCGGCGAGCGCGGTTCGCAGGCGGTCGCGGTCGGCCGGGGCGCCCTCGGTCATCGCGTGCACGATGGGCAGGGTCTTCTTGCGTTTCTGAATGTCGCTCTCGACGGATTTGCCGGTCGCGTCGGGGTCGCCCCAAATGCCCAGGAAGTCGTCGCGAATCTGAAAGGCGGCGCCTAGCGCCCGGCCGGCCTCGCGCACCGCCTCGCGCACCGTCGGATCGTTGCCGGCGAAGACCGCGCCCAGCTCCATGGACGTGCCGATTAGCGCCGCGGTCTTGAGGTCGATCATGCGCAGATAGTCCTCGACCGTCACCGCATCCTCGTCCTCATAGGCCATGTCCAGGTATTGCCCCTCGGTCATGCGTCGGCAGCCCAGGGTCAGCACTTCCACGGCGTCGCGCGCGGCGCGGGCGTCGTGCGGCGTGCCCGCCCGCAGGACGCTGAGCGTGGCGAGCACGTGCATGAAGTCGCCCGCGTCAATGGCCTTGGCTTGCCCCCACACCGCCCACACGGTGGGGCGGTGGCGCCGCAGGAGATCGTTGTCCATCACGTCGTCGTGCACCAGCGAGAAGTTGTGCAGCAGCTCCACGCCCGCCGCCGCCGGCAGCGCCGCCTCGACGTCGCCGCCCAGGGCCTCGCAGGTGAGCAGGCACAGCGTGGGGCGCAGCGCCTTGCCGCGATTGGCCTGCACCGGGTGGCCCTCTGCATCGACCCAGCCAAGCTGATAGCGCGCCATGGTGGCCAGTGGCGAATCCAAGCCGTTGAAGACCGCTCGCAACGCGGCGTCCACGTCGTCCCGGTAGCGCTCGAACAGCTCGGCCGGCGCGGCGGCGCTGGTGGTCATGGAAGGCCCACGTGCAGGGGAGGCGAGTGCTCGATCGTGCCGCGCGCCAAGCACCGAGGCAAACCGCGTCTCGGCGCGGCGAGTTTGCCGGCCTCCCGTTCGCCCTGAGCTTGTCGAAGGGCGTGGTTCGACAAGCTCACCACGAACTGGCACGAGGGCTCACCGCGAATGGATTGGCGGCAGCGCGATACGCTCCGAGCGGCGGCGATCACAGGCGGAAACTAATCCGGTACCGATGAATATTCGCGGATCGACGGCCTTGGTGACGGGCGCCACGGCAGGTATCGGCCGCGCGACGGCCATTGCCCTGGCGCGGGCCGGTGCGCGCGTGATCGCCACGGGGCGCGATCCCCAGGCGCTTGCCGCGATCCGCGATGCCACCGGCGGCACGGCCGTAGCCGCGGACCTGGCGGACCCGGCGGACATCGAGCAGCTGGCCGCGGCGGCGTTGGGGGAACCCGCGCCGGTGGACATCCTTGTCAACAACGCCGGCATCGGCTGGGAAGGACCGTTCGCCGCGATGCCGCCCGACAAGATCGACGACTTGGCGGCGGTGAACCTGCTGGGCGCGGTGCGGCTCACGCGCGCGCTGCTGCCGTCCATGCTGGAGCGCGGGCGCGGCCACATCGTGAACGTCGCGTCGATCGCAGGGCACGTGGGCGTCCGCGACGAGGCGCTCTACGCCGCCACCAAGGCCGCCCTGCTCGCGTTCAGCGAGGGCCTGCGCTACGAGGTCCAGCAATCCGGTGTGCGGGTGTCAACCGTGTCGCCCGGCGTCGTGGACACGGAGTTCTTCGCGCGGCGCGGCAGCCCGTTTCGCCGCCGCCGCCCCCGACCCATCCCGCCGGAGCGCGTGGCCGAGGCCATCGTGCGCGCCATCGAGCGCGAACGCGACGAGGTCGTCGTGCCCGGCTGGCTGCGACTCCCCATCTGGCTCCACGGGGTGTGGCCAGGGCTCTACCGGACGCTGGCGAGGCGGTTTGGGTAGGGCCAGACAATCCGGACGGCGAGTAAGATACGGGCCTACACACGGTATGGAGACTTGTTCATCGTGAGCGCTGTGCGGGATGTGTTGCCGAACATTCGCGAGCTCATCGAGCGCTATGAGGGAATGGGCATCACCGAAATGGAAACCAGAGCCAGCCTGATCAACCCATTGCTCAACGCTCTTGGCTGGCGCGTCGGGGACCTTGAGCAAGTTCGGCAGGAATACGGTTTCCAAGGCTCCGACAGCCGAGTTGACTATGCACTGATGGAGGCTGGAAAGCCGAGCCTCTTCGTGGAGGCCAAGGCGCTGGGCAAGAACTTGGGCGATCAAAAGTGGGCAAGCCAGATCGTGAGCTACGCCACCATGGCGGGCGTGGAATGGGTCGTGCTGACCGACGGCAACGACTACCGCATCTATAACACCCACGCGCCCGTTCCGGTGAGCGAGAAGCTCTTTCATGCCGTTCGGGTGACTGATGACAACCACAGCGTCAGTGAGGTTCTCGATTTGCTATCCCGCAGCGGGCGACCCAAGGACCGGCTGAAGGCACAGTGGCGCGCGCAATTCGTTGACCGGCAGGTGCACAAGGCGCTGAATAGGCTGTTCGGCCGCGTGCCGGATGAATCCTTCGTGCGCTTGCTGAGAGAGGGCGAGGCCGAACTGACGGATGAGGATGTGGCTTCAAGTCTGCGTCGGGTGCGGGCGCACTTCGAGTTTCCGCTGGTGCACGGCGGCGTGCCCGATCCCGAGCCTGAGCCGAAACCCAAGCCGAAGCCAGTGGACGCGCAGCCGAATCGTGTAACTTCGCGACTCGTTCGAGTTCGGCACCTCATTGCTGAGGGGATCATTCAGCCGCCGCTCGAATTGCAGAGTAGGTATCGCGGACAGGCCTACACGGCGCGGATAGAAACCGACGGCAGCATCAAGTTTCAGGAAAGGGTGTTCCAGTCGCTGTCACTTGCCGGAAATGCGGTGTGGCTTGCTGGCGGCTATCGCGGCAAGGGCCCTGCTGCTAACGGTTGGAACTTTTGGCGATTCACCGATTCCGACGGCCAAGTCAAGAAGATGGATGTCTTGCGCCAGCGGTACTTGTCTGGGGGCGGGTCCGATGGGTCGTGAGCACCGCCGCATGCCGGAATCAGGCATTTCATCCACGGGGCGGACCACCTTGCCGAAGGCAGTTCGGGAAGCCCTGGGCGTTGGACCAGGAGACCGCGTGCGCTATTTCGTTGTGGATGGCGAGGTGCGCATCCGTGCCGTGCGTCCAATCCAACATCTCTACGGCGTGCTCAGCCACGATGGTCCGCCGGTGACGCTGGACGACATGCAGCAGGCCGTCGTCGACGGTGCGACGGATCGGTAGGTCCAGCGCCGGTTGACAGCGGATCCTGGATTCCGGCCTTCGCCGGAATGACGGAGGGGGGCGTTCACCGCCTACACTCCTGCCCAATACCCGATTCGGAGACCACCCCATGGACCTCACGCGTGACGTGCCGCGCAGTCCCTATGCCTCGCTGGGCGGCATCGTGTTCTTGCCGCGCGCCATCGACAAGGCCCGCGCCGATGCGGCCGGCGCCCTGGGCGAATACCTGTCGCGGCACGGGTTTTCCGTCGAACTGTTCGAGTTCCTGGGCATCGAGGTCGACGACTTTCACACCGCGGTGGCAGCGAACGCCACCGACGCCGAGATGCTGGCGTGGGTCCAGGCCAACATGACCGAGCGGTCGGACGACGAGATCGCCGCCTGGAACGAAATGATGATGACTCGCGGGCCGCCGACGCCGGAGTGGGAGGCCTGGTACCGCGAGTTCCTGGATAACATCGGCCACGGACATCGCACCGACGTGACGCGGCACTTCGACCGGCTGGACCTGGACGAGGGCCGAGACGTGCCGCTGGGAGGTCGCCGCTAGGCGGTGCTCTTGACCCTCACCCTAACCCTCTCCCTGGAAGGGAGAGGGAACCGGACGGTCACTGCCTACTGGTCCACCACCGAGCCGTCCACGTGCAGCCGCGTGTGCACCTCGCGGGGCACGTAGGGAACCTTGGTGCGCGCGTCGGGCTTCAGCTCCACGCCGATGCCCGGGCGGTCCGGAATCAGCAGATAGCCCTGCCCGTCGTGCTCGGCGATACCCGTCACCATGTCCCGCTTGGGGAAATCGTCCTCGCCGCTGGGATATTCCACCAGCGCCAGGTTGGGAATGCAGGCCGCGACCTGCAATGACGCCGCCGTGCACACCGGGCTGAGCGGGTTGTGCGGCACCACGCCCACGTGCTGCGCCTCCGCCAGCGCGGCGATCTTCTTCATGGCCGTGATCCCGCCCACCACGCACACGTCCGGCCGCACATAGCGGGCCGCGTTGCGGCGCAGCAGCATGTCGAACTCCCACAGCGACGTGAGCCGCTCGCCGGTGGCGATGGGCACGGCGGTGTTGGCCGCCACGTAGGCCATCTCGTCCAGGTTGTCCGGCATCACCGGGTCTTCGAAGAAGAACGGGTGGAACGGCTCGATGCCGCGTCCCAGCTGCACCGCCTCCGCCGGCGTCATGCGGCGGTGGATTTCGATGCACAGGTCCACCTCGTCGCCGACCAGCTCGCGGTACTGCCGCACGGCGTCGATGGCGTCGCCGACCTTGCGGGCGTGGGTCTGGAAAAAGGGCCGCTCGTAGGGCTCGTCGAGGAATGGCGTGAGGTGCCCCACGGCGGTGAAGCCGGCGTCGCGGGCCTCGGCGATGCCGCGCAGCAGCTTCTCGCGCGTGTCGCCGAAGACGTGCGCATACACCCGGGCGCGGTCGCGCACCTGTCCCCCGAGCAGCTGATGGACGGGCGCGTCGAAGTGCTTGCCGGCGATGTCCCAGAGGGCGATGTCGATGGCGCTGATGGCCGCCATGACCGCCGAGCCGCGAAAGGCGCTCCAGCGATAGAGGTATTGCCAGTGATGCTCGATCCGCAGCGGGTCCTTGCCGACCAGGTAGCGGGCGAACTTCTCGATGGCGGCTTCCGAGGCTTCCAGGAATCCCCAGGCGCCGGCCTCGCCCAGACCCGTGAGCCCGCTGTCGGTCTCAATCTCGACCAGCAAGTACTGGTCGAGCCGAATGGATTCGACGCGGCGGATGCGCATCACCGGGATCGCGCCTTTTTCGGCCTAGTCCCCGCCGGCGCGCGGCTTGGGCAGGAAGCGCATGATGGCGCCCGCGAGGTTGGAGAGCGGCATGCGCTGCAGCCAGACCTTGCCGGGCCCGGTGACTGTGGCGAGAAACAGTCCCTCGCCCCCGAAGAGCATGTTGGTCACGCCCTTCACCCGCGTGATGTCATAGGTGACGCTGGGCTCGAACATGGCCAGGTGGCCGGTGTCGACCTTGAGCGTCTGCCCGGAGGCCAGGTCGTATTCCTGCACCTCGCCGCCGATGGCCGCGAACATGGTTCCCGGACCGGTGAACTTCTGCATGATGAAGCCCTCGCCGCCGAAGAGTCCGGCGCCGAGCTTGCGGTTGAACGTGACTTCGAAGGTCACCGACTCCTCCGCGACGAGGAAGGCATCCTTCTGCGCAATGATCGACTCGCCGGCGCCCAGCTCGATCGGGATGACCGTCCCCGGAGCTTCGGGCGTGAAGGCCACCATGCCGCCGCCCGATTGGCTGCTGAACTTGGTCACGAACAGGCCTTCGCCGGAGATCATGCGGCCGAACATCCCGCCAAGGCCGCCGGAGCCGCCGGTGTTCATCTCGATGCTCTCGTCCATCCAGGCCATGACGCCCGACTCGGTGAAGACGGTCTCGCCCGGTCCGAGTTGAACTTCGAGGTGCGGTGTGATCGTGCCCTTAATTTGGTATTGCATGGCGCTCTCCATCAGCCGGCGGGACGTAGTCGCATTGTAGGGGCCGCGCGCAGCGCCCTTTGTGGGCTGGGGCACGGTCGGGATCGCAGATTCCGGTGGGGCCGCACGGGTCACCCGACCTTTGGGCGCGGTGCGATACTGCCCGGCATGAGCCTTCGCTCTGCGTCGGGCGATGTTCGCCGGGCGCTTGTGACTGTGGACGTGCGATGACGCGAACCGGCGACGGCACCGCCAGCGATCCGGCGAGCCCCAGGCCCCCGGAGTCGGATACGGACGATCTCGGTCCGCCCGACGACGAGCCGCCGCGCCAGCCGCCGCCCCGCCCGGTGCTGTTCGGGGGCGACATGCGCCTCATCCTGCGCCGCGTCGGCGCCTGGTTGATTGATTTCACCATCGCCTACTTCGTGGTGTATGTGGCCGTGTCCGTCGCCGGCGTGGCCCCGACCGCGGAGGCCACCCCCGAATCCGATCTCACGGGTCTGGTGGTCTGGCTGCTGGCTGTGCCGTTCGTCTATCGCTGGGCCATGCAGTCCGCGCTTGGCTACACGCTGGGTAAGTTGGGCATGGGTCTGCGCCTGGTCGACCGCGACGGCCAGCCGCCGGGGCCCATCGCGGTGCTCAATCGCGAGGCGGTGCAGCTGGTCCTCCTCTTTGCCTGGCAGGTCGTGCCCCAGTCCGCGACGGAGCAAGTGCCGTTCTTGACCACCCTGCTCATCCTCGGTCCACTGGGCGACGTGTACTCCATGTTCCGCCGCCGCGATACCCGCGCCCTGCACGATCTGCCGGCCGGCACCCAGGTCATCCGCGTCGCCCGGGCCGACGCCTACGGCGCCTCGCGCGACGGCCCGCGACGCTGGTCGTGAAGCGCACGCCGATTCGCGAGGGTTGCGGCGGGAGCCTCACATGGCGCGGCTGATCGTCCTCAGTTGCGGCGTCCCCACGCCCATGCCGGGCCGGTGGGGAACGGCCTTCGCCCTGCAGGTCGGCCAGGAAACGTTGCTCGTCGACTGCGGCCCCGCGGCCACCCTCAAGCTCTATCAGGCCGGGCTGCGGGCCACCGATGTCAGCCGGGTGTTCTTCACCCACCTGCACTCGGACCACATGGCCGACTTTCCCTGCTTCCTCATGACGCGGTTCGATATGTCGATCGGCGGCGAGACGCCGTTGCAGGTTTACGGTCCGCCGCCGACGGCCGAATTCACACGCAGGCTCATGGGTCCGGACGAGGGCGTGCTCTGGCTGGACGTGGTCGCGCGCACCAATCACCCCATGAGCATCGGCGCCTACCACAGCCGGGGCGGCGCCGGCGATCGCCCCCCGCCGGAGATGCAGGCCCACGACATCGTGCCGGGGCCCGTCGCCGGCGGTGACGGCTGGTCGGTGTCGGCGGCGGAGGTGCGCCACGCGCAGCCCTATCTCACCTGCCTGGGATTCCGATTCGAGACCGACGACGGCGTGATCGTCTTCAGCGGCGACACCCGCCCCTGCGACGAGGTGATCGAGCTGGCCCGCGGCGCGGACCTGCTCATCATGGAAGCCGTGGCCCTGGCGGGCCGGCAGTGGGAAGGTTCGCTCTTGGCCGAGTCCGACACCGCGGGCTGCGCCGCGGTCGCCGCCGCCGCCGGGGTCAAGCGCCTGCTGGTGAACCACCAACCGCCCTGGCTGGCCGAGCCGCAGGCCCGCAGCCAGGCGATCAAGGAAATCAGTCAGATCTACGACGGCCCGGTGCTCTGGGGCGAGGAGTTGTTGGAAGTCCAAATCGGACCTGACGGATCCGGAGGTTGACATGAACGACGACTGGCAGTCCCTTTCACCGGTCTCCGGCGAGCCCTGGGCATTCACCACCGCGCCCTGGATCGAACAGGAGCCCGGCGTGGTGACCAGCCCGCCGCAGCCGGCGGACGACAGCCTGGCGATTTCAACCGCCGCGGCCTATCGAGACTTCGAGGCCGAGTTCGACTTCCGCTGGGAGATCCAGGGCTCGGACAGCGGCTTCGTGTTTCGCGGACGCCACGCGCGGCACTACTACCTGGTGCACTTTCCCTGCACCGGGCAGCAGTTCCGCGGCGCCCACTTCTGGGCCGCCATATCCAAGGTGGACGCCTCGGGCTGGGCGCGGGTGCTGCGGACCGAAGTCGTGCCCGGCATCCCCAGCGAGATCGGCCTGTGGCACACCGCCAAGTTGAAGGTGCAAGGCCCCGAGATACGTCTCTGGGTAGACGGCCGGGCCTTCCCCGTCGTCACCGACGACACCTACGGCGAGCCGGGCTACGTGGGCCTCGAGACCTACAACGGTCGGGACCCGGACGAGGTCAAGGAGTATTTCGGCGACGCCCGTGCGCGGGTGGGCTCGGGCAACAGCTTCCGCAATGTCCGCATTCGCGGCGAGCCCGCGGCCGCCCCGCCGTGGGACTCGTCCGTCGCGCCCGGTCCGGGCTGGCGGCATCCGCTGCCCGACACCACGCACGGCGCCTATCAGTATGTGGGCGGCCTGGTGCGCCTGGACTCGGGCGAGGTGCTCCTCAAGCTGGCGGCCTTGGACGCGCACACCACCGGCACTCGCACCACTCTGCTGCTGCGCTCGCACGACGCCGGGCGCACCTGGTCAGAACCCGAGGTGCTGCCCGACACGCTGCACGGCGCCACGCTGCACCCAGTCGACGGCGACCACGTCGTCGCATTCCTGATGCAGCACGACCCGCCCTTCGACCTGTCGATGGTCGAATCGACCGACGCCGGTCGCATCTGGAGCGAGCCTTCGAGCATCGGGCGCGTGACGTTCGACGACGATCTCGACATCGAGCATGCCTACTTGTCGAAGGTTGTTCCGCTGCGTGACGGCACCCTGCTGCGCTTCGGGTACAGCGTGGCCGTCGGGCCCAGCATGCACGGCGGTGTGACCCGCGACGGCTGGCGCTATGTCGGCGCTCCCGCGCCCGGATCATTCAGCTTTTGCGTGCGGTCCACCGATGGGGGACGCAGCTGGTCGCCGCCGATTCGCGTGGACGGTCCCAACCCGCGCCCCGGCATGCTGATGAATGCCCGCGAAACGGCCTCCGAAACCTCCGCCTGCGAGGTGGCGCCCAACCGCATCGTGGCGCTGATTCGCCCGGAGACTTCCCCGTGGATGTGGGAGATGTGGTCGAATGACGGGGGGCTCACCTGGAGCCCGGCGACGCGCGGGCACTTCCCCATGTATGCCTGCACCGACGCCATGACCGCCACGGCGAATGGCGCGATGGTCATCGCGGGACGGCACCCGGGCATCGGCGCGCAGCTGAGCCTGGACGGCGGCATGAGCTGGCAGGCCACCCGCATCGACACGCCCTTCTACGCCAACGGCGCCACGGTCGAGGTCGAGCCGGACGTGGTGCTTTACGTCTACGACGGCAAGTACTCGGACGCCCGCGTTCGCGCCCAGCGCCTGCGCGTCACGCCCGAAGGGCTGGAGCCGGCCGACGCCTAGAGCCGAACCACGACCCCGTCCGCCGCTGAGCGATACGCCGCGTCGATCACACGCTGGACTTCAAGTCCCACCTCGCCGGTCAGCACCTGGCTGTCCGGGCGCGTGACTCCGGAGGCGAAATCCTCGATCAGCGGCAGGTCGTGCAGCTCCGGCGCCGGGCGCGTCTCGCGCCGACGCTGCCCGTGCTGCGTCACGAAGCACTCGTCGCCGCGCGCATAGGGCACGTTGATATAGCCCTCGGTGCACCACACCTCGTAGTCCCCGCGCGCCGGATCGATGCCCCAGATCGAGGACAGCGTGGCCTGCACCCCGGAGTCGTAGTTGACGATGAGCGACAGCACGTCTTCCACGTCGCCGGCGACGCGTCGCCGGTCGCTGAAGGTCGCCACCTGCCGCGCCGGCCCCGCCAGCGACGTAAATGTCTGCAAACGGTGGCTGCCCAGGTCCATCAGCGGTCCGCCGCCGCCGACGGCGCGGATGAGGCGCCATGATTTGACATCGTCCAATGGCGGGTTGTAGGACGACGACGCGTTGCCATGCAGCGCCGTCAGCTCCCCCAGCTCGCCCGAGGCCACCAGCTCGCGCACGAAGGCGTTGATCGGGGTGAACTGGTGGTAGTAGGCCACGCCCAGCCGCACGCCGCGTTGCTCGGCGCGTTCCACCATGGCCTCCGCCTCGGCGGCGGTGGCGGCCATGGGCTTCTCGACCAGGACGTGCAGCCCGCGATCAAGCGCCGCCAACGCCTGCGCGGCGTGCAGATGCACCGGCGTCGCCACGTAGACCGCGTCGATAGGCGCCTGCCGCAGCATCTCGTCGTAGTCGGTGAATGCCCGCGGCACGTCGAATGCTTGCCGGTGCCGTTCCAGGGCATCTGGATCGCGGCGGCAGATCGCCGTCAGCTCGCCGGCGGCGTGCGCGCGAATGGCCGGGGCCACGGCCTTGGCCGCGATGTCGCCGAAGCCGACGATCCCCCAGCGCAGCATCAGGCGCTCGGATTCGACTTGCGTCGCGCTCCCGACCTCGTCATGCCGAGCGTCCCTCGTCGGTCACGCCGAGCGCCCCTCATCTGTCATTCCGAGCGCAGCGAGGAATCTAAGGGGCAACGGAAGAGGCGCAGCGCCCTTCGATTCCTCACGTTCATTCGGAATGACAGGAGGACCACTCCGAGCCTCACGCCAGCCGGCGCGGCTCCGGCCAGCCCGGCTACCCCCCGATCGCGCGCCACATCCGCAGGCCGGCGGGGCCGACCACCAGCACGAACAGGGGGTCGATGAACGCCCACAGCGTGCCGTTGCCCTGGTCGGTGAGCGCACCGAACCAGTTCCAGAAGAACCACAGGAACAGTCCCAGCGCGGCGTAGAAGACGACGTTCACTTCCAGCGAGGTTCGCGCGTCCGCCTCTTCGGCGTCCATGCGCCGTTTCCGCGCGTAGCTCCCGATCAGCACGATCACTGCGCTCACGGCCATGAACCAGTTCAAGACCAGCCACGCAGTGAACGGCTCATCGCCGCCGGGGTGATAGAGCGGCGTGATGATGAAGTGCACGCCCACGGCCAGGGCCATCAACACCTGATAGGCCGCGACGATCCGAAGTGCGATTTGTCTAGGCACCGCCATCCTCCCCGCTATGAACGACTGCCACGCGGCCTGCCGCTACCGGATGCGGGCCGACACCGTGGCCTGCTGCAACGTGGCCCAATGTAGTGGATGGCACCAGGCCTGTCTCGCCGCCGGAAGCGGACCGCCCGGGCCCTGGTTCCCGCGTCCGGCACGCGATAGTGCCCGTCGAGTCTGTGGGAGCCTTGCCAGAGTTTCTCCGCGCCAGCCTGTGCGACGCTAAGCAGTCTCGCGCCGTGGAGCCCCAATGCAACCCCAGAACCTGCTCGTCATCATGTCGGACGAGCACAACGCGCGCGTGCTCGGCTGCGCCGGGCATCCGCTGGTCCAGACGCCGCATCTCGACGCGCTGGCGGCCCGCGGCACACGCTTCACCAACGCCTCGTGCAACATCCCCATCTGCGTGCCGTCGCGGGCCAGCTTCCTCACCGGGCGCTACGGCCACGAGATTGGCGCCTGGGATAACGCCATGCCCTATACCGGCGACGCGGCGCCAAGCTGGGGCCACCGGCTGGGCGCCCTCGGCCGCCAGGTCACCACCATCGGCAAGCTGCACTACCGCAACACGCGCGACGACATCGGCTTGCCGGACCAGCGCCTTCCCTTGCACGTGATGTTCGAGCGCGGCGACGCGTTCGGCTCGATTCGCTGGAACATGCCGCGCGCGCGCCGCCAGCTCGAGAACGTTCACGCCGCCGGGCCGGGCGATTCGGAATACCTGCGCTTCGACGCCGCCATCGCCGACGAGGCCTGCACCTGGCTGCGGGACGAGTCTGGACGGCACGAGGAGCCCTGGTGCCTCTTCGTCTCCTTCACGCTGCCGCATTTTCCGCTGATCGCGCCGCCGTCCGACTTCGCGCGCTACCCACTGCACGACGTGCCGCTGCCGATCCAGTGGCAGCCCGACGAATGGCCAGATCATCCGCACGTATCGGCATTCCGCGAGGCGCGGATATTCACGCCCGGCGACTTCCCGGGCGAGGAGCCCACGCGCCGCGCCATCGCCGCCTACCTGGGCATGTGCACCTATCTCGACCGGCAGATCGGCCGCGTGCTGGACGCGCTGGAGGCGCGCGGCCTGGCCGACCGCACCCGTGTGATCTACACCAGCGACCACGGCGAGACCCTGGGCGACTACGGACTCTGGGGCAAGAGCGTGATGTACGACAGCGCGGTAGCTGCGCCGCTGATCCTGGCCGGACCCGACGTGCCAATGGGCGCGGTGCGCGACGTGAGCGTCTCGCTGGTCGACGCCTTTCCGACCATTTGCGAGGGGGTTGGCGTGCCGCTCGAAGCCGCCGACGCCGACCTGCCCGGCATGTCGCTGTGGCCGCTGGCGCGGGGCGAGGGGCCGGCGTCGCGCACGACGTTCGCCGAATATCACGCCAGCGGCTCGGTGTCGGGCGCCTTCATGCTGCGCGACGAGCGCTGGAAGTACGTGCACTTCCACGGCTTTCCGCCGCAACTCTTCGACCTGGCGAACGACCCGGAGGAGCGTCACGACCTGGCGGGCGATCCGGCGTACGCAGGCGATCTGCAGCGCTTCGAGGCGCAGTTGCGCACGATCGTCGATCCCGAGGCCGTCGAGGCCGAGGCCAAGGCGGCCCAGCGCCGGCTGGTGGAGCGCAGCGGCGGCGAGGCCGCTGTCCGCGCCGCCGGCCCGCAGATCAACTTCACCCGCGCGCCGGAGCATTTCCGGTAGGCGAGAAACGTGCTGGATCGGGCGCCACGCTCGCACGGCGCCGAACGGGAGATCCAGCACCATGAGCGCCGGTGTTGGCGGATTCGATGCGTCGTGAGGCCGGCCGCTGTAGCCTCAACGGTCCACCACGTTCGCTCGACCACTCAATCCGCGCCCATGCACCCTGACACGCTCCGCCCCATCACTTGACGATGGGAATCGCTGTCAGACAAGTGGTGGGTTGGACGGCTCGTCTGCTACTGCTGGGCGCGATCGTCTTCTGGTGGGGCGGGTATGTCGCCACTCACCTATTCAGCCTGGCGTTCCCGGACCTGCTTCCGCCGTGGGATCCCACCCTGGGCCGGCTGGATGCCGATAGTGAGGGAACGATCGCGAACACGGTTTCCGCCGTGACGTTGGCGACTGTGACGGGCCTTGCGCTCGCCGCGGCCGCTGTTGGCTTCCGCCGCTCGGCCGGCTGGATCACTGTCGGGGGATGGGCCGCGCTGGCGCTCACGACGGCGACTTTGACCTATATCGAGCTCTTGGTATCCAAGCGAGGTGGTCCAATCTTGGTTGTCGACTACGCGGACGACCTCGGGCTCCCATGGCCTGTCGTGGCGAGTCCGCTGGTCGTCGCTTTTATGCTGGCGATGTGGCTCTTTGTTCGCCGGGGTCTCGTCACGCGGGCAGGCCGCGCGCCACTGACGCTTGGAATCGCCTGTTGGGCGTTTGCCCTCCTGAACGATGCGCTCGAGGCGGGCCTACTCGCCGCGCGAGCGTCGGCACTTGCCCATGTGCTCGAAGAAACCTTGGAATTCAGCGGAGCCCTCCTGATCGGGCTGAGCGCCGTTATCGTCCTGCGCCAGGGCCGTCCGCCGCCATATCCCCTATTCGCCGGCCGCTGGCGCCGTTCGCTCGCGGCGTCGTTTGCGGCACTCGCGGTGCTTGGCGGCCTTGCGGTGGTTTTTCTCTTCCGCGCGCCGCTCGTTGAGGCGCCGGCGCCCTACACGCGTGCTGGCGCCTTCGACGTGACCCTCACCCGCCACGAAGCCGTCGTTCAGGAAATCCGCATGCCCGCCACGCCCGTGCATCGCCTCAGGCTCGTGCTGTCCAACTGTCAGCCATCCGGTCATACGGGAACTATCGCGGTCCGCGCCGCACCCACCGACACGCCCGACCGTATCCTCGCCCAGGGGTCGGTGCAGGTTCCCGCGGGCGATTGCCCCCGCTGGCACGACGTGGAGCTCCTGCCGCCACTCACTGCAGCCGAGGGCCAGCGGCTGGCACTGCAGGTATCGGCCGTGGTCGCCCCGGGTGCCGAGCTCCGCGTGGGCGCCACCAAAGGCGACCGCTACCGGGACGGGCGGCTCTGGGTCAACGGCGCGTTGGCTTGGCCGGATCAGAATCTGGAGTTTGTCGCCTACAGTGCGCCCGAACCCACGTGGAGCAAGCTGCTAGGCATTGGGCGGCTGCTCGCCACCGACTTCCGCTGGTGGCTGCTGGCTGCCGATCTGGGCATCGCGCTTACGGTGATCACCCTCATTCCGACTCTTCTCCTGGCAAGCATCCGCCCGCGCGCTCAAGACGCGCCCGGACTGCCTGACATGCACCGGCCAGCTACCCCATGAACCGACGCACCACCTGGCAACTGGTTGATTGGACCGCGCGGCTGCTGCTGCTGGGCGCAATCGTCTTCTGGTGGGGTGGGTACGTTGCGACTCACCTGTTCAGCCTCGCATTCCCGGAGCTGCTTCCGCCCTGGGACCCCACCCTGAGCCGGCTGGATGCCGACAACGAAGGCACGATTGCGAACTCGGTGTCGGCTGCCGGCTTGGCGTGCGTCACGGCGCTGGCGCTTGCCGCGGCCGCTGTCAGCTACCGCCGCTCGGCCGGCTGGATTGCGGTCGGCGGATGGGCCGCGCTGACCGTGACGTCCGCGGCCTTGACCTTCGAGGAGCTGGCCGAGTTCAAGGACCGCGGACCAATCTCCCTCTTCGACCAGGCCGGACGCACAGGCCTGCCGTGGCCCGTGCTGGTGAGTCCGCTGGTCGCCGTTTTCGTGCTGGCGATGTGGCTCTTCGTTCGCAAGGGTATGAGCGCGCGGGCGGCCCGCGCTCCGCTGACGCTTGGAATTGCCTGCTGGGTGTTTGCGCTCGTGCAGGAGGCGATCGGGCGCTGGATGCCCACCGGTGGCGCGGTGACGCTGGGGTACGTGCTCGAAGAAACCGCGGAGTTCAGCGGGACCCTGCTGATCGGGCTCAGCGCGGTCGGCGTGCTGCGCCATGGCCGCCCGCCGCCGTATCCCCTCTTCGGCGGCCGCTGGCGTCGGTCGCTCGTCGGATCGATCGCGGCGCTGGCCATACTCGGAAGCCTTGCGCTCGCGTTCCTCTTCCGTGCGCCACTGATCGAGGCGCTGGCCCCCTACACGCGTTCCGGCGCCTTCGAAGTGAATCTCAGCCGCCAGGAAGCCCTGGTCCAGGGATTCCGCATGCCGGCCACGCCCGTGCAGAGCCTCGGGCTCCTGCTCTTCAACTGCGAGTGGGAAGGTCACGGCGGAGCGGTCACGGTGCGCGTCACGCCCCTTGACACGCCCGACCGCACCCTTGCCGAGGGGTCGATCGAGGTCCCGGTGGGCGACTGTCCGCGCTGGAAGATGATTGAGCTCCAACCGCCACTCACAGCTGGTGAGGGCCAGCCGCTGGCCGCGCAAGTCGCGGCCGATGTCGCACCCGGCGCGGGGCTTGGCGTTGGCCTGACCAACGGCGACCGCTACGAGGACGGTCGCCTCTGGATCAACGGCGAGCTGGCCTGGCCGGATCAGAACCTGGAGTTTGTCGCCTACAGCGCGCCCGAGGCCACGCTCAGCAAGCTGGCCGCGATTTGGCGGCTCCTCACCACCGACGCACGCTGGTGGCTGCTGGTGGCGGACGCGGTCGTCGCGCTGACGGCAATCACGCTGATCCCACTCGTCCTCGTGGAGAGCGTCCGACCAGGGCCGCTTGGTTTCGGGCGGTTCGCGGCACGCCGAAAGGGGCACCAGCCGGCGGAGTGAACAACCCCGTGGCGCGGCCCAAACTCCACGTCGTTCAGCCGCTGCCGCGGCGCCAGCCGGCGCCGCGAGTCTCGATCGCCCAGGCGAGGCCGAGAACCACCAGCAATCCCGCCGCCAGCACCGCGATCGTCCACAGCCCCAGCCGGTGCACCACGAAGAGATCCGGCCCGATCAGACCATCGACCCACTGGCGGGCCAGCCGCAGGTGGGCGCCGATGAGTGAGAAGTGCGGATTCCACTCGATCTGCTCCGGACGCGCCCCGTGGTCCCAGAGATTGCGCCAGCCCGACTGGTAATCGAACAGCACGCCGAGCACCGACAGGCCGGTCGACCACGCGGCGAGGCCAAGCGTCGCCAGGCGCATGCCCACAGTCGCCGACGCCGACTGAAGCGCCAGTCCCACACCGAGCGCCAGGAACGGCGTGACGGTGGTGAGATAACGAGGTCCCCAGGAGACGCCGCCGAACCAGTCGTCGAACGACCCATAGCCGATAACCGCCAGCACCGTCAGCGCCAGCATGACCAGCCAGACCGGCCGACGCGACGTCGCGCCGAGGATCCCCCACGGCGGCCAGGGGCATGAAGACCAGCAGCCCAAAGCTGGGACTGGCCAGCACGCCGAAGATGCCGATATAGGCGCGGTCCGTCTGCCAGAGGATGGACGCCGTCCGATAGCCGACATCGAAGAAGTCGCCGGTTCGGTAGAGGTTCCAGAGCCCGATGCCCGGGATGGCCACGACAGCCCACGCCGCGGCAAACGCGAACCCGCGGGTTAGACCGACTCGCGACAGCGGTCGTTCGTTCAGCATGCTCAACACGCCGACTGCGGGCGCAAGGACCACGAACTCCGGTCGCGTCAATGCGGCGAGTCCAGCGAGGACGCCGGCAACGGTCCATACGCCAACTCCGGAGCGCGAACCGGTGACCGCGACAAACGCCAAGACGCCGAACAGCGCGGCGAGCGGGATGTTGGCGAGCCCCTGGGCGTAAACCCAGAGGGGGCTGGCAAACGCCAGCACCGTCGCCGCCGCCGCGGCATAGCGGGGTCGCAGGCCAAGATTGCGCCCCAGCAGAAACGTTGCGCCCACCAGCAGGGCGGCGATGGTCGGCCCGTAGAGCAGCGCCGCCACCGGCCGCACCGCGCTCGGCTGGGGAAACGTCGACGACGGGGGCGGTGGCTGCGAGTTGGTCCAGCGCGCAAGGAGCTCGGCCGGCGACATCCCCACCCACGAGAGCAGGCCGTAGCGACCGGTGGACCGGTCCATCGACGGGTGCCGCAGCGTCAGCAGCTGCTCGCGCGGGAACGGCTGCTCGCCAGACAAATCCGGGCTGCCGGATTCAACCAGCGCCCGGGCCGAGGCGTAGTTGGTGATCTCGTCCACGCTATAGGCATGGGCGCCCGAGGAAAGCGCATAGAACAGGCCCGCCAGCAGCACCAGCACCGCCGCGCGAGCCACGTCGAGGCGCGGCGAGCGCTGCTCCATGGCGCCACCGCCAGGGCTCGCGTCAACGGGCGACCGATTCAAGCTCCGCCATCGCGCCGCCAGCGTCACAGTACGCCCGGAGACCAGCATGCCGCGCGGAATCGCTCGCGCAAACGGAAGTCGAATCGGATAGTCGCCGCAACCGACGGTGCGACTGAGTATGGCCGCGCCCGGTCCGCGCTCGCCAGCGCGACGCGGAGACGCCCACCCATGCCGTGCGCTCCGGCTGGTAGACCGCTATCGCCCGGGCGCCCGAGCAGCCTCGGCAGGAGCCCCGCGACCGACGGCCCACGATCGGCAGCCCGACCTAATGGAATATCGCATTGGCTCAATGGAGTATTCCCTTGACAACCGCGAAACATCGAGTCATCCTTTACCAGAAGGGGCTGATGTCTTGGTGGATGCATGGATCTCTCGCTAGCCGCGGATGTCGGCAATATCGACACGGATTCTCTGTTTCGGCGCCTCTATGAGGTCCGCACGCTGATCCCCAGCGGCTATGAGCCCTATTTCCGCGAGCGTGCGCGCTATCTGAGCACGCTCGCCTCCGCGAAGGTGGAGGGCAACCCCCTCGGCTACGAAGAGGCCCGGGTCCTGTTTGCGGGCGAGGGCGATCCGGTCCGACCCGAGGAGCGCGAGCTGACGAACCTGTGGGGCGCGTATGAGCTAATGGAACAGCTGGCGGCGGACCCGACGGTGGGAATCGACCAGGGACTGCTGCGCGCCATGAACTCGCTGATCCTCGAAGGCTTGCCGGAGGAAACCTCAGGGCGCCGTGGGCAGTACCGCACCGGACCCAGTCTGATCGAGGACGCGGAATCGCGCGAGATCCGCTATCGGCCGCCGCCGCCGGCTTGGGTCCCGGACCTGATGGACCGGCTGGTCGCCCACATCCAGCGCTGGACGGCCGAGGAAAACTATCCGGCGCCGATCATCGCGGCGCTGGCGCACGCCGGCCTGGTCTTGATCCACCCATTCGAGGAGGGAAACGGTCGGACGGCCCGTCTGCTGGCCGACATGATCCTGCACCAGGCGGGTTGGTCGGCGGAGGGCATGTTGGTGCTGAATGTGGTGATCTGGCGCAACCGCGACGGCTACTACCAGGCGCTCCGCGACACGCACGGTCTGGACTTCCAGTCCGCGGTCGATGCGACGCCGTTCGCCGCGTTCCACACCGACGCCCTGAGCACGGCCGCCGCGATGCTCGAGCACTTTGTCGTGTCTTTCAAGGGGCGTCAGGACGCCTGGCGGGACGAGTTCGGCACGCGGCTGAACGAACGGCAGACGCTGGGCCTGACGTACATCATCGACACGGGCTCCGTGTCCAGCTCCATGTACGCGCGCCTGATCGGCGCGTCCCCATCCACCGCTTACGCGGACCTGACGCACCTGGTGTCCTGTGGCGCCGCCGTGCGATCGGGCAAGGGACGGAATACGCGCTATGCGGTGAATCCGGACCTCTTGGCCGAACTGATCGCCGCAGCCGAGCGGTCGGGTTGGGCGGATAGGTATACGAGGAAACGCCGCCGGCCCGACTCAGACGGCGGCGATGGCTCGGAGCGGTAGCTCGACGCTGCTGGTGGCGGATAGGCCGCTATCCCACCAGCGCGAACGGCCGGTACGTCCGCCGCGGACGCGCCACGGGACCGAAGCGGTCGTAGAGCCAGTAGGCCAGCGCCTTGATGGCGTGGTTGTCGCGGTCGATGGGCAGCTCCGAAATCGGGCGGTCGTCCCGCGCTTCGTGGTAGCGGTAGCTGCCGAACTCCTGCATCAGCGCGCGGCAGGCCGGCGCCACGGTGACCCGCGGCTCGCCGCTGGCCGGGTCGCGCAGAAACGTGCGCAGCCGGTCGATGCCGTCCTGGATCCGCACCGGGCGGGACCGCAGGCGCAACCCGGCCAGGGCCTGCCAGATCTCGACCTGGCTGGCGCTGGCGTGGTGCTGACGTCCGGCGACGTCGATCACCCCGCCGCTCACGCGCGGCCACCACCAGCGCCGCTTGCACTCGGCGATGACCTCGGCGGCCACCATGCGGCGGTGATAGACCTCGTCGATCACGCGCACGACGCCCGCCGCCTCGGTGACCGCGAGCACGGCATAGGCGCCCGCGTAGCCCGGGTCAATCGCAAGCTCAACAGTTTCGACAGTGGCCGGATCGACGGCGGCCACGTGCCTCGCCGGCTCGAACTCGGGAAATACCAGGGTCGCGGGCGGGCAGGGCACGCCGCCGAACCGCTCCCGAAACACCGCCGCCGGATAGGTCGCTTCGAGTGCCTCGATCTCGGCGTCGGCGCGCCCGCCTGGAAACAGCGCCCGGTTGGACCAGGTGGGGATGGAGAATGACGCCGCGCCGTCGGCGTTCACCACCTGCCAGGCGCTGAAGTGGTCGGCGTACCAGCCGCGCGAGCCCTCGAAGGTGCCGCTCAGCCACAGCCAGCCCCGGCGCTCCGCCACGCGGCCCCGCAGCCGCAGGTAGACCTCATAGGGCAGCTGGGCCGCCTCGCAGCCCAGGATTCCGTCGGGCGCCTCGCCGGCCAGCCGCGCCGGATCGCGGGCCGACTTGGTCACGATCCGCGCCCCGGTGCGCAGCATCAGCCGGCACTGCTCCGAGCTGGGAAAGCTCAGGCTGTCGACGGCGCCAACCGCCCCGAACGCCTCCGCCAGGTAGCGAAACTCGGGACGGCAGAGCTCGTAGTCCGGGCCCACCAGCCAGTAGAGCCGGCCTTCCAGGCAGCGGCCAAACAGCTCCATGGCGGCGCTGCGGCTCTTGCCGGCGCGCTCACCGCCGGCGATCAGGCGAATGCGCGCGGGTGAGTCGTGCGCCTGCCGCTGCTCGGCACTCGGCGCGTAGCCGATGCGCCGCCACAGCGCTTCACGCGCTGTCCACATCTTCACTCAGGCCGCTGCAGAATCCACGGCGTGGCGCCCGGGGGCGGTTCGCGAACCGCCCCTACCAGACTCCGGCACGGGCCTCACGCGCTGTGCGCGAGGCGGGCGCGAATCTCCTCCAGCAGGTTCACGAGCGCGTCCTCGGACGCCTCGGCCGAGCGGTCGAAGGCGTACTGCATCACCAATTCGGTGGCCCAGCGCTCGCCGTCGCGCGCCTTGTCGATGACGGCCGTGCATATCTGATCCGTGTGCTCCTCGGCCAGTTCGCGAAACCGGGACGGGAACTCATGCGGCGAGGGCCGCCGTCTCGCCGCCGTCACGATGCCGCCCTCTCTGCCGCACGGTCCATATCCGCCGCCGCGCCGCCATCTCGGCGCCATAGCTCGCGCCGGACCTCCGGATCGTCCAGCATCTCCTCGCGCAGGATCTCCGCCTGCATCTCCGCCGCGTTGGCGATGCCTAGCTTCTCCTGCATGGCCCAGCGCCGCGACGCCAGCTTGGCCGCCACCAGGTTGGCGGCGTAGGTGCCCTGGGCAATCTCGTCCGCCGGGGCCAGGGCCTCCAGCTTGGCGCGTACCGCGTAGTAGCCGTTGATATCGCGGGGCGACAGGCCCAGCCACGCGGCGTCCTCGTCGCCGTAGACGTAGACCGTCTCCCGCACCCGGTGCTCGACCAGGCGCCAGGCCAGTTGCACGATGCGCTCGAGCGCCTGCTCGGCGTGCCGCGTGATCTGGTTGAACGACAGGCGCGCCGCGTTGATCAGCTGGTTCAGGTAGTAGCCGCTCGTATTGCCGTCGGGCGCGATGCCGAAGAGCACCGTGGGCACGCCCGCCTGATCGATCATCGAACGCGTGAGGGCGATCAGCTCATCCAGATCGGGCGGCGTGCCCGACCACTGCAGCAGGCTCAGATCCTCGCCGGGAAACAGCGGCAGAATCTCGCCCGGCCGGAACTCGATCGGCGGCGGACGGCCGTCGTCGCCCAGCGCGCCGTTGCCGCCGGCGAAGCCGGTGAGCTTGGGTGTCGGATAGGCGTAGAGGTGCACCGCGTTCTGCTTCATCGTCAGCAGCCGGTCGAGGAGCGGCACGAGATGCTCCACCGACGCCAGCATGGACTCGCCGGCCTTGGCCGGATCGCGGCTGGGCGACTGGTTCCCGTGCGCCATCACGTAGGGGACCGCGCCGTAGGCGTGGCGGCCGCGCCGCACGAGATGACCGTCAACGAGGTAGGCGAAGTGCTCGCGGTCCCAATACTCGACCACGCGCACGCTGCCGGCGGCGGCCGCGGGACCCTCGCTCGCCGACTCACTCCCCGCCGGCGCCAGGCGGCCCGACCGGCGGTCTTCCACCAGGCCGTAGCGCCGCATCATGAGCCATTTCGGGCGCTCGGCGATCTCCAGGCAGGCCTCGATCCCGTCGTCGCCGATGAGCGGATAGAAGGTGAGCACGTCCACGTCGCGCCAGGCCAGCGGGAACGGGGCCGAGCGCTTGAAGCGGGTCGAGCGCTCGTTGAAGCCGGCGTCGGTCTCGGGACCGCCGTCGCCGCGGCGCGGATAGCCCGTCCACCGCTCGGGGACGTAGACCAGCTTCATCACGCCGGTACCGTCGGCCACCAGCGCGTCCACGAACATGCCGAAGATGTCGCGGCCGGCGTCGTTCTTCATGCGCCGCAGGGCGGCGGCCGTCCAACGCTCGCGGCGGGAGGCATTCGCCCGGCTCTCCGGCGTCTGGTCGGCCGGCGGCACGCTGATGGTCGGGTGGTTGGCGGTCAGGCTGCCCACGACCCGCTTGAGCTGCTCCCGCGCCAGCGGCGTCCGCACCTCGCGCGTCGTGGCCCGGTAGGCCGCCGGAATGTCGACCGGCTCTTCCATGAATCGCAGCCGCCGCAGCCGCTCGATGCGAGCGTTGCGCCCGCCGAACTCCGTCAGCAGGTGCTGCTCCAACTCTTGAACATAGGACTCGGACGGTGGGGGCAACGCGTCGGGGCGAAGCTCGGACAAAGGGGCCTCCCGGTGTCATTGGCGCCGTGCACGTAGCGCGCGCCGTCGTGCTACAGCCCCTATCCTAGAGCGTTACAATAGTAACTTCCAAAGCTATTTGGTAATCCAATAGCGTCCCACCAATGGCCTATCGAGACGCGGGGTGCTAGCTGTCGGGCGTCTCGCTCACGTCCCGCGCGAGCGGAACAGATCGGCGAGCCGCAGCCGCCAGATGACGAGCAGGTATTCGGCGATGTCCCGCAGGCCCAGCTTGGTCCGTCCGTGGTCGCGCTCGCGGAAGAAGACCGGCTCCTCGACGACGCGGGCGCCGCCGCGGCTCAGCCGGTGCAATAGCACGACGTTGAAGGCGTAGCCGCGCGCGCTGACGCCGCCGACATCCGCCGCCCGCAGCGCCGCGGCGCGAATGGCCCGATAGCCCGCCGTGCAGTCGTGCACGTGCCGCAGGCCCGCCACCCAGCGCGTCAACTGGTTGCCCCATGCCGACAGCAGCCGCCGGCGCAGGCTCCAGCGATCATCGATGCCTCCGCCGGCCACGTAGCGGCTCCCGATCACCACGTCGGCGCCGGCGGAAAGACGGTCCAGCAGACGGTGGGCGTCGGCGGGATCGTGCGAGAGATCGGCATCCATCACCACGATCGCTTCTGTGCCGAGCTCATCCAGCGCGTGGCGCATGCCTCGCACGTAGGCGTGGCCCAATCCGCGCCGCGCGCCTTCCAGGAGATGGACCCGCGGATCGCCCGCAGCGAACGTCTGCACCAGTTCACCGGTACCGTCCGGGCTGCGGTCGTCCACGATCAGCACGGCAGTGTCCTCGCCGGGGTGCAACGCGGTCAGCCGCTCGAGCAGCGGCGTGATGTTGGCTGCCTCGTTGTAGGTGGGGATGACGAAGCAGACGCGCAGGGCAGTCGGGGATGCTGGCATCGCCGCAGCATGCCACCGGACGCCGCCGGCTGCCATGACTTCCAATGGCGCCCGGCCCGAGTTTCCGCCTCGACCATTGAGCTCGCGGGCCAATCCCTAGCCCGAAGCGGCCTCCCTCCGCCGCAGCCACACATCCATGGTGCTCGGCCCCCGATTCGCCCAGGCGAAGTAGGGAATCGCGCGGATGGGCGCCCGACCCCTGGGCGCGCCGTTCGCACGGCTATCGCCCGACACTGACTGATAGAGCGCACCGCGCTCCGGAGTCCCCGGCAACGCGACGGCGGTCGTGTGCAGCAGCGTCATCCCCGGCAGTCGCTCGTCGACCGGCCCGGTGGTGACCGCCGCGTCGTCGGGCAGGGCGAAGGCGTCCTGCTCCAATCCCGGGCGGTCGTGGGATTCGACGCAATAGACCAGGGGTCCACGGGCCAGGGCCACGCGACCGACGTTGGCCGTCACGCGCGGGTCGCTCACGAGGCGACGCGGCGGCATGGGCAGCCGCAGCGTGACCCGGTCGCCTGGGGCCCAGACGCGGCGCAGAGCGGTGTATTCCCCGACGGCCTGCTGGGCCATCCCCTCACCCCAACCCTCTCCCTCACGGGGAGAGGGAGCAGGATCGGAGTCGGCGGGGACTACCTTAAGGCTGGCGGCGTCGCACCACCCGGGCACGCGTAGCCGCAGCTCCACCGGACCCTCCGGCGCCTGGCGCACGGCGAGCCGAATCTCGCCCGACCACGGGTAGTCAGTCTCCACCTCCAGCGACAGCCGGCCCGCGCCCGGCACATCGGCGTCCACCCGGCCCGCCACGAACTGGTGCACCCACAGGGCGCGCTCGGACACGCCGTAGAGGTAGCCCGGCAGGCTGGCAAGCAGGCGCGCCAGGTTGGGCGGGCAGCAGGCGCACTCGAACCACTCCACCCGGGCATGCCCCGCCGATGCGCTGAGCGGGTTGGGATAGAAGTAGTGCGCACCGTCCAGCGACAGCCCCGCCAGCATGCCGTTGTAGAGGGTGGTTTCCACCCAGTCGGCGTAGCGCGCCTCGCCCGTGCCGGCGAGCAGCCGCCAGTTCCACATCACGCCGGCCACGGCGGCGCACGATTCCGCATACGAGTTGCGGTTGGGCAGGTCGAAGGCGTCGCCAAACGACTCGCCGGCCCAGTGCGCGCCCAGACCGCCGGTGACGTAGACCTTCGTCTCGTAGGCGCTGCGCCAGAGCCGCTCCGCCGCCTCCCACAGCGTGCCGTCCTCGAGCTCCAATCCGGCGTCGGCCAGCCCGCACGCCAGGTAGACCGCCCGCACGGCGTGTCCCGCGATCTCCCGTTGCTCGGCCGCCGGCTCGTGGTCCTGCAGATAGCGATATCCGCCCAGCCGCGGCGGCTGCCGACCGCGCTGCTCAAGAAAGAATCGTGCCTGCTCGGCATAGACGTGCCGGCCGGTTTCGCGCGCCAACTCGACCAGCGCCAGCTCGATCTCGGGATGGCCGTCCGCCGTTTCACGGGCATCCGGACCAAACTCGGCGCGGATGTGATCGGCCAGCCGCACGGCCGCGTCCAGCAGCGTCGCCGCGCCGGTCGCGCGGTGGTGGGCGATGCCCGCCTGGATCAGGTGCCCGGCGCAGTAGAGCTCGTGCTTGTTGATGAGATCGGTGTAGCGCTGGTCGGCCCGCTCCAGGGCGAAGTAGGTGTGGAGGTAGCCGTCCGGCTGCTGGGCGGCGGCGATGTCGTCGACCAGCGCGTCCACCTGCGCTCGCAGCCGCCGATCGTCACGGCCCGCCAGCGCCCAGCTGGCGGCCTCAAGCCACTTGTAAACGTCGGACTCGTCGTAGTAGCGCCCCCGAAACGGCGCATCCACGCGGCCCGAGACGCGCCGGATGTTGTCCAGGCGTCCGGTGGCCTCGCACTGCGCATGCTGCGTGGGCAGCGTCACGTCGTAGAGCCGGTCCAGCCAGCCGCGCCAGAATCCGTCCCCGATCCACACGGCCCCGATCGGCACCGGCTGGACCGTGACTCCGGGCGTGCGGCGGGTGTCGGTGACGACGGCATTCATCGTGCGTCCCTGGTATTGGTCTTGTTTGCCACTACAAGCATGAATTCCAGTTTGCTAGCGCCGAGAGTCACCACCCCGCCGGCTTGGTGACGCTTCCTACCTCATCCTTCAGTGTGTCGGAAAACTGGCTCCGTCGCAGATGGCTCTTCCAGAGGCGCCTGACGTAGGTGGCGGCGTCCGCCAACTCTCTCGGACTGCTGGTCTTGGGGTCGGGATTGACGAGCGTGACTCGAAGGCCCAGGTCGTCACGCACGTACCGCATGGCCCCGGCGAAGTCGGCATCGTTGGACACGACCACCGCCTGCTCGTACTCGCCGTTGAATCCGTCCACCAGGAGACGGGTAGCTAGGTTCACGTCAGACCCCTACTCCTCCGAGTCCCTTACCAGAACGTGAGACGGTAGCCCCACCACCGGCTCCACCAGAGGGCGACGCTTGACGCCGGACCGGAAGACGCCGTAGTAGGCGTAGAAGCCCGGCAGCGTCGCCAGGGCTCTCAGGTAGATGAGCTGGCGACGGGGCTGATTGGGATTGCCGGGGCGAACATTGAGACGGGCCGTGAAGTAGCAGACCCTGCGGATGTCTTCTTGCGGAAAGAGCGTCTCGGCCAGCTTTCGCAGGTCGAGCCACCTGAAAGGCGTGTCCTTCAGGGCGCGGTAGTAGAGATTGAAGCCGTCGATGTAGACGTTAGTGACCAATCTCGACTCCCATACAAAGACAGAGACCGCCCTTCCGGGCGGTCTCGACCCTACCGGCGAAGCGATAGGGGTGGTGACAAAGCATACTACGAGCGGGCGGCCAGGCTCCAAATCTCCGTAGACCCTGGCGGTGTTGCATTGGCGCCCGCCGCCCCGCTGGAGTGAGCCCCGCTCGCGGCAGACTTCGCACAATCAGATTCACCGGAGGATCCTCATGGCCTGGAAACACCCACGCGAGCTCGACAGCACCGAGGAGCTGGAGGAATGCTGCGACATCGCTCTCGATTTCGAGCGGTTCTTCTCCGCCAGCGGCCAGGGGGTGCTGCCCGTCGTGGCCCAGGATGTCGACTCCCACGACGTGCTGGTGCTGGCCCACGTGAACAAGGCCGCCCTCGACCACACCTTGCGCGAAGGCGTGGCGGCGTTCTGGAGCCTTTCGCGAGATCGCCTGTGGGTCAAGGGCGAAACGTCCGGCAACCAGCTGGACATCGTCGACGTGCGCGTGAATTGCGAACAGAACTCGCTGCTGTATCTCGTCCGGCTGCGCAAGGGCGGCGTGTGCCACACCCTGGAGGACGGGGCAGCGCGCCACAGCTGCTACTACCGCCGGATCGTGGGTGACCGGTTGGAGCCAGTGGCGCGCGGGCGTGGGAAAAACCTGAGCGACTGACGCGGGTTTCGTCGGCCCGCACACCGGCGCCAGGTAATCTCGACCCATGCCCTCCCTCGAAACACCGCCTGAGATCGCCAAACATGTCGGCGAAGGCCAGTTCGGTCCGGCCTACCGGGTCATGCTGGCCGGCGACGCCCACGCCGCCGGATCGGTCGACCGGGTGCTGTCGCAACGCATGATCCGGCTTCACGCGGCGACCGCCGACTACCTCTATGGGTCCTACACGCCCACCACGTCGCGCTATCGCCCCGGATCACGTCCCGAGTTGGAGCGCTTCCTGCGCGCGGCGACCGACGGCGCCACGGACCCCGAGCAGATTGTCGACGGCATAGTCCGGTGGTGCGCCGACATTGCCGAGGCCGCCGACGATCTGGGTCTCGACGATTTTCTGCTGGGCGGCCACGAGGAGGCCATCGTCGAGCGGGGCACCGACTGGTGCACCGATTTGTCCCGTGTTGGCTGCGTTCTATGCCAAGTCGCCGGATTGCCGGCCAGGTTGGTGTGCCTCTTCAACACCTCGGCGGCATACAGCGGTCATGTGATCGTCGAAGTGCTGCGCCACGGACGCTGGGGCTGCGTCGATGTCGTGAACGGGGTCGTCTACCGGCACGGAGACGGCGCTCCGGCATCGGCATGGGAGCTCAAGCGCGCCCCGGACCTCATCGCCGCCCACCGGCGGCTTCATGGAGGCTACAGCTCGCCGGCGCAGTTCCTGGGCGCGGCCATCGTGAACTACTTCGTGTGGGAGGCCGACCGCTACGACTTCACGGTCAGCGGGCTCAACCCCTACACCCGCTCGATCCTGGAGCAGTCCATGCGCGGCTGGCCCGGCGGCCTCCGCTGGCTGCACGGTGAGGACGCGTCGGCCCGGGCCGCCCCTTAAACGTCGCCCGGCGCCGGGTAGCGAGGCCATCTTCGCGTCTAGGTCAGCATTGCCAGCCCGGAGCGCGGGTCCGCGACGGCGTGAGCCGCAGCCTGGGGCGCCGGGGCGCTGCTTCTCGAATAATGTGACGAGGGGTGGAGTCTCCGACTGTGGAGAAGCAGTTGCGAAAGCGCCGGAGCCTCGGTTCGCTGACCGCCGCGCTGGACCGGGCGACGACAAAGCAGGCGATGGCTCAGGCTCACTACAACCTTGCCCTCTTCCACGACAACAACGGTCGGGAAGCCCAGGCGATCCCCCACTACCGAAACGCGCTCGCACTCGGCATCGATCCGGGTTTAGAGGCGGAGGCGTACGCCTGGCTGGCAAGCAGCTTGTTCAAGACCGGCGCTCACACGGAGGCCGCCAGCAGCGCGCATCACGCCCTTTGCCTCACGCAGGACCCGGAACTCAAAGGGTTCCTCGTCCGGCTTCTACGGCGTATCGACCGAGCGGCATGCAAGCCGTAGTTCGGCGCGTCTAGCTGCCGCGGCTGGCGAGCGCCGCCACGCGAATACCGTCGAGCTCCTCAGCGGTAAACACCCCAGCCCGGAATAGGTTCAGGTATTCGTCCGAGACGCTTTGCCCAAACACCGTGAGGTCGTCCGAGTTCACC
Organism: Chloroflexota bacterium; assembly: GCA_026706485.1. NCBI lineage: Bacteria > Bacillati > Chloroflexota > Chloroflexota bacterium. Next base: position 173,855 of record JAPOYR010000004.1, on the reverse strand, counting down.
GTCACCGCGACGCCGTGATCGTGGAGCCGGCGGATCGGATGCTCCGAGAGCTCCGCCACCACGCCCAGCATCACGTTGCTGGTCGGACAGACATTGAGCCGCACGCCTCTGTCCGCGAGCCACCGCATGACGTCGGGGCAATCGGCGGCGGCAATGCCGTGCTGCACCTCGTTGAGGTCCAACACCTCGACCGTCCGGCGGACGTCTTCGGCGCTGCCGAACTCGCCCACGTGCGCCTTGAGCATCATTCCCTGGGCGCGCGCCTGCGCGTAGAGCGGCTGCACATCCTCGGGGGCGCAGGCGTCCTCGGTGCTGTAGAGATCGATGGAGGTAAAGAACCCGGACGCGACGGCCTCGGCGGCACGGTCCATGAGCGCGGCGTTGGATGCGTAGCGTCGTGAGAAGCCGAGTTCCGGCCGCAGTTGAATGCGGTCGGCGCATTGCTCGTCCAGCAATCGAAGAATGCGGATGTATCCGTGCAGGCCGTCGGGATAGAGGGGCACGGGCCAGATATCGAAGCTCATCTCGAACACCGACACGCCGTCGTCGACGGCGTCGGCCACGGCCACTGCCGCGGCAAGCTCCGCACCTTCGATTGTGCCGACGTAGGGGTCAATGGCCAACCGCAGATACTCCTGAAACTCCCCCAGGCCGTTCATGCGGCGCGGGGGTCTCAGCAGCGCGTGGCCAAGCCGTCGTTCGAGGCTCTCGATGCGGGCGCTGATGTACCCGTGCGCGTGGAGGTCGGTCTTCGGAAAGCTTCTAACAGCCGCGGCATCGCCGGCGCGCAGCGCCTCCGCGAAGCCTTCCCCGGTTCCCACTCGCTCACCACTCCATCGATCGGCCGACAAGGAGCACCTTAGTCACCAGGACTCTCTCCACCGTGTCTGGCGCTGCCTAGCCCGCGCTCGCGGGCGCCTCGCCGATGGCGTCCAGCCGGCGCTTGGCCTCGGCGTAGACATCCGGGGCCAGGGGACCGCGCCGCTCAGTCTCCAGGTTCTCCCGCAGGTGGTCCGGGTTCTTCGTGCCCACGATGATCGTGTGCACGTCCGGGTGGCTCAGCGTGTAGCGCAGCATGAAGGCTGTGCGGCTCTCGCCCTCGGCGCGCAACTCGTCCAGTCCGGCCTGCTCGAACTTCTCCCAGGCATCGGCCCGGCCGCCGCCTTCGCCGGGCTCGCCCTTTTGCACGCCACCGCGGATCACGGTCCCGATCCCAGCTTCAGCCGACGTGCTGATCCACGCCTCGTGCTCGCGGTTCAGCGCCGAATAGGGAATCTGAAACAGATCGAAGGCCCCCCACTCGATGAACGTCGGCAGGTTCGGCACCGAGGTCGACGTCGCGATGTGCCGCACCTTGCCCTGCTCGCGCATGGCGTTCAGCGTGTCCACCACGCCCTCGCGCTCCGATTCCTCGACGGACGCGCCGTGCAGTTGCATCACGTCGACGTAGTCGGTGCGCAGCAGCTCCAGGCTCTGCTCCAGCCCGCGCATCAGGTTCTCGCGCGTCCACACGTGCTGGCCGCCAGCGGGTCCCACGCAGCCGCACTTGGTGGCCAGGAAATACTCGTCCCGCCGGTTGGAGATGAACCGACCGATCAGCTCCTCGCTCCGCCCGTAGTCGTTGGACGTGTCGATATAGGTGATCCCGGCATCGAGCACTGCCGCGAGGATGGCCTCCGCCTCGGCATCGCTGGTGGGGCGCCCGCGCGTCCCCCCGCGAATCTCCATCGCGCCGAATCCCAGGCGCGTCACTTCCAGGCCCGTTCGTCCCAACGTCGCGGTCGCCAGTTGCTCGGCCATGACTTCTCCAATGGTGTGGTTCGTCGCTCGCCGGACTCGGCTCACGGTACCCCGTGCCCCGCTCGTGGCCATACCTCGTCGCCCCGTCAACTGCCGGGAGCCAGGGTCGTAGCGGCTACCGCGCCCGCGCACCCTCGCGTGAGACCGCGACCACGCTGCGGACGGTCTCGATGCGCCGCAGCAGCCGGGCCAGCTGGGCCACGCTGCGCAGCGCGACGGTGAGCCGGAAGGTGGCCTCGTGCCGCCGGTTGGTGCGCACCGACATGGTGGCGATGTTGAGCCCTTCTTCGCGGATGATGCCGGTGATGTCGTGCGTCAGCCCTTCGCGGTCGTGCGCCACCACGCGGATGCTGACCGGCAGGCTTTGCGAGTCGTCCTCGATCCAGCGCACCGGCACCCGCGCGTCGGTCTCGCCCGCCAGCTCGCGGCACGTGCGCCGGTGCACCTCCACCGCGCCGTTCTTGGCCACGCCCTCGATGCGTCGGCCGAGCCTCGGCGTGCAACAGCTCGCCAGTCGGACGGGCAGGTCGGTATCCGTCTCGACCAGCCGGTCGGCCCAGGACACGGGCACCAGGCGCTCGGGCTCGGACACGTTGCGCACGTTGGCGCAGCTGCGGCGGTGGATGCTGACCCCGTGGCCGCGGGTGATGAACCCCACGATGTCGTCGCCGGGCAGCGGATGGCAGCAGGCCGCCACCCGCGTGAGCAGATTGCCCGCGCCCAGCACGTTGACCAGCGGCTGCACCTCGCGCCGCTCGTCCGGCTCCAGCGTTTCCGGCAGCTCCGGCTCCGCCACCTCCGGGGTGAGCCGCAGCCGCGTCACGACCTGATGCACCGTGGTGGCGCCGTAGCCGACGCCGGCCAGCAGGCTCTCGACGTCCAGGTACCCCAGCGAGGTGGCAATCGCCTTCAGGTCGGCGTCCGGCACGTTCGCGACCCCGCCCTGACCCACGCGCCGCAACTCCCGGTCGAGCAGCGCGCGGCCCGAGACGACGTTCTCGGCCTTTTCGTGCCGCTTGAACCAGCGGCGAATCTTGTCGCGGGCATGCGCCGTGCGCACCTGCGACAGCCACGCCCGGCTGGGCCCCTTGCTGCTGGTGCTGGTCAGGATCTCCACCACGTCGCCGTTTTCCAGCTCGTGGTCCAGCGGCACCAGGCGGCGGTTCACCTTGGCCCCGATGCAGGAGTGGCCCACGTCGCTGTGGATGCGATAGGCAAAGTCCAGCGGCGTGCTGCCGATGGGAAAGTCCTTGACCTCGCCCTTGGGCGTGAAGACGAACACGGTGTCGCTGAAGAAATCGGTCTTGACGGCGTCTACAAAGGCCCCCGCCGAGTCGCCGTCCTCCTGCCAGCTCAGGATCTGCCGGATCCAGGCCAGCTTGTCCAGGAAGGCCTCGGGCCCAAGCGGGCCGCCCTCCTTGTAGCGCCAGTGCGCCGCCACGCCATACTCCGCGTTTTGGTGCATCTCGCGGGTGCGGATCTGCACTTCGACCGGCTTGCCGTCGGGCCCCAGCACGGCGGTGTGCAGCGACTGGTAGCCGTTTTCCTTGGGCGCCGAGATGTAGTCGTCGAACTCGACCGGGATATGGCGCCAGGCCCCGTGCACCACGCCCAGCGCGCCATAGCAGTCCTGCTGCGAGTTCACGATCACGCGGATTGCCAGAATGTCGTAGATCGACTCGCGGTCGGCGCCCTTGCGCCGGATCTTTCGCTCGATGCTGTAGATGTGCTTGACCCGGCTCTGGATGTGGGCGTCGATGCCCGCGTCGTCCAGGCCGCCGCGCAGTTGCTCCTGCACCTCGGCGATGGCGGCCTCTCGCGCGCGCCGCTCGGCCAGCAGCCAGCGGGCCAGGTCGCGGTAGCGATCGGGGTCCAGCAGCTTGAGCGCGTAGTCCTCCAACTGCCAGCGCCATTCCTCGATTCCCAGGCGCCCGGCCAGGGGCGCGAAGATCTCGAGTGTTTCCTCCCCATACCGGGCGCGCTTCTCGGCCGAATACACCCAGGCGGTGCGCACGTTGTGCAGGCGGTCGGCGAGCTTGATCAGCACCACGCGCACATCGCGCGCCATCGCCAGCAGCACCTTGCGCAGGTTTTGCGCCTGCTGCTCGTCCAGGCTCGCCACGGTGACGCGCTCCAGCTTGGTCACCCCATCGACCAGTTCCGCTACCCCGCTCCCGAACTGCCGCCTGATCACCTCCAGGCTCAGGCTGGTGTCTTCGACCGCGTCGTGCAGCAGGCCGGCGGCCACGGTGTCGGCATCGAGGTGCAGATCGGCCACCAGCATGGCCACCGCCAGCACGTGCTGGATGTAGGGCTCGCCGGATAGCCGTTTCTGCGGCGCGTGCGCCCGCTCGGCGGCGTCGTAGGCGCGGCGGATGAGCTCGCCGGCCTCGGGCTGATCGTCGGCGGGCGTGTAGGCGGCGACCCGCTCCAGCAACTCGTCGATGGCCAGCGCGGGCGTGTCCGCGCTTACCATCGGCGCCAGCGTGGCCGTCACTGAAACTGGCATGCGACGCCTCCGCTAGGCCGCCGTGTGGCGGATGTCGTCGATGAGCATTTGCAGCCGCGTCTCGTCATTGAACGTACGCAGGTTCAGACGAAACGCCGCGTCGCAGCGCCGGCCCGGCGGAATCTCGTGGCGCAGATCCGCCTGTCCGAACCAGATGCCCTCCACATCCGCGCCCAGCTCCGCAAAGCGCAGGACGAGATGCGTCGAGCCCACGACCCGAGTTTCGTCAATGGCCACATTTTCCACCACGAATCGCGGTTCGGCATGCGCCTCGCCGAACGGTCCCAGCTGTTGGGTCAACTCATAGGTCTCCCAGGTCACGGTGCGCGGGTAGACGCGGCAGTCGGCGTCCAACCGCGGCTCCGCCGGCGCCTGGACGCCCGCTCGCTCCAGCTCCCGAACCAGGCCGTCGCGCAGCGCATCCACGCGCTCGGGCCGCACGGAGAACCCCGCCGCCTGGGCATGCCCGCCCCAGGCGTCGAGCAGATTCGCCTGCGTTCCGAGGACATCGGCCAGCACCACGCCGTCCGGCGCCCGCGCCGATCCGCGCACGACGCCGTTCACATGCGCCCCCACGAACGCGGGCAGCCCCGTCTGTTCCACCAACCGGCCGGCGGCCAACCCGACGACGCCCAGCGGAAACTCGTCGCCGATGGCAAACACCAACGGCTCAGCCGGGTCGATCTGCGCCGAGGCCGCGTCAATCACGAGCTGTGTCAGTCGGCGGCGCTCGATGTTCAGATTGTCAAGCTCGTGCGCCAGCGATTCGGCCTCCACGGTGTGGCCGGCTCGCAGCAGCTGCAGCGCCAGATCGGCGCGCGCCAGGCGGCCGGCGGCATTGAGCCGCGGGGCGTAGCCGAAGGCAATGTCCGCGGCGCCAACGCGTGAGACGGGGCGACGGGCGATCTCGCCCAGCGCATGCAGGCCGCGGCGTTGGGTTTGGCGCAGCGCGTCAAGACCCTCGGCCACGAACGTGCGGTTTTCATCGCGCAGCGGCGCCATGTCCGCCACGGTCCCCAGGGCCACGAGATCGAGAAACTCTTCGGGATAGGGCAGGCGCTCCGGCATCTCCTCCGCCAGCGCCTGCACGAGCTTGTAGGCCACGCCCACGCCGGAAAGCCCCGGAAACGGATAGACGCCGCCCGGCTGATTGGGGTTCAGCACCGCCACCGCGCCGTTGTCCGCGCCGTCGCCTGGGTGGTGATCCGTGACGATGGTGTCAATCCCGTGCGACCGCGCCCGCGCAATCTCATCGGCGCTGCCGATCCCGCAGTCCACCGTCACCATAAGCCCCGGACCCTGCGCGCCGATCGCGTCAACCGCGTCGTGATTGAGGCCGTAGCCCTCGGTCAGTCGCTCGGGAATGTAGGGCGTGGCCGCGGCACCGAGCATTTCGAAGGTCTCCAGCAGCAGCGCGGTGCCGGTGACGCCATCGACGTCGTAGTCGCCGTAGACGTAGACGCGCTCGCCCTGCGCCAGCGCCTGCGTCACGCGCGCCACCGCCGCCTCCATGCCGTCGAGCAGATAGGGATCGTGCGGCGGCAGCGGACCGTCTAAGAACTCGCGAATCGCCGCCTCGTCGCCGTAGCCCCGGTTGTGAAGCAATTGCACCGCCAGCGGCGGCACGTCCTCCAGCCGCGCAAACAGCTCCTTCGGCGCGCGGCGGCGAATGTCCCACACCGCGCCCGTGAGGCTGCTCATGCCGGGGATCTGAAGTGCGGCATGGGGCCTAGGGTACTCCCGGCGTCTAGGCTGCGGCCTCGCGCTCGCCGATCACCCGGTCGAACGTCCGCACCGTCGCCGCCGCGGGCGGCGGCGTGAGCAGCGAAACCGCAACGGCCGCAATCATCCCCAGCACGAACCCCGGGGTTGCCGGGTGGATGTCCATCACGCCGCCCGGGCCTCCGGAGGATGCCCACCAGATCGAGGACACGAGCGTGCCGGTCACGATCGCCGCGCTCGCGCCCCAGAGGTTGAAGCGGCGCCAGTACAGCGCCAGGATCGTCACCGGCCCGAAGGCGGCGCCCATGCCGCCCCAGGCATAGGTGACCAACTGCAACACCGACTCCTGGGCCACCAGCGCCAGCACCGCCGCCACGATGCCGATCACGACCAGCAGTCCGCGGCCAATCCACACGCGCGCGTAGGCCGCGCGGGAATAGGTGAGCCGTCGAAGCACCGGCACGTCGTCCGCCGCGACCGCCGACGCCAGGAGCAACTGGGAGTCCGCCGTGCTCATGACCGCCGCGATCAACGTGGTCATCAGCAATCCCGTGATGACGGGATGGAAGAACGCCACCGCCACCACCAGGTAAATCCGCTCCGGGTCGGCCACCGCTTCCAGCAGGTCTAGTTCGGTAAGCGCGGGGAGCGCGATGACGCCCAACACCACCGCCGTGGCGTACATCAGCGCGATCCAGATCGTGCCGATCCGCCGCCCCGCGGGAATGCTCGACTCGCCTTCGATCGCCATGAATCGTTGCAAGATTCGCTGTGAGCCAAAGAAGCCCAGGCCCCATCCAACGGCGGAGAGCAGCATGACCGGCGTGACGGGATTGTTGTCGGGATCGGTCAGCGGATTCCAGAATCCCGGCGTGTCGGAGCCCGCGCGCAGCAACGACTCGCCCGCGACGACGATCAGCGCCAGCGGCACGATCATGAAGCCGACCAGCATCAACACCGACTGAAAGACGTCGGTGCGGGAGACGGCCAGGAATCCGCCGATGAACGTGTAGGACGCCACGGCGATCAACGTGATCAGAATGCCGGGGGTGTATTCGACGCCAAATTCGGATTCCAGCAGCTTGGCGCCCGCGACCAAGCCTGAGCTCACATAGAAGATGACAAAGAGAATCGTCAGCAACGCGGCCAGCGTGCGCAGGAGGTGCGAGGTGTCGCCAAACCGTTTCTCAAGGAATTCGGGCAGAGTCAGCGCATCGTCGGCCGCAATGGTGTAGCGCCGCAGCCGCTTCGCCACCACCGTCCAGCAGATCCAACTGCCGGCCACGAGGGCGACGACGGTCCACAGGTGGGTCACGCCCCCAGCAAAGGCCAGCGCCGGCAGGGCAAGGATCGTCCAGGCGCTCGTCGTCGAAGAGCTGGCGCTCAGGGCCGTGGTGAAGCTGCTGAGCTTGCGTCCGCCGAGCACATAGTCCGACATCGCTCGCATGCGCCGGGCGCGAAACACGGCGATGCCGATAAGCACCGCAAAATAGGCGATGAAGACCGCAAGTTCCCAGGCGTCCACCATCTGTGTCGACTAATCCCCCGGCTTGCCGACCGCCCCGCGCGGGGCGAACAGACTAGCCAACACCGATCCCGGCAGCAATAGTCAGAAGGGTGTTTCGTATAGCCTCCAAGTGAGACTCCCCTCTCCTGACGTCCCGGCTGCCGCGCTCTCCGAACGGCATTTCAACCGCGGCGGACGCCTCGGGTGAATGGTCCGCCGAGTCGGCGCCGGGATATCCTCGCGCTTCCCCGGTACCGGCAATGCGGAAATGATCGACTTCAACCGATCCTTCGTCACATGGACCATCGAGTGGGCCGAACCCGACCCGGTTTATGCCTATCCCGGCGGCTTCGTCGGGGAGCCGGGTGAGGCCACCACCAGCCGCGTTCAGATCGACGCTTGCTGCGAGATCGTCGATGAGGCGCGGGGCACGGCGTGCACGATCTTTCTCACCGCGCCCTGCCGCTCCGAGTTCATCATCGCCGACGACAACCTGTTCCAAGTGCCCAACGGCGAGTTCCGCGCCGCGGTCGGCGACGCGGTCTTGATCCCCATCGCCAACGAGCCCAGCTGGCATGACGAAGGCACGCGGCGACAGCCCGTCGGTGAGCGCTTCGCGGAGGTCGCCATCGACGTGCGCACCCGTGAGGCCGTGGCCCTGGCGTCGGACGACGCGGTCGTCGCGGCTTCGCTGGCGGGCGCGCGCCTCAATGCCCGGTCCACCTACCGCGACGGCTCGCACGGCCTGACCGTCACCGTCGAATACCCGATCAAGCTCATCAACCTGCACGCCGGCGGCGGCCGCTATCAGGTGTGCACCGGCGCGGTGGCGCTGCCCGATCTGACGACCTGGGACGGGCATGGCGTCGACCGGGTCTTCGTGGCCCACGCGGCCTTCACCGCCGACGACCACGTTGAGTTCGTCCTGCGTCGCAGCATCGACCTGGCCGAGCACGAGCTCGCCTGGGCGGCGGCCGTGCGCGGGCGCGACAGGTACGAGCGGCGCATCCCGGGTGATCCGGTCGATCGGCCGCCACCCCGTGCCGCCGGCTACTTCGAAACCTGGGAGCTCGCGGCAGACAACACCATCTGGCGGAGCTCGGAGGTCTAGCCGTGGCGCAATCCCGCCTAGTTGCCAGATGTGCCTCCGCGGATGCCCAAGCCCCGTTCGTGGTGAGCCTGTCGAACCACGCCCTTCGACAAGCTCAGGGCGAACGGATCGGCGGCTGCTTTCAATGTGTCTGGACCGCAAGCACGCATCTGTCGACCGGGCTGGCGGGGCGCATCTCTCGGGCGAGGTTCCAGTGATCGACTTCGCGCGCTCGCACTTCACCTGGGATCACCTGCCCCACCGGCCGGATCCGGAGTACAAGTATCCGGGCGGCTTCGTGGGTCAGCCCGGCGACGCCTACCACGTGCGCATCGGCTACGACTCCGTGTGCACGATCACCGGGGACCAGGGCGCACCCCCGCTGGAAATCTTCCTGCTGCAGCCCTGCCTGGCCGAATACACCATCGCCGACCGCAACCTGTTCCAGGTTCCCAGCCAGGAGTTTCGGGTGGCGCTGAGCCGCTCGCACGGCATCCCCATCGCCAGACGCCCGTCAACCGAGCGCGAGCCGACCGCCACCACGCCACACGCCGGCCGCTACGCCGGCACGCATTTCACGACCCACGAGGTTCCCGACGCGCAGACCACGCGTGACACCGGCGCGGTCGTGGACGCAGTCTTGGCCGGCCGGCGCTTGAACGCCCGCACCACGCACTACGAAAGCGCCCTCGGGCTCACCATCACGCTGGAATACCCCATTCGCACGATCAACATCGAGCGCACCAAGGGCGCCTTTCAGGTCGATACCGGGCCGATGGCGCTGCCCGATCTCGCGACGTGGGACGGGGCCACGGTGTCGCGGGTGTTCCTGGCCCACGCGGCCTTCAGCGCCTGGGACCGCACCGAGTTCATCCTGCGGCGCGAGGTCGAGCCGTTGGCATCCGAGCACTGGTGGTGGGAGGTGCGGGGCCGCGACCGCCGCGCCCTGCGCGACCCGTCCCGGACGCCCACCGAGCCGCCGCTGCCGCGTCGACCGCCGACGCTCTACAACGAGACGCTGGTCGTGACCGTCCGCAACGAGATCCTCGTCGCCCTTGACGACTAACCGACCCTCAATCGAGGTTCGAACGGCGGAATGACCCAAGCGTTTGACGCGTTTGGCGGCGCTGGACTAGCGTCAAGTCCAAGCGCGGGAGCAAAAGGCTGGTGAAGCGCATGAAGAGACTACGCTGGCGCTTTGGCGCGGTTCTCTTTGCCACTCTGATTTGCGGCATGCTCGCTCCGGCGCTCGCGGCAGGGGCCGGCGCCACGATTTCGCATGGCACGGTGGTCGGCCTTCAAGGAACCCCCCACCTTTGGATCGCCGATGCCGAGGGCGTCCTGCATTGGGGCGGCGATACCCGAGCCCTCGCCGGGCGCACCATCAATTGGGGCGACCGCGTCGAGGTCAGCTTGGCCGAACTACAGGATCTGGAGCGTGGCGATCCCTGGCTTTCGTTAGGCCTGTTGAAGGACGGCGACCCGATCTATCTCCCCAAATGGGAGACCGAGTGGGACGAGCCGCAGTTGTTCCACATCCAGTCAATCGCGGATGTCGAGCTGTTCGGCATCAACAGCGACAACTACGGAGACTTCGTACTTGACCGGTCGGCCTGGGAGTCCGAGTACGGATTCTCGGTCGACGACCTCCAAACGTCGTCACTCCCGCCGGCCACGCCGAATCCCTCGACGCAGGATGGCCAGTCAGCGGTGATCTCCGGCCAAAACCGGCAGGATGACGACGACGATGACGAGGATGACGACGACGACACGGCCACCGCGACCGATACGGCCACCGCCACGGCGACCGGCGATCAGACGGCCACCGCGACCGCCACCGCCACCGACGACGGCCTTTCGCTGACGGTCACGGGCACGGACGATACCGACGCCACGGATCTCACCGCGACGGCTACACCGACCGCTACGGCCACCGCCACCGACGACACGGAAACCACCTCCTGAATCCGGCGAACGGCCATCGTGTCGAAGTGAATCGGAGAGAACGTGTCGGGAATCTCCGCGATGCCGCCGTTGTCTCCGCCGGTCACTCTGCCGGAGGACGCTGAGCTAGCCGGGTTTTCCGACCTCTTCGACGGCGAGTGGGTCTGGCGCGCCCATTGCGCCTCGTTCGGCCAACCGGAAGATCCACCGCATCGCCTTCGATTGCGGCAGCTCAGCTATAACCCGCGCCGGCGCGCCGTGCTTACCTGCGCCGCGGAGTGGCTGCACGACGATTTCGTCACCCAGGAATCGTTTGCCATCGAACTGGCGCCCGGGCAACCGGCGCGCCTATTCCGCTATCCGCAAGATCCTCACCTGCCCGGATTGAGCGACGCCGCCTCCCCGGAAACCGCGTGCTCGCTGTTCAACAGACATGTGGTTGAGATCCCCGTGCGGCGCGTGCGTGTGAACGTTGTGCGCTACCGACCCGGCGGGCACGCCGTGCTGCGCCATCGAGTCGGTCAAGTGCGCTTCTACGTCCGGGTCATGCGGCCCGAACGCGTCTTCCGCCTGATGGAGGCGGCGGAGCTGGTGGCGCCGTCCGGGTTTGCGCTGCCGCGCCTGGCAGGCTGCTGGACCGAGGGCGGCGTGGTCTGGCTGTCCGAAATTCCGGGAACCAACGTCCGAAGGCTGATCCGCAAGGACGACGCGATCGACCCCAAGCTGATCCTCGACGCGCTGACCGGGCTCTGGAACATCCCCGATCCGGCCAACGGCCGGCGCCCATTCAGCCTCCGCGGCGCCTACCGGCGGGCGCGGCGCGTGTTTCGCCAGGTACTGCGGGACCACGACGGCCCGCGCCGAACCCTGCGGGAAGCAGTCGCCGCACTGGATCCGTTCGTTCAAACGTGGCAGCCGTCAGGCACCGCCCACAACGACTTCTACGACGACCAGATGATCCGCATCCCGGATGGCCGGTTGGCGCTGGTGGACTTCGAGGAGACCGGGCTGGGCGATCCGCTCCTCGACGTGGGCAACTTCCTGGCCCATACGCGTTGGTCGGCGAACTTCGGGCCCGAAGCCGAGGCCAAGGCCAGCGGCGCCTACTACCGCCGCATGCGCGAGGCCGCGCTGGATCGGTTCGGTTGGGACGAACGCGCGCTCAACCTGCGAGAGGCCGTGTGCATTTTCCGGGTCTGCACCAATCCAGTGCGGCATCTCGCGCCCGACTGGCCGCACCGGCTCGACGAGGGTCTGTCGCTCGCGAACGAGCTGGTGGCCTAGCGACCGCTCGCGCGCTGAAACATGCGTTCCCGGCCTCTGCGGACGGACCCGCTCCGCGGAAGCAAACTCACACCGTCAGGCGTGGCGAATCCGCACCCGGCCGAAGTGCGACGACCCCTGGATCAGCAGGTTCACGAAGCCCGCGTCCGGCTCTGGCTCGTCGCCGCCACTGACGCCGCGCCTGCGGCTGCCGATCGACCGCATCGGACCAATCCAGTTGCGCGGTACGGGGCTGCCATGTTCTCCGGCGAGGCGCGCCTCCAGCACCAGGCGCGAGAGCGTGTTGTTCACGTTTTGGCCGATACGCCACCAGACCGGCACCACCAGGTCCAGCCGTCCCGCGACGCACGTCACGTCGAGGATCGCCGGTGGACGTGTGATGTCGACGTAGCGCAGATCGACCGTGACGTCGCACAGCCGGCAGTTGATTTCGCCCCGCCGGACATCGCCCCGCGCGCGCAGCGTGCCCCCGGTATAGGTCAGGTCCACGTGGCTGTCCTTCCACCCCCGCAGGCGCACCGTGCGACGCGTGCGGATGGCTCCGCTTTGCCACAGGGCGCCGAAGGCAACGATCGCGAAGGCCAGCCAGATGCCCGCCTGCACGCCGCCGGTGAAATCGCCGTGATGACTCACCTGCACCAGGACTCCGCCGCCGACCACAAGCCATGGGATCGGACTGCGCGGGCCGAGATCATTCGCCCAGCTGAGACTAAAGAGGAGCAACATCATCGTCAGCAGGTCCCAGACATCGAGGACCCCGACCATGCGCAGGATGATCCAGAGAAACAGGACCATCCCAAAGGCCGCCCGCATGAAGCGGGGCGAGTCCAGCAGCTGGCGCCAAAACGGCCTGGCCATCATGTAGCGCCGGTCGCGCATGTCGTCAGGCATGGGATCGCCCACCGTGCGCGCGCCGAGGCGCGCGGGCAGTTCTTGAGGTGTACCGCGCCGAGCAGGCCCTAAGGCTGCGCTCGTCCTGTGACACGAGCCCGGTGTGGTGCATGCAGTGCTCCTCAACTCGGAGCCTAGCAAAGGACCGGATGCGTCGGCCCGAGACCGCCCTCCCGGTCTCAGGCCCGTGGCGTCAACTCTCGACGCCGCGAAACTCCGTCGCCGCGAGGGCGTAGCGCGCGGCGGGACGACGCAGGCGGTCGACCGACACGCCCTCCTCGTCCAAGTGGCCCGTCGCGGCGAACGCCGGTCGTCAGGCGTGGCGAATCCGAACCCGGCCAAAGTGCGACGACCCCTGGACCAGCAGGTTCACGAAGCCTGCGTCCGGCTCCGGGTCTCCGCCCTCGTTGACGCCACGCCTCTGGCTGCCGACCGGACGCATGCGCTTAAGCCACGAGCTGGTCCTTGGACTGCCATGTTCCCCGGCCAGCCGCGCCTCGAGCACCAGGCGCGAGAGCGTGGAGTTCACGTTTTGGCCGATGCGCCACCAGACCGGCACGACTAGGTCCAGCCGACCCGCGACGCACGACACATCGAGGATCGCCGGCGGACGCGTGATGTCGACGTACCGCAGATCGACCACGACCTTGCTCAGCCGACAGGTGATCTCGCCCCGCCGGATGTCGCCCCTGGCGCGCAGCGCACCCCCGGTGTAGGTGAGGTCCACGCGGCGGTCTTTCCACCCGCGGAAGCGCACCGTCCGACGCGTGCGGATGGTCCCGTTTTTCCACAGGACGCCGAGGGCAACGATTGCAAACGCCAGCCAGATACCCAGTTGCACGCCGCTGCCAAACGCACCGAGTTGGCTTACCTGCACCAGGATGCCGGCGCTGATCACAAGCCACCCGGCCGGGTGGCGCGGGCCGAGGTCAATCACCCAAGCGAGACCGGCGATGGCCAAGACGAGCGTCAACAGGTCCCAACCGTCGAGGACTCCCACCAAGCGCAGAATGACCCACAGGGCCATCGCGGTCCCCAAGACACCCGCCACGAAACGCGGCGATTCCAGTAGCTGGCGCCAGTACGGCTTGGCCATCGTGTAGCGCCGGTCAGACATGGGATTGCCCACTTTGCGTGAGCGCTTCGCAAGAGCGCCGGAAGAGAGAAACGGCTTCAATCCCACGCACATCCACGGTGAAATGGAAACTCATGCGTCTTACCAATGGAATACTCCCTTGCTCTAGGAGAGTATTTCAATGACACGACTTAGTCAAGAGAATAGTCCCTCGACACAAAGTCCTATTCCGACTAGCTCGAGCCGCCCGAGTTCGGGCTCACTACCGCCGAACGCCTGCCAGACCTGCTTCGGCGCCCAGGCGTCAGGTTTCTACGCCGCAGAATTCCATTGCCGCCAGCGCGTAGAGCCCGGCGGTCCGGTGCAGGCGCTCGACCGACACGCGCTCGTGGTCCGAGTGGGCCGTGGCGTACTCGGGGCCGCAGCAGACCACCGGCAGCGACGCGTCGTTGGCGTAGATGTTGGCGTCGGTCACCAGCCCCAGCCCAATCCGCGGCAGCGCGGCGCCGGTGGCGGTAGCGGCCGCGGCCTCTAGCGCACGCACCAGCGCGTGGTCGCCGGGCGTCTCGAAGGGTTCGTGCGGCGCGTCCAACGAATACGTCGCCTCCAACCCCGACCTCTCCTCGATGCGCCGGCAGATCCCCCGCAGCTCCGCCTTGATGTCGGCCGCCGTCAGCCCGTGCCGCCAGCGCCGCGTGCCCCGCAGCGTGAGGGGCGTGGGCAGACGGTTGGGATAGTCGCCGCCCGCGACCAGGCCGATGTCGACCCGCTGCCGGCCGCAGAGCAGATGCGGCGTCTCCGCCTCGAACCGCGCCTCCCATTCGGCGAATTCCTCCAGCATCGTGCCCGCCCAGCGGGCCGGATTGTCGGCGTAGGGCACGTGCAGCGTGTGCACGATGCCCCGTGCGCTGGTCAGCGTGATGCGGAACATCGCCGCGCCCAGCCCGGCCGTCCAGATGGCGTGCGGCCCCTCGGCGATGATCACCGCCGCCGCCGGAACGTCGCCCGCGTGAATGCGTTCCACCAGGCGCTTCGGTCCTTCCTTCTTGCCCACCGGCGTTTCGTGACCGACGACTCCCGTGAGCCAGAGATCCGAGCGCAACCGCACCCCGGCCCGACGCAGCGCCATCGCCGCGTGCACCATCGCCACCAGCCCGCCCTTCATATCCTCCGCGCCGCGGCCCACGACCCAGCCGTCCCGCATCTCCGGCGGGTCGCTGGCCCCGCGCGGGATCGTGTCCACGTGGCCGTTCAACAGCAGCGGACGCCCCGACTCGGATCCCGGATGACGCGCGTAGACGTTGGGTCGATCGGGAATGAAGCGGTCGACCTCGACCTCGAGCCCGGCCCGCTCGCAAAGGGCGGCGAAGTGCTCGCCGCCGGGACCCTCGGCGCCCGTCTCACTGGGAACTTGGACAAAGGCCAGCGTGTCCCGCGCGATGGCGTCGGCATCGAGTAGATCCAGAACCTGTTGATGCATCACGTGCGCATTCCGCCGGCGCGGGCCGCTCATACTAGACTCTGGGCGCGAACCACACCGTCCGGGAGCGAGCCATGCTCAAGGCCGCCATGATCGGGGCCGGGGGACGCGCGACGCGGGCGCACTATCCCGCGCTGGCCGACGCCGACGACGTGAGCCTCGAGGCCGTCTGCGACCTGGATCCGGAGCGCCTGGCGCACGCCGGCGACACCTACGACATCCCCCGGCGCTACATCGACCACCGCCGCATGCTCGACGAGGTCGACTGCGACGTGGTCTACGCCATCATGCAGCCCTATCACGTGTGCCAGGTGGCCGTGGACGCGCTGGACGCGGGCAAGCACGTCATGGTCGAGAAGCCGCCCGGCGCCAACTCGACCGAGGCAGCTCGCATCGCCGCGACGGCCGCCCGCAACGACCGGCTGGTTTGCGTGGCGCTGCAGCGGCGCTGGACGCCGCTGATCCGCGCCGCCAAGGCGCGCATCGAGGCTCGCGGCCCGATCCGCTTCGTCCTGGCGGGCATGCACAAGCACCCCTCACATCAGCCGCCCGAGTCGCTGCGGATCCCCGTGATGTACGACCGCGACATCCACATGATCGACTTCATCCGCTGGGTCTGCGGCGGCGAGTGGGACGAGGCGCACGCCCGCGTCGACAACGCCTACACCGAGTGGACGAACGCCACGCAGTCCGTCATCGCGTTCACGTCGGGCGCGCTGGCGGTGCACACGGCCATCGGACACGCGGGCAGCCGCTACTACCGGGTCGAGCTACACGGCAACGGCATCAGCGCCTACTTGCGCCCGCCGTCATATGGCGAAATCTTCGCCGACGGCGCCGACACCCCCGAGATTCTCGACGCCGCCAGCCTCACCGGCGACCCGCACGGGCAGCTGGACGACGGCGTGCCGGCGCTGCACCGTGACTTTCGAGACTGCATTCACGAGGGCCGGGAGCCGCTCACCAGCATCCACGACGTGGTGCACAGCATGCGGCTGCTGGAGCAGGTCGCCCGGCTCGACGCCCACGGGCAGCCGCTGGAGGATGAGTCCGAGGCGGGTTAGTCGGCCGTCTCGACGCCCTCCAGAGCCTGAAGGTAGGGGCCATAGCGGAACACGCGGTTGCGCCGGCTTTCGGTGATTTCCTCCAGCACCCCTATCCGGACCAGTCGGGCAACCAGGCGATTGGCGGCGGGATAGTTGGTCCCTGTAATTGGCGGCACATCGGCAACGGTGAGGAACGGCTGTCGGTAGAGCCGGCCGAGCACGCGATGGCCGTCGGCGGCGGCCCGACCCAGGCGCTCCGTGACCAGGGCCCGATGCTCCTCCCGCAGGGTCAGGATACGGCGCACAGTCTCCGCGGCCTCGCTGCTGACTGCGGCTGCGCCACGCAGGAAGAAGGCCAGCCAGCCTTCCCAATCGCCGCGGTCCCGCACGGCCTGCAGCCGGTCGTAGTACTCGCCGCGGTGCTGCCGGAAGAAGTGTGAGAGATAGAGCACAGGCTCCCCGAGGATTCCGCGCTGGCAGAGCAAGAACGTGATGAGCAGCCGGCCGACGCGTCCGTTCCCATCGAGAAACGGATGGATGGTTTCGAATTGCGCGTGGATCAATCCAATCTGGATCAGCACCGGTAACTCGCTGGGGCTATGGATAAACGCTTCCAGCGCGCCCAAGGCGTTCGGCACCACGCGGTGCGGCGGGGGAACGAACGTCGCTTCGTTTAGGGTGCATCCAGTGGGGCCGATCCAATTCTGCCTGCGGCGCAACTCGCCTGGTTGGAGCCGAGACCCGCGGACGCCTTCGAGCAGCCAGGCATGGATTTCGCGGATCAAGCGGACGGAAATCGGCAGCGTTTGCAATCGGTCCAGACCGTGGTTCATGGCCGTCACGTAGTTGATGACCTCGTCGACGTCGCGTGGCCGATCCGGCGAGCGGATCTGAGCCTCCGCGGCCAGCACGTCTTGCAGCGAGCTCTGCGTGCCCTCAATTTGGCTGGAGAGCACGGCCTCCTTGCGCACGTACATGAACACGAACAGGTCCGGATCGGGCAATGTCTGGATTGAGCCGTCGAGGCGGCCCAGCGCCTGGTCGGCCTGGGAGAGCAAGGCTTGAAGTCCGCCGTCCAATTGCACCGGGGGTTCCGGGGGCAGCGGGGATGGCATGAACGCCCGGTAGCCCTGCGGCTGCGCAACATACCTGCCAGCGCGCTGGCGGGCATCTGTTTCTTCGGAGTCGGAGATCTCGACTTGGGCGGCGGGGCTTTCCATATGTTCGGAAACGACAACAAGGATCGTGTGGCGATCCCATACTATCACTTCGAGAATATATGGGGAATTCCCCACTCCTTATTGTTACTACCAGTATCTATAGAGTTGCAATGCCGGCCATATTATCGGCAGCCGCACGTATGGAAGCCTTCGGCCGCCATATTGTCGCCAGCCGACACTATGGCCAGGGTCCGCCGGCGCTTGTCGGATGCCTGGCACGCGAAACTGCGGCCCTTAGTCTCCAACCCCGTCTCGCGACCGCTCCGCCTGCGGCAGGCGCAGCACAAAGAACACGCCCTGATCGGTGTCCTTGGTGGGATGGACGCCAAAGCCGAGCGAGAGCTTGAGCGCGTGATTGGCCGCCCGATCGCCGGCGCTGCGCGAGCGCACCTGCAGGCAGCCGAGGGTCGCGGCTCGCTCAATCAACTCGTTCTGCAGCGCGGTTCCCACGCCGCGGCGCCGCTGATCGTCGGCGACGCCGAAGGCCAGCACGTACGCCTCGCGCATGGGCTCGCCGCGCAGGGTCAGGCTCGCTCGGTCACTGTCGGGTCCGATTTCCTGGACGACAAAACGGAGAAACCCAACCACACGGTCAGACTTCACCGCGACCAGCGTGTGCTTGTCCAGGTGCCACTCGGCCTCATACGCGAAGTACTCGGCCTGGCCCACAGCATCGGCCAAATCGCGCGCCGCCTGCTCGCGCGAATCGCCAGGCCCGCAGTCCTCGATCACGATGCCGGTCATGTCCCACGCCAACGATGCAGGCCGGCGGCCAGCCGCCGCAACTCGAACACCGTCGCGGGTGGGGCGATATGCTAGCGGCAGGTTTGCGAGCTCTTTCAAGCACGCAAAGGAGCGTGACCGGTGCTGAGATTCGCCGAAGAGATCATGCTGCTCCTGCTCGACGACGAGGGCGGGGACTTCCTGCACGTCTCCGACTGGTCGCTGCGTTGCGCCCTGGCCGGCGCGGTGCTCATGGACCTGGCGTTGGAGAACCGCATCGACACCGACCTCAAGCAGCTCGTCCTGGTCGATGCGACGCCCGTCGGGGACGACCTGCTCGACCCGACGCTTGAAAGAATCGCCGCGGCCGACGAGACGTACGACGCCGCCCATTGGGTCCACCAGACGGCACGCGAATCCGACCAGATCCGCGACCGCGCGCTTGCTCGTCTCACGGAGCACGGCATTCTTGAGCGCCGGGACGAGAGCTTCCTGTGGGTGTTCAAGTCGCGGCGCTATCCGGCCGTGGACGGCAAAGCCGACCGCGAAGTCAAGCTGCGGATCATGGGCGTGCTGTTCAGCGACGAGATTCCCGACCCGCGCGACATTGTCATCGTCGCCCTCGCCGAGGCCTGCGGCATCTTCCAGGCGCTCCTGTCCACGCGCGAGCTGGCCACCGCGTCCGCGCGAATCGAGCAGGTGCGCAAGCTGGACCTGATCGGCCAGGCCATTTCGCAGGCCGTGTGGGACATCGAGACGTCCCTGGCCATGGCCATGCACCCGCCCATGTAGCAGCCGCCTCTCGGCGGTGGTTGGCTAGGGCGTGAAGACGCTGGTCACGGCCCCCGCGCTCGCCGACGAAACCTGCGCGGCATATTTGGCCATCACGCCGCCGGGATAGCGTGGGGGCGGCGGGGACCAGGCCGCAAGACGCTCCGCGATCTCGTCATCCGACAGCGCCACGTCCAGCCGGCGGCCCACGGGATCGAGGGTGATGCGGTCGCCGTCGCGCACGATGGCGATGGGCCCGCCGTGCGCGGCCTCCGGCGCCACGTGCCCGACCATGCGTCCGTGAGAGGCGCCCGAGAATCGTCCGTCGGTCATCAAGGCCACCGAGCCGCCCAAACCGGCTCCCTGCAGTGCGCCCGTCACCTGCAGCATCTCCCGCATACCGGGTCCGCCCACCGGTCCCTCGTAGCGAATCACCACGAAGTCGCCGGGCGCAATCTCGCCGGCCTCCAGCGCGGCGTAGCAGGCGGCCTCGCCGTCGAAGACCCGCGCCGGTCCGCTAAAGGGTGTCTGCTCTTGGCCGGAGACTTTGGCGACGCAGCCGTCCGGGGCCAGATTCCCGCGCAGAATGGCAATCCCACCGCTGGCCTTCACGGGCGTGTCGATGCTCGTGATCACCTCGCCGGCGGCGTCCGACCGCTGCGCGGCGTCGGCAATCTCCGCTACCGTGCGTCCGTCCACATTGCGCGCGTCCGCATGCAGCAGGTCGCGCGACGCCAGCTCGGCGGCAATCACGGACAGGCCGCCGGCCGCATAGACGTCCGACGCCACGAAGCGCCCGGTGGGCTTGAGGTCGGTGATGATCGGCGTGCGCTCGGCGATACGGTCGAAGTCCTCGAGTTCGAGGTCAACGCCCGCCTCATGGGCAATGGCCATGAGATGCAGCACGGCGTTGGTGGAACCGCCGGTGGCCGCCAATGAGGCGATGGCGTTCTCCATGGACGCGCGGGTGATGACGTCCCGCGGGCGCGCGTCGCGCCGCAGCAGGTCGACCGCCAGCTCGCCGGCGGCGACCGCGGCCTGGGCCTTGGCCGCGTTGGTGGCCGGCACCGCGTTGGCGCCCGCCGGGCTGATCCCCAGGAACTCCAGCGCCGTGGCCATGGTGTTGGCCGTGAACTGCCCGCCGCATGCCCCGGCGCCGGGACAGGCGGCGTCCTCAATGGCCAGCAGCTCCGCGTCGTCGATGCGCCCCGCCGCGTGGGTCCCCACACCTTCGAACACGTCCTGGATCGTGACGTCGCGTCCGCGGTGAACCCCCGGGGCGATGCTGCCGGTATAGAGCGCCAACCCCGGCAGGTTCAGCCGCGCCAGCACCATGGCGCCGGCGGGAATGGTCTTATCGCAGCCGACGAGCACCACCAACGCGTCGACGCAGTGCCCCCGCGCCGCCAGCTCGATGGAGTCGGCGATGACCTCGCGGCTCACCAGCGAGGCGCGCATGCCCTCGGTACCCATCGCCACGCCGTCGGAGACGGAAATGGTGTTGATCTCCACCGGCGTGCCGCCCGCCGCCCGCACCCCGGCCTTGACGTGCTCGGCCATCTCGCGATGGTTGAAGTTGCACGGCATGGTCTCGATCCACTGGTGCGCCACGCCGATGATGGGACGCCGCAGGTCCTCGTCGGTGAAACCGATGGCCTTGAGCATCGAGCGTGCGGGGGCGCGCGCCGGGCCCTGGGTCATGGCGGCGCTATTCGGTCGCGGCAGCGGAGGCATGGCAAGTCCTTCGAAAAGTCAGGAAAAGGGCCGCGAGCCAGTGCCCGCGACCGGTGGTGCGCTGAATCGCGCAGTCACAAATGATATACGCAACATCGAGGCCGGGTAGCGGATCACTCCGATTCCGTCATTCCCGCGGAGCCTGTCCCCGCGAAGGCGGGGAGCGGGAATCCACCCCCACGCCCACACTCGCCCGGTGTAGGGGCGCTCCTCGTGCGCGCCCGTTGCCCGGCTGAGAGACTCCTTCCCGATCGGGGTTCGGCTCCCTCTCCCACGGGGAGAGGGCCGGGGTGAGGGGATTCCGACCATCGCCGCCCACGCCGACCGGCCCGCCCGGTCAGTCCTGGTGGAACAGCTCCTCCAGCATCTCCAGCGGAACCAGGCCCGAGCTCATGTCCACGTCCAGGATGTCCGTGTGCAGCTCCTGCCAGCGCAGCTGGGACTCCGACTTCGCCAGGTACGCCGTCGCCGCGTCCCAGTCGTCGCACTCCAGCAGACCGATGGCGTGGTGGCCGAAGAGCACGATGGTGTAGTTGCGAATGCCCGCAACGGTATTCTCGGCCAGCAATTCGGGCCACACGTTGGCGTGGGTCTCCCGGTAGGCGTCGATCTTGTCGGGCTTGATCGGCAGGGCGAAAGCGATGCGCGGCATGACGTTCTCCAGCACTGGATACATGGCCGCTAGCAGCATGCGCCGCCGCCGGTGACTCGTCCACACACCTTCAGCGGAAACCGGCTGGACCGCGCCGAGCGCGAGCGGCGCGACCCGGCCTGGATCGCGCGGCGCGAGCGGGACCCCGCCAGCGTCTTCCTGCCGTTACGCCGCCTGAACGTCCTGGTGCGCGAAACCACCGCCACGCGCTTGGACTGGCGCCCGGGCCGCTGGCTGGCCGAGATGCGGGTGGACGGGCCGCGCTATCTGCTGGGGATCTCCGGCGGTGTGGCCCACTTCGCGGTGGATGTGTCGGACCATCCCGAAGACATCGACCAGGACCGCGAGCAGCGGTTCGCCGAGCTGCGCGAGGCCGCAGGTCTGCTCCCGGCATCCGAGGCCGGCATCGCCGCTCAGGCCAGGGCCAACGTGGACTGGCACGCGCGCCATCGGTTCTGCGGCGCGTGCGGCCATCCCACCGCCCCGCAGCGCGGCGGTCAGTCACGCAAGTGCGGGCACTGCGGTGCGGAGCACTTCCCCCGCACCGACCCGGTGGTGATCGTCGTCGTCGCCGACGGCGACCGCTGCCTCCTGGGCCAGTCCCACGGCCGGCTGTCGAGCCAGCGCATGTTTTCGGCGCTAGCCGGGTTCATGGACCAGGGGGAGTCCATCGAGGAAGCCGTCCGGCGCGAGGTCGCCGAGGAAGCCGGAATCCAAGTAGGCGCGGTGCGCTACCACTCGTCGCAACCCTGGCCGTTTCCCTCGTCGCTCATGATCGGCTGCCACGCCGACGCGCTCACGACCGACCTCCGCCCCGACGACGTGGAGATGCAAGCCGTCCGCTGGTTCGACCGGTCCCAGGTGCTCAGCGCCCTCGCCGGCGCCGATCCCGACCTCCGCGTCCCCGGCGAGTTCGCCATCGCCCACCACCTCATCCGCGCCTGGGCGGAGGGTGAGGTCTAACTGGCGCGGGCGCCTCCCCAAGTGTCCACCGGCGGTCGAGCAAACTCGTGGACGACGTCATGGTATCGACCATCTTCCTGATCTAGAATATGACCATGATTCGGATCAATATTGCCGAGGCCAAGGCGCATCTCTCGCGCTATTTGGGCCGCGTGGAGCGGGGTGAGACGATCCTGCTTTGCCGGCGCAACGTGCCGGTGGCCGAGATTCGTCCGTTGCCCAAGCCGCCACGCAAGCTCCGGCCCGTGGGTATCGACCGCGGGATGACCGTCCCGTCCAGCTTCTTCGAGCCTCTCCCGCCGGAGCTCATTGCCGCGTTTCACGGAGACGCTGACCCGGCGTGAAGCTGCTGCTGGATACCTGCACCTTCTTATGGCTGGCAGCTGACGACCCCAAACTGAGCCAAGTGGCGCGGGCAAGCTGCCGCAACCCCGCCAACGAGGTCTATCTGAGCTCGCTCTCGGCCTGGGAAATCGCCATCAAGCATCGGCTTGGACGTTTGCCGCTGCCGGAGCCGCCAACTCGCTATGTCCCCAGCCGACGCCAATGGCTCCAGGTCGAGCCGCTGCCGTTCGAGGAGGTCGCGGCCTCGCACGACGTGCTATTGCCGGCGCTGCACACGGACCCCTTCGACCGCGGTCTGGTCTCCCAGGCCATTCTCAACCACATGACCATCGTGACGCCCGACCCGTCCATCGCCCAATACCCGGCGCCCGTCCTCTGGTAGCGCCGAAGTTGCCACTTCCTACCGGGCATTCCGGCACCTTTCCAGCCGCCGTCAACCCAGCGAAGTCGACCACCGAGCTGCGTCGCCCAGGAGCTGCGCTCCTGGATCATTAGTCTTGGCAGCCGCCGGCAGTCGGCCATGACCCGAAAATCGCCGCGTCACGTGTGATCGGACGGCCGCTGGCGACTGGAAGATTCACCACTACGATTCGCAACGGTAGAACCGTACCCCGTACTATTGGCCCACGGTCCCAGACTCCAACGGCGGAGTAGTCATATGGGCGGCATTCTGCGCGGTCGGCTGATTCTCCTGATCCTGATTCTCAGCGTCGCCGCGGCGGCGCTCGCCTGCGGCGACACCGACCAGCCGCCACCCGTTGAAACAATCGTCACCGTCACGGTCGAAGTCCCGGTCGAGGTCGAAAAAGTCGTCGAAGTCGAGAAGATCGTGGAGGTCGAGCGCATCGTCGAGGCCACCCCGACCCCGGCGCCGACCGAGGCCCCGGCCCCCACCGGTCCGGCCATCTACAAGATGGGGCTGTTCGAGGACCCGATCTCGCGCAACGTCTGGAACTACCTGGGCGGACCGGCCGGGTCGGTCTGGACCGGTTACGTGATCGGCGGCTACGCCACGCAACTCTACGGCTATTCCGCGCAGCGGTTCGACTGGGTCCCGGTGGCCGCGGACGGCTTTCCAACGGCATTGTCCCAGGAGACCATCGACGGCACCGAGTATTGGACGACCGAGGTCACGCTCAAGCAGGGCGTGACCTGGAGCGACGGCGAGGAGCTGACGGCGGACGACTTCGTCTTCACGGTCAACACCGTCATGGACCTGCAACTCGGCGGCAACTGGGCCCAACTGGTGGACACCGCGTTCGTCGACCGGGCGGAAGCGCTCGACAGCCATCGGCTGAAGATCTATTTCAAGTCCACCGACGCCGACGGCAATCCGCAGACGCCCGGCCTCAGCGTGTGGCAGTTCGGCCTGGCATTCATGCCGATTCTTCCGGAGCACTACTGGGCGCCCGTGGTGGAGCAGGCCAAGCAGGCCGGCACGATGCCCCAGCAGATCGAAGCCCTATTCGCGCACGTGCCCGACGGCGAGCCCACCGCCGGCGGTCTGGCCTTTCGCCAGTGGGAGCCGGGCGCCTTCTTCGAGAACGAGACCGTGTCGAGTCATTTCCAGATGGGCGCCGTCGTCACGGAGTTCGCCAACGGCGCCTACCGGGAGACCAACGAACGCCTCGGCTACACCGAGGTCGCGTACGGCGAGGCTACCGGCGACACGGTTCTTGAGCTCGAGGTCGGTCCGCACTTTGAGACCGAGATCTTCAGCATCTACGGCAACCAGGACTCGGCGATCCTCGCCCTGACCACGGGCGATATCGACTTCCTCTTCAACCCGCTGGGTCTGGAGAAGGGCTTCCTGGACCGTGTCCGCCAGGCGCCCGACCTCGAAGTCGTGACCAATCTCGACAACGGCGTCTTCTACCTGGGCTTCAACACCCGCAAGGGCCCCATGTCCTTCAGGGAATTCCGGCAAGCCGTCGCGACCATGATCGACAAGGAATTCGTCGCGCAGTCAATTCTTCAGGACGCCGCGATTCCCATGTACGCCATGGTTCCCGAGGGCAACGCCTTCTGGCACAACGACGCCACGTCCAAGATCGGCCAGGGGCTGAGCCTGGGCGAGCGGATCGCGCAGGCAGTCGAGCTGCTGAAGAGCGCCGGGTTCACCTACGAGCAGGAGCCGGAGGTCGGCGAGGACGGCGATTTCGTGTCCACGCCCGGCCGGGGCCTGCGCATGCCCGACGGCTCGGAGATTCCACCGCTCGAGCTGATCGCGCCGAGCGCCGGCTACGACCCCCTGCGGTCCACCTTCGCCATCTGGATCGAGCGCTGGCTCACCGACCTGGGCATTCCGGTGCGGGCGCAGTTGGTCGGATTCAACGTTCTCGTCGACCGGCTCTTCAGCGAGACGGTGGCCGAAGACCTCGACATGTGGATCCTCGGCTGGGGCTTCAGCATCTTCCCCAACTACCTGGAGAACATCTTCCACAGCCGCCACGCCCCCGAGAACGAGGAGGGCGGCTACAACTGGGGCGGCTACGGCAACCCCGAATACGATGCCCTGGCCTTTGCCCTGCTGTCCGAGACCACCATCGAGGGCGCGCGGGAATTGGTTTACCAGATGCAGGAGCTGCTTGCCGACGACTTGCCCTATGTGCCGCTGTTCACCACGCCGAAGATCGACGTGTTCCGACCCTCGCGGGTCGAATATCCCTACACCTCGGTGCTCG
Organism: Chloroflexota bacterium; assembly: GCA_026706485.1. NCBI lineage: Bacteria > Bacillati > Chloroflexota > Chloroflexota bacterium. The sequence goes on along the minus strand of JAPOYR010000004.1, from coordinate 148,415 downwards.
GCGGCATGGCGCAGCAACAGGGGCTGCAACACGTCGTGCTGATCAAGTAGCGCTTGACCGCGCGAACCAGGCGGGCTGCATGGGCGTAGTCACGGCGTCTGCAGCCGATTCGCGATTTCGCGGGTGAGTTGAATGGCGTCGTATCTCCTGCGTCGCACCGTCCAAATCCTCCTCACCCTCTTCGTCTTTCTGACCATCGTGTTCTTTCTGGTGAGCGCTCAGCCCGGCGACATCACCCGCCTGTACTCCATGGACCCCAGCCTCCCGCCGGAGACCCGCGCGAACCTCCAGGAGCTCTTCGGCGTCAACGAGCCGCTGTGGAAGCAGTACCTGGTCCATCTCAAGAACACGGTCACCGGCAACTTCGGCGTTTCGTTCAGCCTCTATCCGAGAACCGTTGGCGACGTGATCCTGGAGCGTCTGCCGCGCACGCTGGTGCTGTTCGCGACAGCGACTGTGATTTCCTTCTACCTCGGGTTCGCGCTGGGCAAGATCATCGCCTGGCGCCGCGGCGGATGGGTCGAATACACCTCGACCCTCGGCGGCGTCTCGCTGTACACGGTGTTCACGCCCTGGTTTGGCCTGATGATGATCTGGCTGTTCGCCTTCAAGGCCGGCTGGCTGCCGATCGGCAAGTTCCTGGACCCGGTGGTGTGGCGCGATGCGCCGACCGACTCGAACACAATCTTCAATCTCATGCTGGCCACCGCCGCGATCCTGACTGTGGTGGCGTTTGCGATGGCTGTGGCGACCAAGAAGAAGCGCCTCGCCAAGGCGCCACTCATTCAGGCGGGGACCGTCACCGCGGCTGCCGTGGCTGTGATCGGCGTGTGGTTGGCGTCGGGCGTCGGATATCTGGCCTTGGACCTCGTCAAGCACATGATCCTGCCCATCGCCACGCTCACGCTGATCAGCTTCGCCGGAACCATGCTCCTGACCCGCAACAGCATGCTGGAGGTCATTCGCGAGGACCACGTGATGGTGGCCCGGGCCAAGGGATTGCCCGAAAAGGTCGTGCGTGACAAGCACGTCGCCCGCAACGCCCTGCTGCCGGTGGTGACCAGCTTCGTCTTCAGCCTCGCCTTCGCCATCGACGGCGGCGTCATCATCGAATCCATCTTCTCCTGGCCCGGCATGGGACAGACGCTCGTGTCGGCCACGGTGAGCGAAGACCTGCCGCTCGCCGTGGGCGCCTTCGTCTTTGTCGGCATCTTCGTGCTCGTGGCGCACCTGGCGGCCGATGTCCTCTACGCCTACCTCGACCCGCGAGTCCGCCACCGATGAGGCTCGACCTCGCGCGCGTTGCCTCCACGCTGGCGCTGTGGCACATGCGCCTGGCGCTGGCGGGCCGAAGCCTCAAGCAGAACTGGTCGCTATTCCTGGGCACGCGCATCGGCCTCTTGGGCCTGGCGATCATCCTCTTCTACCTGCTGCTCGCCGCGGCGCATCCGATCCTGATGCACACCATCTGGGACGAGCGCACCTACGATCCGATCATTGGCTACGCCTTCGACGAGCCCGTCCAGCCCGCGCCGCCGAGCCTGCGCCATCCGCTCGGCACCGACCCGCTGGGCCGCGACATCCTCAGCCAGCTCATGTTCAGCACGCGGTCCGAGTTCCTGCTGGGATTGCTCGCGGCGCTCATGACCGTGTGCATCGGCACGATGGTTGGCGCCATCGCCGCCTACTACGGCGGCTGGGTGGACACGCTGCTGATGCGCCTGGCCGACATCATGATCATGATGCCGGCGATCAGCATTCTCATCGTGTTGAGCGCCCTGTTCGAGGTCGGGCACCTGGAGTTGGCCATCCTCATCGGCCTGCTCTCGGGATTCGGCGGCACCGGCGTCGTGCTCAAGTCCCAGGCGCTGTCCGTCGTCGTCAAGCCCTACATCGACGCCGCCAGGGCCGCGGGAGGCGGAACGCTGCACATCCTGCTCGTCCACGTTGTCCCCAACCTGCTGCCGCTCTCCTTCCTTTACATGATGTTCACCGTCACCAGCGCCATCTTTTCGGAAGCCGTGCTGAGCTTCCTGGGACTGCTGGACGTGCGCATGAGCTGGGGCCTGATGATCCACACCACCGAATCCGCCGGCTATCTTCTGCAAGTCGGCGAGTACTGGTGGCTCATATTCCCGGCCAGCTTGTCCATCACCCTCCTGTGCTCGTCGTTCTACCTGCTCGGTCGCTCGCTGGACGAAGTCGTCAACCCGCGGCTGCGACGGCTATGAGCGGCCTCGCGCGCATTGGCCGCCGACGCTTCCTCCGGGCGCTATCCGCCGGAGGCGCGGCCGCGGTCCTGACCGCGTGCGGCGATACGAGCGAGCCCGAGGAAACGCCGGCTGCCGTGCCGGTCGCGGATGAAGCCACGAAGCCACAGGCCTCCGCGTGGTTCAAGGACACGACGCCGTTCGTGGTCCACGACGACGGCAAGAGCCTGGAAACCCGCCTGGAAAACATGGATGGGCTGATCACGCCCCACCGCTTCTTCTTCGTCCGCAACAACTCCGTCAGTCTTGAGGTGGACCCGGCTACGTGGCAGCTCTCGATCGAAGGCGACGCCGTTTCCAACCCCCGGACGTTCACCTACGACGACATCCGCGCGCTGCCGAGCCGCACGCTCGTCTGCTACCTGGAATGCGCCGGCAATCACCGCGCCATGTTCGGCTTGGTGCAGGGACGGCAGGCCAAGGGCACCCAGTGGATGACCGGGGGCGTGAGCAACGGCGAATGGGTGGGCGTGCCGATGCGCGAGGTGCTCACCCAGGCCGGGATCACCGATGACGCGGTCAGCGTGCTTCTCATTGGACTGGACGCCGAGTCGCCCGAGCAGGGGTTTCGCCGCGTCCTGCCCGTGGCCAAGGCGCTGCACCCGGACACCCTGCTGGCGTATTCGCTGAACGGCGAGGACCTCCCGCGCGACCACGGCTATCCCCTGCGCGCACTCGTCCCCGGCTGGGTCGGCAGCAGCAATGTCAAATGGCTGGGCCGCATCGTCGTCTCGAAGGAGCGCCTCTGGACGCGCAACAACACCACGTCCTACGTGCTCATCGGCGACGACTACGCGCCCGAGGGCCAGGCGCTCGGCAAGGTCGCCACGACCCAGGTCATCAAGAGCGCGCTGGCGCTGCATTGGCCGGCGACCCTGACCGCCCAACGGCACCGGATTCACGGCTACGCCCACTCGCCCCACGGCGCGATTCGCCGCGTCGAGTGGAGCCTCGATTCCGGCGCCACATGGCATGAAGCCGCGGTCCTCGAGCCGCAGGTGCAGTACTCCTGGGCGCGGTTCGAGTTCGAGTGGGACGCGCGTCCGGGCGGCTACACCATCATGACCCGCGCCACCGACACCGCAGGCAACACCCAGCCGGACCGGATCCCCTTCAACGAAAAGGGCTATCTCTTCAATCAGCCGGTGCCTCATCCGGTCAGCGTCACCTAGCGAAGAATCATGGAGACCCACCCGCAGCCGTCGGCCACTGAGCCAGCGACAAGCGTCGCCACCCCAGACCCGGTCCTCGCCGTGGAGGACCTCACCATGTACTACGCGACGCGAGCCGGCGACGTGCGCGCCGTCGATGGGATTTCGTTCGCCGTCCAGCGCGGGGAATCCGTCGGGCTGGTGGGCGAGTCCGGCTGCGGCAAGTCGTCGATCGCCATGGCGCTGCTCAAGCTCTTGCCCGAAAACGCCCGCCTCATCCGGGGCAAGATCCTGCTCAACGGCGCCGACCTCGCCCCGCTCTCCGACGACGAGATGCGGGCGCACCGCTGGAACCACATCGCCATGGTGTTCCAGGCGGCCATGAACGCGCTCAATCCCGTCTACCGGGTCGGCGACCAGATCATCGAGGCCCTGGACGCGCACATCCGGTCGACCCCCGAGATCTCCATGGAGCGCGTGCGCGAGCTCTTCGACCTGGTGAGCCTCGACCCGAGCTTCATTCCGCGCTATCCGCACGAGTACAGCGGCGGCATGAAGCAACGCGCCGGCATCGCCATGGCCCTGGCCTGCGAGCCGGACCTCCTGATCGCGGACGAGCCGACCACGGCGCTCGACGTCATCGTGCAGGACCGCATTCTCAAGGAGCTGCGGAAGGTCCAAGAGGCTCTGAACATGAGCCTGATCTATATCTCGCACGACATGGCCGTCATCGCCGAAGTCAGCCACGCCGTGGGCGTGATGTATGCCGGCCGGATCGTGGAGTGGGGCGAGACGGTAGATGTGTTTCACCGCCCCATCCATCCCTACACGCAAACCCTGATGTCCGCCTTTCCCAGCGTCACCGGACCCAAGCACAAGCTGGGAATGCTCACCGGCGAGCCTCCCAACCTGCTCGCCCCTCCTCCCGGCTGCCGCTTCCACCCGCGCTGTCCCTACGCCACCGATGTCTGCCGCTCGGAAGAGCCGCCAACGGTGCGCTCCGGCTCCCACTGGGCCGCCTGCTGGCACCCCCTCGACGGAGCGGCCGTCTGATGGCCACCGCAACGTCCGTCGGGACCAAGCCTTTGGTCAAGGTCGAGGGCCTTCAGAAGCGCTTTCCGGTCTCCACCGGTCTCTTCGAGCGCAGCCACAGCTTCGTCCACGCCGTGGACGGCGTCTCCTTCGAGCTGGCGCGCGGCGAAAGCTTCGGCCTCGTCGGCGAGTCCGGCTGCGGCAAGACGACCACGGGCCGCCTGCTGGTGCGGCTCGCCGAGCCAAGCGACGGGCGGGTGCTTTTCGACGAGAGCAGCGACGCGCCAACCGACATCACCCATCTCGCCGGCGCGGACCTCAAGGCCTTTCGTCGCCGGGCCCAAATGATCTTTCAGGACCCCTACGAGTCGCTCAACCCGCGCCGCACGATCTTCGACACCGTCGCCGAGCCGCTCAAGGTCCAAAACGCCTGCGGGCCGCACGAGTGCCTCGATCGCGTCTCCCGCATGCTGGAGATGGTCGGGCTCACCCCGCCCGCGGCCTACCTGTTCCGCTATCCCCACGAGCTGTCCGGCGGGCAGCGGCAGCGCGCCGCCATTGCCCGGGCGCTGGTCATCGAGCCGATCTTCGTCGTCGCCGACGAGCCCACCTCGATGCTCGACGTCTCGATCCGAACCGGCGTAATGCAACTCATGCAGAGCCTGGCCGACCGCCTGGGCATCAGCTATCTCTACATCACCCACGACCTGGCCGTGGCCCGCTACATGTGCTCCCGCATCGCCGTGATGTACCTCGGCAAGATCGTCGAGATGGGCGACACCGAGGCCGTGCTCCAGCAGCCCAAGCATCCCTACACCCAGGCGCTGCTGTCCGCCGTGCCGATCCCCGACCCCACCGTCACCCGCGCCCCGGTCCAAATCGCGGGCGGCGTCTCCAGGCCCGTGGACCCGCCGCCCCGTTGCCGCTTCTACGACCGCTGCCCCATCGCCGACCAGTTCTGCCGCGACAACGACCACCCGCCGCTCGAGGACAAGGGCTCCGGCCAGCTGGCGGCTTGCTACAAGGCGTAGGCCGCCGTTTTCGCGGGAGCTCGCGAACAGCTTGCCTATCCACCACTGTCATTCCGAAGCTCGGCGAGGAATCTAAGGGGCAGGCGGCTAGGCACAGTTGTGGCGGACGTGTCACGGCGCCTCGGCACGCGGTCGGGAGCCCGTCCTTGGCGATCGGAGTTGACAGACTGTAAACCATGGTTCACAGTCCATGTGCGCTGGGAATCGTCGGCGGCACAACATCGAACGCGCCAAACGCCTGGCGCTGGAGTGGAAGTGACCCATGGCTGAGATCTTCACTCGGTGGGATGTAACCGAACACCTGCAAACCAAAGAGGACGCCCGGCACTACCTCGAAGCCTGCGCCGAAGAGGATCCAGGCGACGGCAGCCTTATCCGAGCCGCACTCAACGACATCGCCCGCGCCCAAAACATGAGCCGCCTTGCTCGGGAAATCGGCATGACGCGCGAGGGGCTCTACAAGGCGCTGTCAGAGGGCGGCAATCCGTCCTTCGCCACCGTCATGCGCATCACCCGCGCATTGGGGATGCACCTGCAGATTACCGTCTAGCAGCCCGGCCTGCCGATGCCTGCGACGTCAACCTCGTTCACGACCACTAGCAGGACGAACATATGCCCATGAAAAAACCGCCCCACCCGGGACTGTCGGTGCGGTTCGACTGCCTTGAGCCGCTCGAAGACTAAGGCTCAGGCCAGTTGGTGACTCGCTCCAAGCCCAAGTATGCCCCTTTAAGACCAATATGACATCATGGTCATTTTGGTGGACGGCCCCGGCGGGAGGCGCAGTGTGACTAGACGGGTGAGCGTGGCACGAGCCAAGGCCGACCTGTCGGCATTGATGGCGGCCGTCGCGTACCAGGGACAGCACGTCGTGATCGAGCGCCGCGGCAAGCCCATGGCCGCGTTGGTGAGCGTTGACGACCTCGACCGGATCGAGCGGGAGCAGGCGACCGCGGCGCGGCCTCGGGGAGCGCTGGCCCTCGTGAGAGCCTGGGAAGACGTGGGCGACTCCGAGATCGACGCGATGGTCGTCGACATCTACGCCGCGCGGGAGCAAGACACCGGACGCGACGTGATGCTCACGGATTGATGTACCTCCTCGACACTGACGTTCTGAGCAATCTCCTCAAGCGCTCGCCCTCGATAACCCTGATTGCAAGTCTGGCCGCCGTGCCGCCGGAGCAGCAGTTCACCTCCAGCATCACGCTCGGCGAGTTGATCTACGGCGCGCAACGACGGGGGCCAGAAGGGGATGTCTTGCTGCGTCGGATCGAAGCCGTGCTCCTGCCGGAGCTGCCGGTGCTGCCCTTCGACGCCGCCGCCGCGAGGCGTTATGGCGTATTGCGAGCCGAGTTGGAGCGGTGCGGAACGCCCTTGGGCGATGCCGATCTACGCATCGCCGCCATCGCACTCGAGCGCGGTCTGAGCGTCGTCACCGGCAACTTGCGGCACTTCCAGCGAGTTCCGGGCCTGCCCGTCGAGAATTGGCTCTAGTCGAGAGCTTTCTGTTGGTGCCGGCGCCGGAGGGTCAACGGTAGACCCGGTCCCGTCCTGCGACCCTCAAGACCCGAACGCGCAACACCGGATCTTGGATGTCGCAGATCACGCCGCATCGCCCGATCCGATAGCGCCACAACCCGCCTATCGGTCCTGTAGATGCCTTGCCGCCCCGCCGCGGGTCGTCGCGGACCGTCACGAGTTCGTCCATGTACTCGACCACGCGACGCGCCATGCGCCGATCGAGCTTCCGAAGTTCCCTCAGCGCCGTGTCGGTGTAGTCAACCGTCCAGGGCAAGGTCGGCCTTCACGTCAGCCGCTGAGTGCAGCCCTTCCCGCCCTTTGCGCACGCGCTCGAGCACGTCGGCGGCTAGGTAGTAGTCCTCGAGATCATCGATGCCGCCTTCAATCAGCTCGCGCAGGTAGAAGGCCTTCGAACGCCCGGTTTGCGTGGCGAGGAAGCGCAGCCGCTCTTCGGTTTCGGGCGACAGGCGGATCGAGGTCGCCAATAGAAAGGCATTCCTGAATATAATGAATACAAGTAGCCATAGTATCGCAGCCAGCAGGACCAACATGAGAGATGTGGAAGCCGACGATGATGCGAGCCGGATCGCGCACGGCCCCCGGGGTGGCGGGGGCAACGAAGTCCACGACGAGACTACGGACACGGTGTAGCTCTACCGAGAGGCCTGAGGCGCGGCGTGTTCCCGCGCTAGCCCGCGGCGAAACCGCCGGCGGAGGAGGTGGGATTCGAACCCACGACCGAGGGGAGCACCCCCGGTAACCGCTTAGCAGGCGGCCGCACTAGACCAACTATGCGACTCCTCCAGGCGTTGGTGACGCGGAGACAGGATCTGGCGGAGGGGGTGGGATTCGAACCCACGAGGCGGTTGCCCGCCTAGTGGTTTTCAAGACCACCTCCTTAAGCCACTCGGACACCCCTCCAGCTTTACTGAAGTATAGCCCGGCCCGATCGGCGCGGGCCCGACGACGGCCGGTCACCGCCTTCGGCGCAACGCGTGTCCCGCGTCTCTTTCGTCACTTGACGCCGTTCACCGCCGGCGGGCACCGCCTCGCTATCCTGGCGCCGCGCTAACGGCGGCCCGGCAGGTGGCGAGGAGGAGCGACGTGTGCAGCCGGGTTTCCCCATCCTGTGGCTGCGACGGTCCGCCGGACGCGGCGCTGCGGCGTGGGGCGGCGCTCTTCAATCAACGAGAGTTCTATGCCCAGCATGAGGTGCTCGAAGACGCCTGGCGGGCCGAATCCAGACCCGTGCGCGACTTGTACCGCGGAATCTTGCAGGTTGGCGTCGGGTGCTATCACCTCTCGCGCGGGAACCATCGCGGCGCCTGCAACCTGCTGCGCTACGGCTTGGCGCGCCTGGAGCCGTTCGAGCCGAGGTGCATGGGGGTGGACGTGACGGCGCTGCGGAGTGACGCGGCGCGTGCGCTGGCGGTGCTCGAAGCGCTGGGACCGGACCGGCTGAAAGACTTCAAGGAGCGTCTGCTCCCGCGAGTGGCTTTTGTCGAGTCGACGTCTGCCTGAGAGCTGACGGATCCACTGCCGCGATCCACGGCGCCGCGTACGATGGCGCACCAAGGGCGTCGCCGCGATGTTCAGTCGAGGCTCCAGGCCGCGGGCGGCGCTGAACCGGGAGCCGCCAACAGAACGCAGGGGGACCAAATGGCGGGGGCACTGGCCATCACCGGCGCCGGACGGGGCATCGGTCGAGCGATCGCGTTGCGCATGGCGCGCGAGGGCTGGGCCGTCGCGGTGTCCGATATCAACGGCGACAGCGCCGCCGCCGTGGCCGCCGAGATCGAGCAGGCCGGCGTTCGCGCACGCGGAGACGCGCTCGACGTCACCGACCCCGACGCCGTCTCGGCCTGGGTGAACGAGGTGGACGCCGACTTGGGCGGACTTACCGGCGCGGTGGCGAACGCCGGCATCATCACCATCCAGCCGCTGCTGGAGGTCGCGCCCGAGGAGTGGCGCCGGATCATGGCGGTCAATCTCGACGGCGCATTCTTTTTCAGTCAGGCCGCCGGACGGGTCATGGCGCCGCGGGGTCGCGGCAGCATCGTCATCATCTCCTCGGCGTCGTCCCGCCGCCCATCGCTCTGGCTGGGGCCATACAGCACTAGCAAGACCGCCCTCCACGGGCTCACGCGCAACCTGGCCCTGGAGCTGAGCGAGCACCAGGTCCGAGTCAATGCCATCAGCCCCGGTCTCGTCGATACCGACATGTGGGAGAAGATCGACCGCGAGAGAGGCGGTCGCCAGGGCCGGGAAGCCGGCGAGGTGTTCGCCGAGATGATCAAGATGGTCCCCTTGGGCCGCGCGCAGGTACCCGAGGATGTGGCCACCGCCGCCGCATTCCTGCTGTCCGAGGAAACCGCGTACATCACCGGGCAAAACATCAGCTACGACGGCGGCTTCCAGATGCCCTGAGTCGGTCGCGCGCAGACGGCGATCGCTGGGACATGGCTCCTCGCGCGGTACCGCGACCCAGGCGCCGCCGTCCGACAGCCGCAGCGCAGCGCTCGGCGCGGCGTCAAACTCACCGGAAGATCGCCCGGAAACAGAAGGTGCCGTTGCTATACTCGGGTCCCAGACGACTTTTCTTCGATTCCGAAGTAATAGAGGTGCGCGCTTGACCACAACCGACGACGCGCCGGCCGCCGGCGCCGTCGCGGAGACTATGCCGCCGGACGACATGCCGGCGCTTGAGTCCATGGAAGCCTTGCTGGAAGAGGCAAGCGCGCAGCTGCCCAGTATTGGCCGCGGCGACGTCCTCGAGGGGGTCGTCGTCGGCATCGAGCCCGACGAGATCCTGGTGGACATCGGCCTCAAGGCCGAGGGCTTCGTGCCCGAGCGCGAGCAGTGGGACAACCGGCTCGAGGAGCCTCGCCCGACCTATTCGCTGGGCGAAACGGTGCTCGTCTACGTGGTGCAGCCAGAGGGCGACGGGCGCGCCATGCTCTCCTTCCGCCGCGCCGAGCAGGAGAAGGTCTGGCGCGCCACCGAGGAGCTCTTCGAAAAGGGCGAAATCATAGACGCGACCATTCTCGAATACAACAAGGGCGGCGTGCTGGTGGACGTGGGGCCGCGCGGCTTCGTGCCGCTGTCGCAGCTCACCAGCTTGCGGCGCGGCGCCAGCGACGAGACCGAAGACGAGCTGGCCGCGCGGCTGGCGGAGCTTGTGGGCCGCAAGATCAACGTCAAGATCATCGAGCTTGACCGTCGCCGCAATCGCCTGATCCTCTCCGAGCGCGTCGCGGAGCGCGAGGTCCGCTCGCGCCGCCGCGAGGTGTTGCTGGACGAGCTGCAGGTCGGGCAGGTGCGGCAGGGCATCGTGAGCAACATTTGCAGCTTCGGCGCCTTCGTTGACCTGGGCGGCGCGGACGGTTTGGCCCACATCTCCGAGCTCTCCTGGAGCCGGGTGGAAAGCCCCGAGGAGATTCTGAAGCCGGGCCAGGAGATCGAGGTCTACGTGCTGTCCCTCGACCGCGAGGACAAGAAGATCGCCCTCAGCCTGCGCCGGGCGACCAAGGACCCATGGCAGTCGCTGGAGTCCAAGTACGGCGTCAATGAAATCGTCGAGGGCGAGGTGACCAAGCTGGCGCCGTTTGGGGCCTTCGTGCGGCTCACCGACGGCATCGAAGGGCTGGCCCACGCCTCCGATCTCGGCGACGCGGCGCTCGATTCGATGCGCGAAGGCGACTTCGGCAAGTTCCAGATCCTGAGCATCGACGCCGGCCGGCGGCGAATCCGGTTGTCACCCTTACCCACCGAGGTCGCCGATAGTGCGACAATGGAGGCGTAGGCCACCGCCCACGGCTGATACCGGGGCCGCTGCAGGGGATGTCAGGTGAACGACCGCCTGAATAAGTTCACCGAGCGGGCGAAGAAAGTCTTGGTCTTCGCCCAAGACGAGGCGACTCGGTTCAATCACAACTACATCGGCACCGAGCATTTGCTGCTCGGGCTGGTGCGCGAGGGCGAGGGCATCGCCGCGCAGGTGCTCACCAACCTGGGCGTCGAGCTGAACAAGGTGCGCAATGCCGTGGAGTTCATCATCGGCCGCGGCGAGCGCATGGTCGTCGGCGACATCAGCCTCACGCCGCGCGCCAAGCGGGTCATCGAGCTCTCCATCGAGGAAGCGCGGCGGCTCGGGCACAACTACATCGGCACCGAGCATCTGCTGCTGGGCCTGGTGCGCGAGGGCGAGGGCATCGCCGCCGGCGTGCTCGAGAGCCTGGGCGTGAACCTCGAGAAGGTGCGGGCCCAGGTCGTCCAGCTCGTCAGCCAGAGCTCGACCGAGCGCGGCCGCGGCGAAGCCAAGAAGAGCGGCTCCAAGACGCCCGTCGCCGATCAGATGGGCATCGACCTCACCGCGGCGGCCCGCGCCGGAAAATTGGACCCAGTGATCGGGCGCCACGACGAGGTCGAGCGCGTGATCCAGATTCTCAGCCGCCGCACCAAGAACAATCCGGCGCTGATTGGCGACCCCGGCGTGGGCAAGACGGCCATTGTCGAGGGCCTGGCGCAGCGCATCGTCTCGGGCGACGTGCCCGAGTCGCTCCGCGGCCGGCGGCTGCTCACGCTCGACATGGGCGCGCTCGTCGCCGGCACCAAGTATCGCGGCGAGTTCGAAGAGCGGCTCAAGAAGGTCATCGACGAGCTCAAGTCGGCCAGCGACTGCGCCCTGTTCATCGACGAGTTGCACACCGTGGTCGGCGCGGGTGCGGCCGAAGGCGCGGTCGACGCCGCCAATATCCTCAAACCGTCCCTGGCGCGCGGCGAGCTGCAGGTCATCGGCGCCACCACCCTCGACGAGTATCGCAAATACGTGGAGCGCGACTCGGCGCTCGAACGCCGCTTCCAACCCGTCACCGTGCGCGAGCCGTCAATCGACGAGACCATCGACATCTTGACCGGCGTGCGCCCGCGCTATGAAGAGCACCACCGGGTCCAGATCACGGACGACGCGGTCAAGGCCGCCGCCGAGCTGGCCGGCCGCTACGTCACCGACCGCTTCCTCCCCGACAAGGCCATCGACGTGATGGACGAGGCGGCGGCCAAGGTCAAGATTCGCCACGGCATGCCGCCGCGCGCCGTGCGCGAGTTGGAAGCGAAGCTCGAGCAGATCACCAACGACAAGGCGCGCACAATCAACGAGCAGCGCTTCGAAGACGCCAACGAGCTGCGGCAACACGAGCAGCAACTGCGCATCGAGCTGAACGAAGCGCGGCAGTCCTGGACCTCCGAGCAGGGCGAAGGACCGCCGCACGTCGGCGAAGACGAGGTGAGCCAGGTCGTCGCCATGTGGACCGGCATTCCGGTCACCCGCATTCGCCAGGAGGAATCCGAGCGGCTGCTGCACATGGAAGACGTGCTCGCGCGCCGCATCGTCAGCCAGCAGGAGCCGATCCACGCCGTCGCCAGCGCCGTGCGCCGCGCGCGCGCCGGGCTCAAGGACCCGCAGCGGCCCATTGGCGCCTTCATGTTCCTCGGCCCAACCGGCGTCGGCAAAACCCTGCTGGCCCGCGCGCTGGCCGAGTTCATGTTCGGCAGCGAGGACGCCCTCATCCGCATCGACATGTCGGAGTACATGGAGCGCCACGCGGTTTCGCGCCTTGTGGGCGCGCCGCCCGGCTACGTGGGCTACGAGGAGGGCGGCCAGCTCACCGAGGCCGTCCGCCGCCGGTCCTACGCGGTGATCCTGCTCGACGAGGTCGAGAAGGCGCACCCCGAGGTGTTCAACATCCTGCTGCAGCTCATGGACGACGGGCGCTTGACCGACGCCAAGGGCCGCACGGTCGATTTCCGCAACACCATCATCATCATGACCTCAAACGTTGGCGCGCAGCACATCAAGCGCGGCGCGGCGCTCGGCTTCCACTTCGACGAAGGCGAGCAAGCCGACGAGGCTCGCTACAAGAACATGCGGGCCAAGGTGCTGGGCGAGCTGCGCAAGCTCTTCCGGCCCGAGTTCCTCAACCGCGTCGACGGCACCGTGGTTTTCCACGCGCTGACCCGCACCGATGTCGAGGCCATCGTGGATCTCGAGTTGGGCCGAGTGCGCCTGCAGTTGAGCGAGCACGAACTGGAGTTGGAAGTCACGTCGGAGGCCAAGTCGCTGCTGGCCGAGAAAGGCTACGACCCGGACTTCGGCGCCCGCCCGCTGCGACGCGTGATCCAGAATCTCATCGAGGATCCGTTGGCCGAGGAGTTGCTCCGCGGCGCCTTCGCCACCGGCTCCAAGGTGATCGTGGACCGTGCCGGCGACGAGCTCGACATCTCCACCCGAGCCCCTGTCAGCGCCTAGTCTGGTCCTATCCCCTCTCCCTTCCAGGGAGAGGGTTAGGGTGAGGGTCATTCGAGGCTAGGAGCAGGATGTCGACCACTGTCGCAAAGGCCCCCTGATGGCTAAGCCCCGCGCCACCTTCATCTGCGAGGACTGCGGCGCGCGTCACCAGCAGTGGAGCGGCCAGTGCGGCGCCTGTGGCGCCTGGAACAGCATCATCGAGCACCGCCCGCCGCGCGCGGCGGCGTCTTCGGCCTCGGTCGCCGCGGTGCCGCTGGGCGCCGTCGAGGACGATGCCGCGGCGCGGCGCTCCACCGGCATGAGCGAGTTCGACCGCGTGCTGGGCGGCGGCCTGGTGGACGGCGCGTTGATTCTCATCGGCGGCGACCCCGGCATCGGCAAGTCCACCCTCGTGCTGCGCGCCGCCGCCGCATTGGGGACCGACCGCCGACCCGTGCTCTACGTCGCGGCGGAGGAGTCGCCCCAGCAGGTCCGCATGCGGGCGCGGCGCATGGGCCTGGAGTCCAGCGCGATTCACGTCTATCCCGACACCGAGGTCGGCGGCGCGCTGGCCGAGGCCGAGCGACTGCGCGCCGGCCTCGTCGTCGTCGACTCAATTCAAACGGTGCGCGTCGAGGGCCTGGCCGCGGCTCCCGGCAGCGTCAGCCAGGTGCGCGAGGCCACCGTCCAGATCATGCAGTTCGCCAAGGCGTCACAAACCCCCGTGATGCTGGTGGGGCACGTCACCAAGGAAGGCACCGTGGCCGGGCCGCGCACCCTCGAGCACATCGTGGACACGGTGCTCTACCTCGAGGGCGACGACTTCCACGCCCAGCGCCTGCTGCGGTCGGTGAAGAACCGCTTCGGCCCGACGTTCGAGGTGGCGGTGTTCGAGATGCGCGGCGACGGCCTGCACGAGGTGCCCAATCCTTCCGCGCTCTTCCTGGCCGAGCGTGACGCCCGCGCGCCGGGCTCGGCGGTGGCCGTGCCGCTGGAAGGCACCCGTCCGCTGGTGGTCGAGATTCAGGCGCTGACGGCGCCGACCGCCTACGCCCTGCCCAAGCGCCTCGCCACGGGATTCGACCTCAACCGGTTGCACATGCTGCTGGCGGTGCTGGGCCGCCGCGCCGGCGTCCAGCTTGGCCAGCACGACGTCTACGTCAACGTCGTCGGCGGCTTGCGGCTGCGCGAGCCGGCGGTTGACCTGGCGGTGGCGGTGGCCATCGCGTCCAGCGCGCGCGACCAGGCGCCCGGGCCGCAGGTCGCGGCGATCGGCGAGCTGGGACTTTCCGGCGAGCTGCGCTCGGTGCCCTCGGCCGCGGTGCGCGTGCGCGAGGCCGAGCGCCTGGGCTTCACCCGCTGCCTGGTGCCGTCCGCCAGCGCCCGCAACGGCGCGACCGAGGGACTTGGGGCCGCGAATCTGGCGGAGGCCCTGGCCCTCGCATTGCCATGACCGCAGGCCCCGTGGACGCCGTGGTGCTGGCCGCGGGCGGCGCAACCCGCATGGGCGGCGAGGACAAGCTGCTGACGCCCCTGGGCGACGCGCCCCTGATCGTCTGGAGCCTGCGCGCCTTCGAGCAAGCGACAGAAATCCGCCATGTGGTGGTGACCGCCAGCCCGGCCAATCGCGACCAAATCGCCGATGTGATTCGCGCGGCGCGCCTGACCAAGGTTGTCCGCGTGATTCTGGGCGGCACGTCCCGCGCCGGATCGGTCCTCTGCGGACTTGAAGCGCTCGCGGACGGTGGCGTGGCGTTCGCCGCCATTCACGACGGCGCCCGTCCGTTCGTGACCCCGGACATCATCGCGCGCGGCGTCCAGGCGGCGCGGGCGCACGGGGCGGCGGTGGCCGCCGTGCCGTCCGTCGACACCGTCAAGCTCGTCACGCCCGCGGGCCGGGTCAGCCGCACGCTGCCGCGCGACCAGGTGTGGCTGGCCCAGACCCCGCAATTCGGTCGCCTGGACGACTTGCTCCAGGCCCACCGGCGCAATCGGGACCGCTTGGCCGACTTCACCGACGACGTGGCGTTGCTGGAGCACGAGGGCGTGCCCGTGCACGTCTTCGAGTCCGACGCGGGCAACGTCAAGATCACCCGGCCCGCGGACTTGCAGGCGGCACGTGTCCGGGTCGCGTCGATGCCCAGCTATCCTGACGCCATGACCGAACCTGACACTCAACAGTGATGGCTGACGCCAAGCAAGCCCCGGCCCCCGCCCCACGCCGTCGACGCCGAGACATTCGTGAGCGCATGGAAAGCGCGCGGCTGGCGTCGTGGGAGCTGCTCGAGGACCCCGATCTCGCGATCTTCACCATCGAGCGCCCTGACGGCGAGCCGTTCGCGGAGTTCGAGCCCGGCCAGTACACCCAGCTCGCCTTCTGGGATCAGCCGACGGACGACCCGCGCCCGCGCCAGTTCTCCATCGCGTCGACGCCCGCTGACCGCACCTCGCTCGAGTTCTACGTCATCCTGGTGCGCGACGCGGACGAGGACGGCAGCAACCGCCAGGGCGTCTTCACCGGCGCGCTCTGGCGCCACGTGCCCGGCGACGAGGTGCTCTACATGCCGCGCCCCGCCGGACGCTTCGTGCCCTCCCGGACCTCGCAGCACGACCTGGTGTGCGCCGCCACCGGCACGGGCCTCGCCCCGTTCGTTTCGATGGCCCGCGTGTTCTGGCAGGACTTTCAGCGCGACGGCCGCTTGCCGCGGCGTCTCACGGTCCTCCACGGCGTGTCCTACGCTAGCCAGCTGGGCTATCGCGCCGAGCTGGAGGAGCTGGCCTCCCACGCGGGGTTCGAGCTCCTCTACGTACCCGTCGTCAGCCGGCCTTCCCAAGACCCCGGATACGACGAACCCATGGGCCGCGGGCGACTGAACGATGTCTTGCGCATGATCTGCGGCGAGCCCGCCATCGGCCGCGTGGAGCCCTGGCTCCCTGCCGAGGTCCGCGACCAGGTGCGCGCGCGGCTCTCGGTCGCCGGCAGCGCGGCCTACCTGTGCGGCAATCCGGGCATGATCAGCGACGTGAAAGAAGTGCTCGAATCCAAGGGTTTCCCCACCACCGGCCGCGAGTCGCAGGTCATCACGGAGGACTACTGGTAGGCGGCGCGGAGGCGTCAGAGCCCCTGCCCGAGATCCGCGTGGGCCACGGCTACGACATCCATCGGCTCGCCGGCGGCCACCCATTGATGATCGGCGGCGTGCAGGTGCCGTCGGAGCAGGGGGCCCTGGGTCACTCCGACGCCGACGTGCTGCTGCATGCCGTCGTGGATGCCATCCTGGGCGCGCTCAAGGCTGGCGACATCGGCCGCCACTATCCCGACACCGACCCCGCCTGGCGCGGCGCCGACAGTTCCCGGTTCGCGCGCGAGACGGCGGCCCGCGCCCGCGACACCGGCTGGGAGCCGGTGAACGTCGACGCCACAGTCTTGCTGGAGCGGCCCAAGCTCGCCGAGCACGTGCCCGCCATCGAGAAACGGGTAGCTGAGTGCCTCGACGTCGCCGCCGACCGCGTCAACGTCAAGGCCGCCACGAATGAGGGACTGGACGCCGTGGGCGAGGGCCGCGCCATCGCCTGCCACGCCGTGGTCCTGCTGGCGCAGCGCCATCGGTAGAATTCGCCGCCGCATCGCCCACGGTCAGCCACGGTGACGCTTCACATCTCCGACACCCGCACGGGAGAGAAGCGTCCCTTCACGCCGCTCGACGAGACGGTGCGGATCTACGTCTGCGGCATGACCCCCAAGGCCCCGCCCCACGCCGGCCACGGCTTCATGTTCGTCCACATGGACGTGGTCCGGCGCTACCTGGAGTACCGCGGCTACAAGGTGCGGCACCTCCAGAACTTCACCGACATCGACGACAAGATCATCGACCGGGCGCGGGCCGTCGGACAGGACCCGCTCGAATATGCCGAGGAGCAGACGCGAGCCTACTTCGACGTGCTCGACCGCCTGCGCGTGCGCCATGCCCACGAGTACCCCACGGTCACCGGCTCGATGTCGGCGATTGTGGCGGCGGTGCAACATCTCATCGACCGCGGCGTGGCCTACGCCACCTCGCAGGGAGTCTACTTCTCGGTGCCTGACTTCCCCGACTACGGCTCGCTGTCCGGACGCACGGACGAACTCGGCGTCGAGGCCGGCGCGCGCGTGGAGGTGGACCCCGAGAAGCGCGACCCGCGCGACTTCGCGCTTTGGAAGCTCGCCCCGGACGACGAGATCGGCTGGGACAGTCCCTGGGGTCGCGGACGCCCCGGCTGGCATATCGAGTGCTCCACCATGATCCAGACCGCGTTCGGCAACCAGATCGACATCCACGGCGGCGGCGCCGACCTGATCTTCCCGCATCATGAAAACGAGATCGCGCAGTCCGAAGCCGGCAGCGGGGAGTCGCCGTTCGTGCGGCACTGGCTGCACACGGGGTTGCTGCAGACCGAGGGCGAAAAAATGGCCCACTCCGCCGGCAACTACACCACCCTGGCGGATGTGCTGGAGGTCGTGGAGCCGGACGTGCTGCGGCTCTTCTTCCTTTCGGTGCACTACCGCACGGCGATGGGCTTCTCGATGGAGGCCCTGCAGCCGTCCGCGTCCGCCTACGAGCGGCTGCGGAGCATTCTGCGCGCGCGCGGCGGCGATCCCTCTGGCGACGCGGAGACGCTGGCCGCGGCGTCTGGACAGGCCCAGCGCGAGTTCGAGTCCGCCATGGACGACGACTTCAACGCCCCACGCGCCATCGGCGCGCTGTTCGAGCTTGGGCGGTCCATCAACCGTGCCGCGCCGAGCGCGACGCCCGCTGCCGTGACCGAGGCCCAGGCCTGTCTCCGCGACCTTTTGGGCGTCCTCGGCATCGAGGTGGGCGAAGGCACGGCCGACGCCGCAGACGCCGCGCCGTACATTGAGCTGCTGGTCGAGATTCGCGGCATGGCGCGGGAGGCGCGGCAATGGGAGCTCGCCGATCGCGTCCGGGACCGTCTGGCGGACCTCGACGTCGTCCTGGAAGACGGCCCCGACGGCACGATTTGGCGCCGCAAGGCGCCGACCGACCCCTAGCCGGAGCCATCTGGGGCCGCCACCCCGTCCGCGAAGCGCTCGCTGCCGGCTACCGCCTGACGCGCCTGATGGTCGCCCGTGGCGCCGCCGAATCCACGGCGCCCCTGCGTGAGCTGGCGGGCGACGCCGGCGTGCCGGTGGCCTTTGTTGACGCAGCCGAATTGGACTCGCTGGCCTTCGGCGGCAACCACCAGGGCGTCGTCGCCACCATTGACTCAACCCCGAACGCCGCACCGCGTGACCTGCTGCAACCCCAGCCGGGACGCGCCCAACCGCCGCTGATCCTGGCCGCCGACCAGGTCGAGGACGTGGGGAACCTGGGCTCGCTGGTCCGCACGCTCGAAGCCTGCGGCGGCGCCGGGCTGATCGTGCCGCAGCGGCGCAGCGCGGCGCTGACCGGCGGTCTGGCCCGCGCCTCCGCCGGAGCGAGCCTGCGCTCGACCGTGGTCAACGTGACCAACCTCGCGCGGGCGCTCAAATCCCTCCAGTCGGACGGCGTGCGCGTCATCGGCCTCGACGCTGACGCCGAGACGCCGTTCGACGCCATGGCCTACGACGCGCCATGCTGCATCGTCGTGGGCAACGAGGCGCGTGGGATGCGGCCAAGCGTGCGCGAGGCGTGCGATGTAATCGTGCGCGTGCCCCTGCGCAGCGGCATCGGCTCGCTCAACGTCGCCGCCGCCGGCGCCATCGTCCTGCACCACATCGCCCGCCAACGAACCGAGTGACCCTTGCACAACCGTCACGCTTTCGTTCGACCCCCTCTCCCCTTGAGAGACCTCTGCGCATCCCCTCCGTCATTCCGGCGGAAGCCGGAATCCAGTCCGGTCGAGCCTGGAAACGAGCCGGATGCCTGGCGTCGGGCAGGTCCGGTTCCCTCTCCCTTCCAGGGAGAGGGTTAGGGTGAGGGTCTCCAAAGGCGGAAATCCATGAACACCGACGTCATCAGCCTCAAGGGCATGATCTTCTTCGCCTACCACGGCGCCCGCGCCGAGGAGCGCACCCTGGGGCAGCGCTTCGTGGTGGACATGGACGTTCACGCCGACCTGCGCGCCGCCGGCCAGTCCGACAGCGTCAGCGACACCGTCAACTACAGCGAGCTCTACGCCGTCGCGCAGGATGTGATGCAGGGGCAGCCGCGCAATCTGCTGGAGTCGCTCGGAGAAACGATCGCCGCGCGCGTTCTGGCCGAGTTCCCCCGCGTCACCCGCGTGCGCGTGCGCATCGCCAAGCCCAGCGTCGCCATCGCCGGCTCCATTCTCGCCGAAGCCGCCGTCACCATCGATCGCGCACGAGCGTAGGCCGCAACCACCGGCATTCGGCGGTGTCCAGATCCCGTTTGGCGACGACGCACTCTCGGCGATAGCCGAACCCGCACTTGCGAATCCGCTGGCTACCTGGGACACAGGTCCATTGGCGGAGTATATTTGCACTCCCTAGAATTGGTCGGTTTGCGCGAGTGCCTAGATACCTGCCTGGAATACGAACCCTCATGCCCAAGCTGTGCCTGGCTAGCCAACGGCGACGGCTGCGCCTCGCGGCTGCGGTGCTGGCCATTGCTTCGATAGCCGCGCTCACCGTCTGGCCATCAGCAGCGGCGCTGTCGTGCGAAGGCATCGCCCTCGACGACGGCTGCCTCTTCACCATCACCGGCGGCGACACGGACGATCCCAACGACGGCTTCGCGGTCACCAACGCTGACGGCGTGCCGCTGTGGGACTTCGTCCAAGCGCGCGACCTCCAGGCCATCGGCTATCCCATCAGCCAGCGCTGGGTCAACGGCCCCTTCACGCTCCAGGCCTTCCAGAAGGTGATCCTCCAGTGGGATCCCGGCCAAGGCCGCATGAACTACTACAACACCCTCGACGTGCTCGCGAATCGGTACCCCGACGTCGAGCTGCCCAACGTCCCGCCCCACCAGGTGCTCGAAGCCGACCGCGGCGCCGACTTCGCCACCATCACCCAAAACCACCTGGCGCTGCTGGAGCAGAACGCGGCCATCAAGGCGCGCTTCCTCAGCGAGCCCGACTGGCTGAACCTCTACGGGCTCCCCATCCGCTATGAGGAACGGGAGGTCAACGGCAATCCGCAAGGCCTGCAGATGCTGCGCGCCCAGCGCACGGTGTTCGTGATCTGGAACGTGCCCGCTCCGGGAGTCACGGTGGGCCGGGTGAACCTGCAGAACGTCCCCGACAAGGTGAAGCGGCTCAGTAACGTGATCATTCCGGATGCGGCCAAGGCGCCCGTTGCCCAGCACGACGTCGCCGGGCTCCCCCGCTTCACGCTGCCCACGACCTCGCCAGCGCCGGCATCCGCACCTGGGCCGGTTTCGACTCCGGCTTCCGACCGGGAGGTGCTGATCCGGCTCTACCACGCCACCAATGGACCGAACTGGAGAAGCAACGCCAACTGGCTGAGCGACGCCCCTCTCAGCGAATGGGACGGGGTTGCCACCGACGACTCCGGCCGGGTCACGCAGCTAGTGCTCACCTCCAACCGGCTGGCCGGAGTCTTGCCGCCTGAGCTGGGGCAACTCTCGAAGCTGAGGGTGCTGAGTACCCAATTGAATAGCCTGACCGGGACCGTCCCGCCCGAGTTGGGCCAACTGGCAAGCCTGGAAGCGCTGGATCTCGCGATCAACGACCTTGCGGGAACAATCCCGCCGGCGCTCGGCGATCTCGCCAACCTGAAGTGGCTTGGTCTTACTGGCAACCAGATAACTGGACCGATCCCGCCCGAGCTTGGTCGCCTCTCCAACCTGATCCACCTGGGTCTCGAGGCAAACCGCCTAACCGGTGCGATACCACCCGAGCTGGCCCAACTGTCCCGGCTCGTATGGCTGGCGCTTGCCGGCGGTAACCAATTCACCGGCTGCATCCCCGACCGGTTGCAGGATGTCGAAGAAAACGACCTTGCCAGGCTTGGTCTGCCCTTCTGCGGGGCCAGCGACGAGACAGCGGAGGTCGAGACCGAGGCCGAGGATTCGGCTGAGGTCACGGTTGAAGAGGTGGTGGAGGTCACGGTTGAAGGGGCGGACAGCGCCGAATGGCGCAGCTTCCTGCCCACGGTAGGCGACACCGTCCGCACAACATTACTTGGGTTCAAATTGACGCTGGTCTCGGTGCAACGTTTCGAACAGTTGACGCAGGCTCAAGGCTCACCGGTTAGGCCCCGGAACGGCCTGTACCTGGTCGTGACCTTCACGTTCACCAACACCAAAGACAGCGGAAACATCGTCGTCTCCAAGGAGAACATTTTTCTGTATGACCCGGACTACAACAGCATTCCTGTGGACTCCGAGGGTGTCATGGCGCTCAGCGGCATGGCCACGCCGGCATCGGAAGGCCGCCCGGTAGTCGAGGTCGAGAGCGTGCCAAGCGGCGAGACGGCCACGTTTGCCGTGGTGTTCGATCTCGTCCCGAGCTTGGTCGACCTGGCAATCGAAATCGAGGGCATCAGCTTCGCGGTGCCCAATCCCTAGGTGTACTGACCACAGCGGAGTGAGACGCGGCTGACGGATTCTTGGTTCAGGCGTGACCAAGATCCGGAGAGGGTCATGATGCACTCGCAGCCCACACCTACCGACGTGGTGGATGGCGGAGGAGCCGCCGTCACCATCGACCGCGCGCGGGAGTAGGCCGCAGCCACGGCGCCATTCCGTGTTATCGGCTCGCTCGGCGCCACCTGCGGTGCAAACCACACTCTCACTCTCGTTCGCTCGGTGCGGGCAAACTCCGGTCCGTGCGTGCGCTAGAGTTGCGCCGCCTGGCTGTCGGGCGGTTCGCGGGAGTGCCGGGCCGCCGTCACCTAGGGCAACGCCTCATGCCTGATCTGTGCCTGAGTATTCGGTGGCGACGGCTGCGCGCGGCGCTCGCGGTGCTGGCCATCGCCGTCATGGCTGCGCTGACCGTTTGGCCGTCGGCGGCGGCGCTGGAGTGCGAGGGCGTCACCCTCGACGAGGGCTGCCTTTTCACCATTACGGGCGGCGACACCGAGGATCCGGGCGACGGCTTTGCGGTGACCAACACCGACGGCGTGCCGCTCTGGGACTTCGTCCGAGCGCGCGACCTCCAGGCCATCGGCTACCCCATCAGCCAGCGCTGGGCGCGCGGCCCCTTCACCCTCCAGGCCTTCCAGAAGGTCATCCTCCAGTGGGACCCCGGCAAGCAGCGGATGAACTACTACAACACCCTCGACGTGCTCGCGAATCGCTATCCCGACGTCGAGCTGCCCAACGTGCCCCCGCACCAGGTGCTCGAAGCCGACCAGGGCGCCGATTTCGCCACCATCACGCGGAACCACCTGGCGCTCTTGGACCAAAACGCGCCCATCAAGGACCGGTTCCTGAGCGAGCCCGACTGGCTCAATCTCTACGGCCTGCCCATCCGCTACGAGGAGCGGGAAGTCAACAGCAACCCCCAGGGCCTGCAGATGCTGCGGGCGCAGCGCACCGTGTTCGTGATCTGGAACGTGCCGGCGCCAGGGACGACCGTGGGCCGGGTGAACCTGCAAAACGTGCCCGACAAGGTGAAGAAGCTGAGCAACGTCATCATCCCGGACGCGGCCAAGGCGCCGGTGCTGGCAAGCCAGGTGGCCGAGTTACCAACGTTCTCGCTGGAGACTCCCACGCCGGCCCCCCTTCTCGTACCCGTCTCGGAACGGGCCGCGCTGGTTGCGCTCTACAACGCGACCGACGGGCCGAACTGGACAAACAGCGCCAACTGGCTGAGCGAGGCGTCGCTCGATGTATGGCATGGCGTCACTACCGATCCCGCCGGCCACGTCACCGAACTGCGGCTACAGGAGAACGGATTAGGCGGAGCGATTCCGCTGGAGTTAGGCAGCCTCACCAACCTCCGCGAGCTTCACCTCACGGGGAACCGGCTGGAAGGGACGATCCCCGCGGCGCTGGGCCGCCTGACCAACCTGCAGGCGCTCTACCTCGAGTCGAACCAGTTGCGGGGGACAATCCCGGTTGAGTTGGGCAACCTCACTGCACTGGGAGGACTGTCGCTCGCGTCTAACCAGTTGAGTGGAGCGATACCCGCGGAACTCGGCCGCCTCTCCAACCTCGTCCAGCTATCCCTCTGGGACAACCAGTTGCGGGGGACGATTCCGGCAGAGCTGAGCCTCCTCACCAACCTGCGAGCGCTATACCTCGATCGCAACCGGCTGAGTGGAGTGATACCCGCCGAGCTCGGCCGTCTGAGCAGCCTGCACGCGCTGTACCTTTTTGACAATCGGTTGACTGGGACGATCCCGCCTGAATTGGGCGACGTGGCCAGCCTGCGGGAGCTTCGGCTCGATGCGAACCAGTTGACCGGGGAGATACCGCCCGGGCTAGGCCGCCTCTCTAACCTGGCACGACTCGATCTCAGCTCGAACCTATTCCGGGGGGCGATCCCGCCAGAGTTGGGTCGCCTCGCCAATCTCGAAGAGCTGAATCTCGGTGCAAACCATTTGACTGGGGCGATTCCGCCCGAGTTAGGTCGCCTCGCCAATCTCACCTTCCTTGAGCTCGGTGAGAACCGACTGAGCGGGGAGATTCCGTCGGAGTTGGGCAGACTGCCGAGTCTGTTGGGGCTGTTCCTCCACGAAAACGAGTTGCGTGGGGCGGTCCCGCTCGCACTGGGCCGCCTCGTCAACCTAGCGTGGCTGAACCTTAGTGATAACGAGCTGACAGGGGCGATACCCCCCGTGCTTGGCAATCTCGCCAACCTGAGAGTCCTGGCGCTCGAAGCAAATCAGCTCAGCGGCTCGATTCCTCCCGCCCTTGGCAACCTCACCAATCTGAATTTTCTGTTTCTAGGTGAGAATCAGTTGAGCGGCGCGATTCCGTCCGAATTAGGCAACCTTGTGAGCTTGGCTGCGTTGAGTCTCGACGCGAACCGGTTAAGCGGCGAGATCCCGCCCCATCTCGGGAACCTCGTCAACCTGGAATGGCTGGACTTGCAACACAACGAGCTGAGCGGCGCGATTCCGTCCGACTTGGGCAGCCTTGTCAACCTGGGACTTCTGCTGCTCGATGACAACCAGCTCAGCGGGGTCATCCCGTCCGAGTTGGGAAATCTTTCAAACCTGGAGGTGCTGAAGCTAGGCGGAAGCAACGAATTCTCCGGGTGCGTTCCCGCGGGATTGCGCGGCGTGCCGGGCAGTGATCTTGCCGAGCTTGGTCTGCCGTTCTGTGAGACCGGCTGACCCCGCATCAACCTAAGGCGCCGAGCCGCTGCGGCGCTCTTCATCCCGGCGCTTGTCGAACTTGTAGGGGAGCACTTTGCCCGGCGACAGCCAGCGCCGTATGGGAGAAACATCCTTCGCCGCCGACCCGCAAAGTTGGTGGCGTTGAGGTCGCGAGCCACCGCGCCGGTGGTTGCCGCGCGCCGGGGCTTCGGCAATGCTTGCCGCAGTCCAACAACTAGTGAAATTCCCGCACAACGCCTCCGTGGGAGGCAGCGCCCATGACCGTTCGTGCCGCCGCGTTGACGCTCCTGCTCCTCGCCGCGTTCGCCGCGACGGGACGAGCGCCGACGACGGCATCCGCGCAAACGCCGTCAGCTGATCGGGATGCGCTGGTCGCGCTCTACCACGCGACCGACGGGCCGAACTGGACCCGCACCGCCAACTGGCTGACCGACGCGCCCCTCGGCGAATGGCACGGCGTCACCACCGACGACGCCGGCCGGGTCACGGAGCTGCGCCTGCCTGAGAACGGGCTGTCCGGAGAGCTCCCGCCCGCGCTCGGCAGTCTCGCCAATCTGCGCGCGGCGGACCTCAGTGGGAACCAGCTGGGCGGAGCGCTGCCACGCGAGCTGGGGCGCCTGGCCAGCCTGCGGCAGCTGTGGTTCAACGACAACCAGCTCAGCGGGGA
The DNA here is from genome assembly GCA_026706485.1 of Chloroflexota bacterium. NCBI lineage: Bacteria > Bacillati > Chloroflexota > Chloroflexota bacterium. The sequence goes on along the minus strand of JAPOYR010000004.1, from coordinate 123,206 downwards.
GCTGCCGCCCGAACTCGGCAGCCTGGCCAACCTGACCCTCTTGGGGCTTGGCGGCAACCGGCTGAGCGGGGACATCCCCGCCGAACTAGGCAACCTCTCCAATCTACGCCAGCTGTCGCTCCGGGAAAACCAGTTGGCTGGTGAGATTCCGCCCGACCTCGGGCGCCTCACGGACCTTCGCGGGCTGAACCTCTCGGGGAATCAATTAACCGAGGAGATTCCGCCAGCGTTGGGCCGCCTCAGCAACCTGCAAGCGCTAAGGCTCAACGCCAACAAGTTGACCGGCGCCATACCGTCCGAGCTCGGCAACCTTTCCGAGCTGGAAACGCTCGCACTTTCGGACAATCAGCTAAGCGGTGCCATCCCGCCCGAGCTGAGTCGTCTTGCCAACTTGCGCCTGCTCCTCCTCGACCACAACCAGTTGACCGGCGCGATCCCCGCTGAATTCGGGGGCCTGGAGAATCTGCGCGAACTCCAGGTGCACCAGAACCGGCTCACAGGCGCGATCCCGCCCGAGTTGGTGCGCCTCGTCAACCTCGAAGTGCTGCAGCTCGGCGGCAACGACCAATTCACCGGCTGCATCCCGGCTGAGTTGGGGGAGATCGCGATCAACGATCTCGACGACCTCGGCCTGGCGTTCTGCGCCGCCGATCCCGAGGCGACCGTGACGCCCTCCGTTACCACGGACCGGGCCGCGCTGGTCGCGCTCTATCGCCTCAGCGACGGACCGAACTGGATCAACAACAGCGGCTGGCTCAGCGAGGCGACTCTCGACAAGTGGCATGGCGTCGACACGGACGAGAGCGGCCGTGTCGTCGCCCTATGGCTGGGTGAGAACGGGCTGCGTGGAGAGATCCCGGCCAGGTTGGGTCGCCTCACCAACCTGGAGCGGTTGATTCTCAGCGGGAATCACTTCCACGGGCAGATCCCGCCCGAGCTTGGCCGCCTCGTCAACCTGACATCGCTCGGACTGCGTGGGAACCAGCTCAGCGGGCCCATTCCACCTGAACTGGGAAACATCGCCAAACTGGTATGGCTGGACATCACCAACAACGAGTTGAGCGGGCCCATCCCATCCGAGTTGGGCCGGCTCGCCAACCTCGAGTCGCTTTGGCTCACGGGAAACCAACTAGAGGGAGAGATCCCACCCGAGCTCGGCAGCCTGTTCAAGCTGCAATCGCTGTATCTCAACGACAACCACCTGCAGGGCGCAATACCGCCTGAAATAGTCGGGCTCGCCAACCTGGAATGGCTGATCCTCTCCGGCAACCAGTTGTCGGGGCCCATTCCGCCGGAGCTGGGCAACCTCGCCAATCTCCAGGCGCTCTGGCTAGCTGATGGCAACCAACTCACCGGGTGCATCCCCGCGTCGTTGGAAGACGTGCCGCAGAGCGACCTCGCCTGGCTTGAGCTGCCGGTTTGCGATCCGACCGCCGCCGCTGAGCGAGCCGCCCTGGTTGCGCTCTACCACGCGACGGACGGACCGAATTGGACTACCAACACCAATTGGCTCAGCGACGCGCCCGTCGGCGAATGGCACGGCGTCACCACGGACGACGACGGCCGCGCGACCATATTGGACCTCCGAGAGAACGGATTGCGCGGCGAATTGCCGCCCGAGCTCGGCGATCTCTCTAACTTGAGAGTGCTGAGCCTGTCCCTCAACAACCTGCATGGCCGCATCCCCTCCGAGCTTGGCCGCCTGATCAACCTGCGAGAGTTGGATCTCTTCAGCAACCAGCTGCTTGGAACGATTCCGTTGGAGTTGGGGAATCTCACCGAGCTGCAATACCTCACACTCAGTCGCAACCAGCTCGGTGGCGTCATCCCTGCCGAACTGGGCCGTCTCACCAGGCTCGTGGATCTCTCTCTCGCAGAAAACCACCTGCGTGGGGCGATCCCTTCGGAGTTCGGCGGTCTCTCGAGCCTTGAAAGGCTGGCGCTTTCCATGAACCAGCTGAGTGGGGCGATTCCACCCGAGCTTGGTCGCCTCGCCAACCTGGTATTGCTCTGGCTCGGATTCAACGAGCTCACAGGAAGTATCCCGCCGGAGCTCGGGAATCTCTCAAACCTCACGTTGCTGCATCTCCGGACCAACCGGCTGTCCGGGGAGATTCCACCCGAACTAGGAAACCTGGTCCTCCTGGATGGCCTCCTTCTGGACGAGAATCAGCTCACTGGGCAGATTCCGCCGGAGCTAGCTCACCTCCGCCGTCTGAAAACACTCGAGCTCAGCCACAACCAACTCACAGGTCAGATTCCGCCCCAATTGGCTCTCCTCACCAATCTGGAATGGCTGTCGCTTCGTCAGAACCAGCTGCAGGGACCGATCCCTCCCGTATTGGGAAGTCTCGCCGAACTGCGAGACCTAAAGCTCGACAACAACCAGTTGCAGGGCACGATCCCTCCCGAACTGGGCAATCTCACCAACCTGTTAGGGCTGCATCTCGACGGGAACCGACTGCATGGGCCCATCCCAGTCGAGTTGGGCCGCATCCCCAACCTAAGCTTCGTGCGGCTCAGTGGCGGCAATGAATTCACCGGGTGCATACCCAACGCAGTGCGTGCGATCGAGTCCAACGATTTCCAGGATCTCGAGCTCTGGCCGTGCGGGATCAGCGAAGTCGCCGAGGACCGGGCGGCGCTGATCGCCTTCTACCACGCCACCAACGGTCCGGGTTGGACGAACAATCGCCACTGGCTCGGCGAGGCTCCCATCGGGGTATGGCACGGCGTGACGACGAATCCCGCCGGCCATGTGACGGCCCTGCGCCTGCAAAGCAACGAGCTATCGGGCGAACTGCCGTCCGAGTTGGGCGACCTTGCGCACCTGGAGGTTCTGGAGCTTTCGAAGAATCAATTGCGCGGGAACATTTCGCCTGACCTTGGCCGCCTCGCCAATCTGAAAGATCTCCGGCTCGGATCCAACCAGCTCACAGGGCCGATCCCGCACGAGTTGGGGCGCCTGGCCAACCTGGAGGTGCTGTGGCTGGCCGACAACCAGCTAACCGGGACGATCCCGATCCAGTTGGGGAATCTCGCCAAGCTGACCTACCTGTCGCTCCGGCAAAACCTGTTAAGCGGAAGGGTCCCGGCCGCATTGGGTCGACTTGACCACCTGAACGAACTGAAACTCCGCGGAGGCAATCGCTTCAGCGGATGCATCCCCGACGAGTTGCGGCTCGTGTCAAGCGGCGATCTCGACGACACCGGGCTTCTGTTCTGCGCCGAGGTCGGGATAGCTGCCGACACAGCCGCCCTCGTGGCGCTCTACAACGCCACCGACGGCCCGAATTGGACCACCAACACCAACTGGCTCACGGACGCGCCGCTCGGCGAATGGCACGGCGTCACAACCAACGACGCCGGCCGGGTGACGGGGTTGCAGCTTCCGCAGAACGCACTCGCAGGCAGCATCCCGCCGGAACTGGGCCTCCTCGCCAAGCTGCAGGCGCTCGACCTCAATCACAACCAGTTGACCGGAACCATCCCACCCGCCCTCGGCCGCCTCGGCAACCTGGAGGTCTTGAATCTCAGCGGCAACCGGTTGCGTGGCGCCATCCCGCCGGAATTGGGCCGGCTCCTAGTCCAGGACCGAACGGGGCTCGCGGGGGACCGGCTCCGTGAGGAGTCTGCGCCCGACCTCCCGAGCCTCACCAACCTCCGCGTGCTGAATCTCGCTGGCAACCACCTGCGCGGGACGATCCCAACCACACTGGGCCGTCTCGGCAACCTGGAATTGCTGGACCTCAGCGACAACCAACTGGGCGGTCCCATCCCCGCCGAATTGGGCACCCTCACAAACCTGGGAGGACTCTTCCTCTCGGGGAACCAGCTGCGTGGTGGCATTCCACCCGCATTGGGTCGTCTCGCCAACTTGGAGTCGTTGTATCTCGACTTCAACCGGCTAACCGGCCCGATCCCCGCCGAGCTCGGCAGCCTCACGAACCTGGGGGGCCTTTCGCTCGCCGGGAACCAACTGAGTGAATCGATCCCGCCCGAGCTGGGCCGCCTCGCCAACCTCGTGCAGCTATCCCTCTGGAACAACCACCTGCGGGGAACGATCCCAGCCGAGTTGGGCAGCCTAACCAACCTACATGGGCTGTATCTCGATGGGAACCAGCTCACCGGGGAGATCCCGCCCGAGTTGGCCCACCTGGCCAATCTGCAAGGGCTCTATCTCGGTGGAAGCAACCAATTCACCGGTTGCGTTCCCGCGGGGTTGCGCGAGGTGCCGGACAGCGATCTTGCCGAGCTTGGTCTGCCCTACTGCGAGGCCAGCTAACCCCGTCTCATCCTAGGGAGCCGAGCCCCGGCGCTTTTCCTCCCGGCGCTCGTCGAACTCGCGCAGCATCACGTTGCCCAGCGACGGCGGTCGGCGGTAGCCCGCCACATCCTTCGCCAGCGACCACTCATGCGCCTCCAGCTGGCGGGTAATCAGGTCGTCCGCCTGTTCGAGATATGCCTCGACCTCGACGTCGCCGCGGCGTACGGCTTCGATCGGGGCTCCGGTCAACACATGCCACGCCTTCGATCCAGGATTCGAGGGCGTCTGCAAGTCGTGCGCAATGGCGCCGCTCCAGGCGGTGCGGTCCGTGGGCAGGCGGTTGGGGTCGCGAAAGGCCGGCTCGCGCAGCACCGAGCGCCGAAACGGGACGGCGGCGTCGGTGCGCGCCAGCGCCCGCTGAGCCTCGGACTCCAGAAAGAACTGGGCCAGCCGCCAGGCCGGCTCGAGGTCTTCGCCGGCGCCATTGACGCCAACGCAGATCTCCAGCCCTTCCGTCACCGGAGATCCGTCCGTCCACGCGGGCAGCGGCGCCACGCCCCACGGAATCGTCGGCCGCACCAGCGGTGCGAAGTCGCTGGCGTCGACGTACAGCGCCACCTGCCCGCCGTTGAACGGCGTCCCAAAGCGCTCCTCGATGCCAAGCTCAATCTGCGACTGGCTCCGCCAGCGCGCCATGCGCCCTAAGGTGCGCGCGTGCACGGCCGACTGCATCGTGGATCGGGTCTGATCCGGAGTGAAGAACGCGTCCGCCCCACCAAGCCCTGCCGCACCGGCCATCGCGGCTCGCGTCACCCAGGGCACGGCGGCGAGGCCATAGCGATCCACGCGGTCTTCATCCGCCGCCGTGAGTCGTCGCGCCGCAAACTCGAACTCGGCGATCGACCATGGGTCCTCCCAGCTCGACGGCGGCTCGACCCCGGCCAACGCGAGGTGAGCCTCGTTGTAAAACACGCCGAGGTACGCCGCGCCGATGCTGAGAGCGGTCATCTCCCCGCCTGGCCCTGTCCGCGCCTCGATGGCAGCCGGCGCCAGATCGTCCAGCTCGAGGTCGCGCGCCACGAACTCGTCCAGTGGCGCCAGGTAGCCGCCGGCCGAAAGGTCGAACACGTCGTCCGCCGCCACCCGGACCACGTCCGCGTCAATGCCGTCGACCAGCCCGGCGCGCATGCCATCCCCGGCCAAGGCGTTGTCCAGCCGCACGTCGAGATCGACCTCGGGCTGCGCCTGCTCAAACGCCGCCAGCGATTGGCGCAGCGCGTTCAGCTCGGCGGGCGTCCCCCAGCCGGCGAATTGGATCGTCGTGCCGGCCGGAAGCGGCGTGGCTTCCGCCGCGGCGAGGGTCGTGGGCGCGGACTGCGTCGGGCTCGGCGTTGGCGTATACCGTGGCACGTTGACGACTTCGACCGGGAGCGGAGTCAACGGCGGCAGTTCCGTGTCCGCCGGACCTAGATCGCAACCCGTGATTCCGGCTGCCACGGCCAGCGGCAGGGCGCGCAGGATGGCGCGCCGCGAACAGCGGCCGGCGGCTGTGCGCGGCGGCGGATTGAGCGGGCGCCGAGCGCCCGGCGATGGGGATGGGTTCGCCACGTGCTGGAAGCCTCGGGGCCGCCCGACAGGCGAAGGCGCGCCGCTGCTTGAGATCAGGGACCGCCCGACGTGCGCCAGACCTAGCGCCCTGACGCAGGATAGCAGCGGTCCCCGGCAGCCCAGCCTCCGAAACACGCGCTCCCTCACGCTGCGCAACGCCCACCGCTCATCCCAGCGCACCGCCGGCCCTGGGCGTGACGCAACGACACGGCCCGACCGACGGCTCGCCGGTAGTCAGCGGCGCGCCCTCACGCTACCCTGCGGCCGCGGCCCATGACCGCCGGACGGCGGCTTCACCAGAGGCGATGACGATGTATCGCGCCGGCATCGTAGGGCTTGGCGTCGGCAAGCGGCACGCCGGCGCCTACACGGGTAGCGACGCGACCGATCTCGTCGCCATCGCCGACCTCGACGCCGCGCTCTTGGACGAGGTCGGCCGCACCTTCGAGGTGCCGCACCGCTACACCAGCCTCGAGGCCATGCTGGAGCACGAGACGCTCGACATTGTCAGCGTCGCCACCCCCTGCCAGCACCATGCGCCCATGGTCATCGCCGCCGCCGAGGCCCGCCCCAAGGCCATCATCTGCGAGAAGCCCATGGCGCCCGACATGGGCGGCGTCGAAGCCATGATCGCGGCCTGCGACGAGCACGGCGTCAAGCTCGTCATCAGCCACATGCGCCGGCAGCTCCCCCAATTCGCTCATGCGCGTCGGCTAATCGCCGAGGGCGCCATCGGCCGGCCCCTCGCCTGCACCGTGAGCGCCCAGGAAGGCGGTCTGCTGAACCAGGGCTCCCACGTCGTCGACCTGGTGCGCTTCATGCTCGCTGACCCGGCGGTCGAGTGGGCCGTGGGTCAGGTGCAGCGCGAAACCGACCGCTACGAGCGCGCCCTACCCGTCGAGGACCTCTGCGGGGGCGTCATCGCCTTCGAAGGCGGTACGCGTCTCGTGCTCGACGTGGACATCGGCGCCAACCCCACCATCGGCAACTGGGGCTTCGTGCTGGCGGGCGATGAAGGAGTGCTCCGCATCTCCACCCACTCGGCGCATGGCCGCGAGGCTTTCGACCTGCATCTAACGTCGTCCGCCCACGGCGAGATGGATCTTGCGTCAACGGAGTTCCCGGAGGTCGATCCCTGGGTCGCCCAAGTCGACAAGCTGGCCACCTGGATCGACGGCGGCCCGGAGCACGTGCAGTCCATCGCGCGCACCCTGCCGTCGCACCAAGCCCTCATGGCCATCTACGAGTCCGCGCGCACCCGCTCACGCGTAACCTTGCCGCTCTCGACCCGCCGCTCGCCTCTCGAGGCCATGATCGAGGACGGCCAACTGACCGTTCGCTATCCGGGCGCCTACGACATCCGCCATGCCGGGGTCTATCCCCCGGTGGAGGCCTGAGCCGTGTCCGCCGCATCTGCCCAGGACCGACCCCTGCGCGCCGCCGTCGTCGGCGCCCGCATCGGACGCACGCATGCCGCCGGCTACGCCGCCAGCGAGCGCGCCGATCTGGTGGCGATCTGCGACGCCATCGAGTCGCGCTGCCACGCGCTGGCCGACGCGCACGACGTGCAGGCCCGCTACACCGACTTCGAGACCATGCTGCGCGAGCAGCGGCCCGAGGTCCTCAGCATCGCCACCCCGCAGGCCACCCACGCGCCGCTCACCATCCTCGCCGCCAGCCGCTACAAGCCCGCCGCCATCCTGTGCGAGAAGGCCATGGCCGGCAATCTGGGCGAGGCGCGCGCCATGCTGGAGACCTGTGACAGGAACGGCGTGAAGCTCGCCATCGGGCACCAGGGCCGCTGGCTGCCGGCCTTCGAGGAGGCACGGGACGCAGTGGCCGCCGGTGATATCGGCGCCCCGGTCTTCGCCCGCGTGGGCTGCACCGTCGGCGGCATCACCAATCACCTCACCCATGCCCTAGACCGCATGCTCTTCATGCTGGGAGAGCCCGAGATCGAATGGGTGTTGGGCAACGTCCAGCGCGAGACCGACCGCTGGGAGCGCGGCTGGCCTAGCGAGGAAATGGCCGTGGCGGTCGTCGGGCTGGCCGGCGGCATGCGGCTGGGCCTGGAAAGCGAAACGCCCGACGCGCCGGGTCTGGAGGCCCACACCCACCTCATCGTGGGCACGGACGGTCTATTGATCGTGTCCCGGGACGGCCGCGGTACCGACTATGCCGTGCGCATCGTGGGCCGCGACGGACACACCCGCGACATCCCCGCCGGCGGCGGCTACTACGACGACGCCCGCCTACGCGAAACCGACGCCCTCGCGGCCTGGGCCGCAGGCGAGGTCGACGAGCATCGCGGCGACGCCCACCTCGCCATCAAGACCCAGGAAGGCCTCATGGCCATCTACGAGTCGGCCCGCATCCGCGGCCTCGTGCGCCTGCCGCTCAAGACCATGGCCTCGCCGCTCATCCAGATGATCGAGTCCGGCGAGCTCCCCGTGCGCTACCCCGGCCGCTACGACATCCGCCACCACACGGCGGGCTACCGGAGCTAGCCCCCCGCTCGCAGCTCGAAGGCGTGCGTCCCCGTGCGCACGGTCGTGCGCACCTCGCCGTCCGTGACCACGAAGCCAGCCGCGGCCACCGCCTCGGCGTCGTCCAGCGTCGTCTCGGAGTCCCGGTAGACCAGCGTCCCGCCTGGATCAGCCGAGCGCTCGAGCACGACTTCGGCTTCAACCCCTCGCGGCACCTCCACGTCCAGCGCCTGCCCGCCAGCCGTCCGCCGCCAGCGCACCGCGATGTCTCCGTGAGGCGTTGGGAACGTCCCCTCCACTCGCGGCAGTGACCCGGTCCGCGGGGCGATGCGGCAGGTGTCGAATCCCGGACTGGTCGGCGTGACCCCCAGCACTCGCGTCGAAAGCACGTAGCCCACCAGGATGCCGCCGGTATGCGCCAAGCTGCGCGTGGACATCGGTCGCACGAGGTTTTCGTCATGACGCTGGGCGTAGTCGGAGTCCTCGACGATGCGGTGGCCGCCGGTGAACGGGTCCCACAGCTCCCAGATCATCGGGTTGTCGGTGGACTCCAGCATCGGGCGATACCGCCGCTTGATGAGATCGAGTCCCTCGTCGATCAGCCCCGCGCCCAGGATCGCGTCGGCCACGTAGCCGAAGAACAGCGGCGTGGCCTGCACCAGGTCGTCGTATTGCTCCACGATCGCGCGCGCCACCGCCGCGCGGCGCTCCGGCGGCGCGATGCCGTAGAGGATGGCGTAGGCATTGGAGATATCGCTGTAGACGCCGTCCGCCCCGGTCGCCCGGTCGCTGTCGTAGAACAGCCCGCGATCCTCGTCCCAAAACCGGCGGCGCAGCGTCTCGCGCACGTCGGCGGCGATGCGCCGCCAGCGCTTGGCGTCGCGCGGCACGCCCACCCGATCCGCCAGCCAGGCCGCGTCCTCCAACCCGCCCACGTAGAGCGCGTTGGTGATGAAGCTGGCCCCGCGCAGGTCGTTGGCCGTCCAGTCCAGCGTGTTCTGCAGCGGCAGATTGCGCAGCAGGCCGTCGGCGTCGCGGTGCGGCTCATACCAGTCGATCTGGGGCGGCACGCTGCGATACAGCTCCTCCAGCACCCAGCGCCGCCCGGTGTGCAGGTAGTGCTCGCGAACGCGCATGCTCCACTGGAACAGGAAGTTGGCCACCACGTAGCGCTGTGGGTTCTCGGGCGGATAGACCATCTGCAGCATCCCGTCGCCGCGATTGCTCAGCGGTACCAGCCGCATGAAGCGGTCGGTGAGCGTCAGATCGCCATAGGCCGCGAAGCACATGTGCATCACGTGGCTGCCGTCGCCGGTGTTGAAGATCGCCCGCTCGCGGAAGCCCTCGTGCACCAGCGTGTCTTCGAAGTTGAGGTAGGCCGTGTCGGCGCAGGCGGTCCACAGCGCGCCGAGCAGCGGTTCGCCGCACTCGAAGGCGCCGCGCCGCTCCGCCGGATACACGTATTCGTCCACCGAGATCGACTCGATGTGCACAGGGGCGTAGTTGCTGCGCACGCACAGGTGCAGATAGCGAAACTGCTTGTATTCCGCCGGCTCCCACACCTGCCGGCCCTCGCGGGCCAGATAGCGATCGCCGTAGGGCGCGCCGGGCGGGATGCGGTTGTCGATGATTTGCTGGCCGTAGGTCATGTCCACGATGGCCCCGGCGGACGCCGTCAGCCGCACGCGGGGGAACCCGAAGAGCTGTCGCCCAAAGTCCAGCACGATGAACGGCGACCGGATGCCGTGCCCACGGGCGAACACGCCCTGCATCTGGGTCACGCCGTCCGACCTCATCAGAGCGTCGGCGTTCTCGATCGCCGCGTGCTCCAGCGGAAAGTGCACTTCCTGCACCAGGCGCTCCGGCAGATCGCGGACGGCCCCGCGGCTCTCCTCGATCACCTCGCCCGTGGCCGCCACCCGCGCGGGAAACACCTCCCGCTCGTCCAGCAGCGCCGTTTCCCGGGCCTCCAGCAGCACCCAGTCGTAGTCTCGGGTGGGGACTTCCCAGGCCGAGTCCCAGTCGCCGTCGTCGAACTCCGGCTGCATCCAGTCGGGCGGGTCGGCGGCCGCGTCAAAGACCTCCGGCGGACCCACCAGCGAGTGGATGACCTTGATCGTCCGGTCCCAGGCCTTGGCCTCATGCACCCGCCAGGCAGCGTCGGTGCCTATCGTCGAGGTTGCGCCGTCCGCATTCTCGGTCTCCAGCTGCGCCCAAAGGCCCGCGCGCTCGCCCACGCCATAGGCGTTGCCGCTCCAGCTCGCCCAGCCGTCGCCTTGGCGAGGCGTGGCGTAGTGATAGGCCCGCACGGCGATGGTGTTGGCGCCGGACCGCAGGTGCGCCGCGACGTCGTGGATGTCATAGCTCTTGCGGCGCGGGTCGCTGCGCGCCGGGCCGCGAGCGATGTACGTCCCGTTGACCCAGAGTGCGTAGCGGTCCGAGGCGGTGATGCGCAGCTGTGCCGTCGTGGGGGCCTCGGCGAGATCGAACGAGCGCCGCGCATAGAGGAAGAAGTGGAACGGCTTGCGCTCGCCCTCCACCCATATCCAGCGCCCGGTCCACTGCCGCACCGAACGCAACTCCGGCGGCGTCGCTGGATGCATCGGTTCCTCTCGTCCGCCACGCTATCGCGAACGAGTATGCGCAGGCGCCAACGGCAAGTCGAGCCTCAGCCCCCGCTCTTCGACGGCTCCGCCGGCAGCACCTCGTAGATCACGCCCCAGCGCGGCTCGACGGTGTAGGCGGCCTCGTATTCGGGCGTCGAGCGCTGGATATAAAGGCGCCGACCGCTGGCCAGGATGTCGGCCGCCTGATCGAATCCCATCGTGTAGTAGTCCGCCGTTCGGATGCGAATGCCTCGGTGGCCCTCGCGGAAGGCCGCGTAGCGTGCATACCAGGACGAGGTCCAGTTCGTCAGATAGATGCTGTCGGGCGCCATCTGCCGCATGATGCCGATGCCGATCATGGCCTGCTCCGCCGCGTTCTCACGCAGCTGCACGATGTTGTCGCGCGCCTCACCGGTGAATTGCTGCTGCACCCGCAGACCGGCGGCAAGCACCACCACTCCAGCGGCCAGCACGGCATAACGCGCCCATGACGGCGCGAAGCGTCGCACCGTCGGTTCAGCCCGTCGCAGCAGCCAGCCGGCGGCCACCGCCAGACACACCGCCAGCAGGGCATAGATCACCGCGAAGTACCGGGCGCTGTCAAAGAACGGGTATGAGGCCAAGATGAACCAGATCGTCGTCAGGCCGGTCCAGGCAATCCAGGCGGCCAAGCGCGCGCGCTGGCGGGCCAGCACCGCCCACCCCACCGCCGCCAGCGCCAGCCACCCCCAACCCAGCTCGCGCATCATGTCGTTCGCCAGCAGAGGCCAATTCTCCAGGAAGGTCACGAACCCGCCGTCGATGGGGGTGTTCACCGTCTCGGCCTCGCCCACCAGCCTGAGCGGCTGGTCAAAGACCAAGCGCAAGAAGTCTTCGACGGAGAGGCGCTCGATGTTTCTGGGATACCTCATGGGAACTGGAGTGACCAACGCCCGCAAGACGTAGAGCCACGGGAGCAGCCCAACGGCCACGGCGCCCGCAAGCGCCGCCAGCGACCGCGGGCGGGCGATGCCCGGAAAGCGCCGGAAGGCCACGAATGCGACCGTGGCCGGCAGCATGAAAACGCTGACGCCGTGATTGGTGAACGACAGTCCCGTCACGAATCCCACGGCGGCCAGGCGCATCACCGAGGGCCGCTCGTCATATGCGATCAACGCGCCGATGAGCAGGACCACGATCAGCGTTTGCAGGCTCATCGTCCCCGCCTGCGTCGCCTGCGCCCAGACGCTGTAGCCAGTCGTGAAGACGACCGTGGCCAGCAGGCCGGCCAACCGCGAGCGAGTGAGAACCGCCGTCGCCACGAACAGCGTCACGCCCGCGGCGATGGCGTACAGGGCATTGACGATGTTGGCCACGTGGGCCGGCTCGGCAAACCGCGCGACCCGGACCGCGGCATTAATACTGCCCGTCAGCAGCGGATAGCCCGGCGGGTGCGGGATGCCGCCGATATAGCCGAAGGTCTGGAACTGGCCCCAGTCACCCCCGGCCACATTGGTGACGGCACTGAGCCCATAGAACGCCGTCAGCACCCCGCCCAGGATGACCGCCGGAACGAAAAGCGGCGTTCGCAGCAGTCGCCGAAACACCGTCTCCCCCGTCGCCGGCCAAGCGCTCGGAGAATGCCACACGGAACGACGCCGCCCGCTGGCATCTTAGGATTTCGCCGGCAGCACCTCGTAGATCACGCCCCAGCGCGGCTCCACCGTGTAGGCAGCCTCATATTCCGGCGACGTGCGCTGCAGATAGAGACGTCGACCGCTGGCCAGAATCTCAGCCGCGTCGTCGAATCCCATCCGCCAGTAGTCCGCCGTCTGGATGCGGATGCCGCGGTCGTCCTCGCGAATGGCCGCGTATCGCGTATACCAGGACGATGTCCAGTCGGTCATATAGACACTGCCCGGCGCCATCCGGCGCATGAGGCCAAGGCCGACGTCGGACTGCTTCTCAGCTTCTTCGCGCAACTCCACGATATGGCTGCGCGCCTCGCCGGCGAACTGCTGCTGGACCCGCAAGCCGGCGGCAAGGACGACCAGAAGGCCGGCGGCAAGCACGGCAGAGCGCGCAAATGCCGGCGCGAAGCGCTTGACGGTCGGCTCCACCCATCGCAGCAACCAGCCGACGGCCACCGCCAGACAGATCGCCAGCAGCGCATAGATCACCGCGAAATACCGCACGCCATCGAACATCGGCATGGAGGCCAAGGCGAACCAGATGGTCACCAGTCCGGTCCAGGCAACCCAGACGGCCAGGCGCGCCCGTTGTCGCGCCAGCACCACCCACCCGAGCACCGCCAGCGCCAGCCAGCCCCAGCCAAACTCGCGCAGCGCGTGGTCGGCCAGCACGGTCCACTGCTGCAGGAATGCGAATCCGCCGTCGTCGATCGGCGTATTGATCGTGCGAACGTCGCTTACACGCTCGAACGGTCGGCCAACGACCATGTGCACGATCTCGTCGACGCCGAGCCGGGCAACGTTGTCGGGGTATCTCGTAGCAACGGGCACGAAGAGCCCCCGAATCACGTAGATCCAGGGAAGCAACCCAACCCCGATGGCTCCCGCTACCGTCGCCAGCGTCCGCGGGCGGGCGACCCCCGGAAAGCGCCGGCTCGCGACGAACGCGGCCGTGGCCGGCAGCATGAAGAGGCTGACGCCATGGTTCGTCAGCGAGAGCCCCGTCGCGAACCCCACCGCGGCCAGCCGCACGACCGACGGCCGGTCGTCGTAGGCGACGAGCGCGCCAACCAGCACGACGACGATCAGCGTTTGCAGGCTCATGGCCCCCGCCTGCGCGGCATGGGCCCAAATGCTGAACCCGGTGGTGAAGACAACCGTGGCCAGCAAACCGGCCAGCCGCGAGCGCGCGAGCACGGCCGTCACCACAAACAGCGCCACACCCGCGGCGACGGCGTAGCCGGCGTTGACGACATTCGCCACGTGGGCGGGATCGGCAAAGTCCTCGACGCCGGTCAGACGGTGGGCGAGGCGTCTCACGGGAAGGGCGGCGTGGTTCGCGAGGTGAATGCTGCCGGTCAGCAACGGATAGCCCGGCGGATGCGGAATCCCGCCCAGGTAGCCGAACGTCTGAAACTGGCCCCAGTCACCCCCGGCGACCCGGGTCGCGGCGCTGAGGCCGTAGAACACCGTCAGCACGCCGCCCAGGAGCACCGACGGAACGGTCAGCGGCGATCGCAGCACGCGGCGAAACACGGGCACTTCGAGAGGTCGGCGAGCGCTCGGAGAATGCCATACGGGGGAGCGCCGTCCGCCCGGGCATCAGCCGCCCAGTCCGGTGCCCGAGTCGCGGCCTGTCGGTGCTAGCATCCGGCCCGATGCCCCGGGTCGCCTCCGAGTCGCAACCGATGCCGTGCACCTGGCTCAAGCGCGCCGTCCAGACGCTCGTCGGCGTCGTGCTGCTGGCCGCGACGGCGCTCGTCGCCCTGCCGAACGCGCGCGCGGTCGAGGTGCCCGCGCACCTTCGCGTCGAGTCCGTGGTGGCCGAGGCTAACTTTCCGGTCGCGCTGGCCTGGACCCCCGACGGACGCCTCCTCTACACCGAAAAGTCCGGGGCCCTGCGCGTGGTGGAAGACGGGCAACTGCGCGACGAGCCGTTCGCCGTCTTCGAAGTCGACGCCTTTTTCGAGCGCGGTCTACTCGGCCTCGCCGTCGATCCGGATTTCGCCGCCAACGGCTACATCTACGTCTACTACACGCGCGCCGACACTGCCGGGCATCGCATCGTGCGCCTGCGCGAGGTCGACGGACGCGGCGTCGAACCCACCATCCTGCTGGACGAGCCCAACCCCACCGGCGCCGCGTTCCACAACGGCGGCAACCTGCATTTCGGCCCGGACGGCTACCTCTACGTCACGCTCGGCGAGAACCACGACTCCGGCCTGTCGCAGCGGCTCGACACCCCGCTGGGCAAGATCCTGCGCATCGACAAGGCCGATGGGCGGGCACCCCCGGACAACCCCTTCTATGACGACGGCGACCCGGCGTCGGCCAATGACGACCGAATCTGGGCGCTGGGACTGCGCAACAGCTTCGACTTCACCTTCCATCCGGACACCGGCGAGATGTTCGCCACGGAAAACGGTCCCCACTGCGACGACGAGCTCAACCGCATCGAGCGCGGCGGCAACCTTGGCTGGCGGCCCGAGTACGTTTGCGACGATCCCCACCTCGGGTTCACGGCCCCGCTCTGGCGCTTTAGCGACACCATCGCGCCCACGGGCATTGCCTTCCATCGCGGCAGCCTGTTCATGTGCGCCTGGAACACCGGCGAGCTCATGCGCTTCGAGGCCGCCGACCCCACCTATCGCGAACTG
Organism: Chloroflexota bacterium; assembly: GCA_026706485.1. Taxonomy (NCBI): domain Bacteria; kingdom Bacillati; phylum Chloroflexota; species Chloroflexota bacterium. The sequence goes on along the minus strand of JAPOYR010000004.1, from coordinate 107,912 downwards.
ACCGCGGTCGAATCCTGGAACGGCGTCCCCTGTCAGGTCGACGTCGCGCCCGGTCCCGACGGCGCGCTCTACGTGACCGACGCCGGCTCGATCAGCCGTGTCGTCGCCGCCGCCGACTTCGCCGTGGACGGCGGACGCTTCTACAGCCAGGCCGGCAGCGGGCGGGGCGGGTTCGCCATCGTCGACGACGCCGACGCCGCGTTTTGGACCGCGTACCAAGACTTCGGCGGCGTCGAGGCGCTGGGCTATCCCGCCTCCCACCGGTTCGAGCTCAACGGGTTCCTCTACCAGGCCACGCAGGCCAGCCTTTTGCAGCGCCATCCAGTGACGGGCGAGGTGCGGCTGGCCAACGTGTTCGACATGCTCAGCGCCGCGGGATTCGACGCCTGGCTCGACGCCTTCCGGCAGATTCCGCTCAGCCGCGAGTGGGAGGGGGACCGGGGGCTCGCCTGGCCCGCCATCGTGGCGCGGCATTTGGCGATCCTCGAGCCCTACCCACCGCTCCTGGCGCGCTTCCGCGCCGTGCCGGACTGGATCAATCGCTACGGCCTGCCGATGGGCGTGCACGAGCTGGACTCGGTCGTCGTCGTGCGCGGTCAGCGCGCCGCGTTCCAGCTTTGGAAAGTGGACGTGCCGTGGGCTGCCCCGGGTACCGTCACCATCGTGCTGGCCGGCGACCTAGCCAAGGAAGTCGGTCTGGTGCCCGCCGAAGCGCAAGTTCCGGAACCGGTACCGTTTGGGGGATAATCGAGTGACGGGCACCCGTGGAGGTCGCGATGTCGCGTGAAGCGATCGCCGCCAAGCTCGATCTGGCCCTCGCCGAGCTTCGCGCCGGAACGTTGCAGGAGTCCACGCTCGCCGCCATTCGGGACGAGGTGGCGGCGGCGGAGGCGGCGACACAGGACCTGCTCTACCTGCAAGCCTCAGGCACCGATTTGAATTCCGAGGTAATCGGCATGCGCATCGTCCTCGACGGCGAGGTGTCCGACGGCCCGGGCGATCCCGACGATTGGCCCTATCAGACCGTCTTGGAAGCCGTCCGCGACGGCTGGCGCATCATCGACTTTCCCAACCTCGCCCTGCTGCTCGACGAGTCGCGCACCTACGCCTACGGCGCCGAGTTCGTCCTCGAAAAGATCCGGAGCGCCTGATGGACACCTCGCACATCCAGCCGACGTTGACCGATTCCGAAGTCCTCGACTTCTGCAAGAACGGCTACCTCCTGCTCGACGGCGTGGTGCCGGACGAGGTCAATCGCCGCGCGGTGGAGTTCCTCGACAACGACACCTACTTCGAGCCGACCGCCATCCTGGCCGAGGACTGGTTCATGGAAGGCGTGATCCTCAACCCGGCCGCCGCCGGCGCCATTCGCACGCTGCTGGGAGCGGAGTTCACCACGCCCGTGCTCATGAGCAATCACCGCGTCCACATGCCCCGCGAGGCGCAGCACTGGCATCGCGACGGCCAGTCGCGCTACGGCCCCTCGCTGCACTACCTCCAGGTCTTCTACTACCCGGAGGCCTGCACGCCCGAAATGGGCCCGACCGAGGTGATCCCGGGCTCGCACTACCTGTTCCAGCACGCCAGCTTCATGGGGCACTACGGCGGTATGCGCCACAGCGTCAAGACCGCCGCCTCCGCCGGCTCGATCTTTCTCACCGTCTACTCGATCTGGCACCGCCGATCCGCGTCCACCGCGCAGGGTGTCCGCAATCTCCTCAAATACAACTACTGGCGCACCGCGCCGCCCGTCCGCGACTGGATCATCGAGCCCGAATTCGACTTTCGGATGGCCGACTACACCTTCCCGATCACCACTCCTCGGCAGCAGTTCCAGGAATGCCTGGACGCGGCGGAAATGTTCTTCTGGCTCTGCGGCAAAGCGGACGAATACCGCACCATGGGCGGCCAGGGCTGGCCCCTGCCCGGCAACCGCAGCGCCCCGTCGGCAGGCTTCCCCGGCGACCCCACCGCCGTCACCTATTGAGGTGACCCGAGCCGGTCTCCGCTAGCTTCCGACCAGCCCGTCCGCCTCCAGGTCCCGCACGCTGGCGTCGAAGGCCTCGATCGTCCGGTCGATGTCGTCGTCGGTGTGCGCCGTCGACAGCAGGCCGCCACTGGTCATGATGTGCACCCCGTGGCTGTGCAGCGCGCGGCGCAGCGCGGCGCCGTCGTCGCCGGACATGCCGCTGCGCGAGGGCGTCCCGTTCATGGCCACGTGAAAGTAGGACGACTCGCCGTAGGCAATGGCCCCCAGGTCGTGCCGGTCGAACACGTCCTGAATTCCCCGCCGCAGCCGCTCGGTTTGGGCGTCGATCTGCGCGTGCACGGCGCCGTCGGCGATGTGCCGCAGCACCGCGACGCCCGTGGCCGCCGAAAGCGGGTTGCCGTTGAACGTGCCCGGATGCGCCATGCGCTGACCGCGGTCCCAGCGCGGATCGCCGCGCAGCTCCAGCCGCTGCAGGATGTCCGCGCGACCGCCCACACAACCGCCCGGCAGCCCGCCGGCCAGGACCTTCGCCATCGTCGTCAGGTCCGGCGTCACGTCGTGCAGCGCCTGATATCCGCCCGGCGACAGCCGGAACCCAGTGACCACCTCGTCCAGGATGAACACCGTGCCGTGCTCGCGGCACAGACCCGGCAGGGCCTTGACGAACGCCGGGTCGAGGGGCACCGCGCCCCAGCCCGCGCCCGTGGGCTCGACGATCAACCCGGCCACGTCGCCCTTGGCCAGCTCTTCCCGCACGCGGTCCAGGTCGGTTGGAATGCCCGTCACCGTGTCCTGCACGGCTTGGGGAATGCCAGCCGACATCGGCACCTCCAGGGGGTCGGACTGCGCCACGTGCGCGAAGTCGTGCCAGCCGTGAAAGTGGTAGTGGAACTTCACGATGCGCTCGCGCCCGGTGTGCGCCCGCGCCAGCCGCATGGCCATCAGCGTGGCCTCGGTGCCCGAGCCGGTGAAGCGCACACGCTCCACGCTCGGCATCAGTTCGCAGATTTGCTCGGCCCACGCAGTCTCGATCTCGTGGCTGGCGCCGTAGTGGGTGCCGCGGCTCAGCTGCGCAATGGCGGCCTGGGTGGGGATGGGATGCGCGTGGCCCAGAATCAGCGCGCCGTGCCCCATGGTGTAGTCGATGTACTCGTTGCCGTCGACGTCCCACTTCCGGGAGCCCTCGGCGCGGTCGACCATCACCGGGAATGGCGAGTGCACGCGCACGTCGTGGGTCACACCGCCGGCGATCACCCGGCGAGCACGGGCGTAAAGCTCCTGCGATCCCGGATTCCCGTCCACGAATACCTGATCGATGCGGCCGCCCGTCGCCTGCGTCGCCACGACTGCCCCCTCGCTAACCACCGCCACAAACTGCTGTAGGCGTGCCAGCATGGGCGCGCCGCGTGCTGGTGTCAACGTCCGAGTGTGGGCTAGGTCAAGTCCGCCAATCCCTTAGCGCCTGTCCCCGCGCAGGGAGACCGTTGCAAGATCCGGTAGGGGCGGGTCTAAGATCCGCCCGACTCCAAGCATCCGTCGCGCCTTCAGATTCGGCCGGACTGGATTCCGGCCTCCGCCGGAATGACGGAGGGGCTATGCACGCGTCTCCGCAGGCGGGGTGGGGGAATCCAGCCCAGGCTCACTCTCCGCCAAACCGCGCCAAGCTCGCGGCACGGCGCGGCCGCGCCGTACCCTTGAGCGTTGGCAAGTGGGGAGGCCGCGCGGATGCTCTTCGTCTTCCTCGGTGCGCGCGAGCCCCGCATCCACGACGAGGCGCGCATCGCGCTCGGCCTCAGCGACGCCGACGACGACCTCTCGCTCACCCGCCTCGACGGCGCCGAAACGTCGCTCGTGGATGTGGCCCAGGCCTGCGGCGCCATCGACATGTTCGGCGGCCGCCGCAAGGTGCTCGTGACCAACGCCCAGGCGCTGGTCACGAGCGACAAGAAGGTCCTGCCCTGGCTGGCCGAGTTTGCCGGCGCCGGCTCCGCCGCGCCGTGCGATCTTGCGGCGCTGGCCTACGTGGACCTGGGCGACCGCCGCAGCCGCTCGCGTGTCAATGCGTTCTCCAAGCTGGAAGACGCCGGCGCGCAGGTGCGGCAGGTGCGGCCGCTGGACGAGCGCCGGGCGGCGCAGTTCGCGCGGCGGCTGGCCCAGCGCCAGGGCGTGCGTCTCGATGACGCGGCCGCCGAGCGTCTGGTCGAGATCGTCACGCCCGACGCCGGGCTGCTGGCCCGCGAGGTCGACAAGCTGGCCGCCTACGCCGGCTTCACCGGCACGCTCACCGTGGACGACGTCGACGCGGCCTCGGCCACCATCGGCGAGCACCGGCGCTGGGACTACATCAACGCCGTCTCGGCGCAGCACCCGCGCCGGGCGCTGGGCGTGCTCCACGACCTGCTGGGACTGCGAGCGCCCAAGCAAATGATCCTGGCCGATATCGGCACGGCCATGCGGCGCCTGGCCACGGCCAAGGCCGTGGACGACGCGGGGGGCGACACCAAGGAAGTGGCGCGCCGCGCGGGCGTGCCGCCGTTTCGGGCGCGCGAGTTGCACGCGCAGGCTCGGCGCACCTCGCCTCGGCTATTGGAGCGCATGTACGGCGAGGTGGTGCGCACGGATCGCGCGCTCAAATCGACCGGCAGCGAGGAAGACGCGCTGCTCGAAATCCTGACGGCCCGGTTGGCGACCCCGCCGGGTCGGCGCTAGGCGGCTTCCTCCGTCGCGCGCTGGCGCTTCACCAGCCGTCCGAGCCGACGCGCCGCCGCGTTCCGCGGAATGATCCCGCGCCGCGCCGCGCTGTCCAGCGCCGCCTGCGCGGCCCGCACGGCCTCCCCGGCCGCCGCGTCGCCCTCGTCGATGGCCGTTCGCGCGCGCCGGACCAGTCGCCGCACCGTCGAGCGCACGCTGGCGTTGCGCGCGCGCTTGAATTGCTCGCGCCGCACGTTCTTCGCGCGCGCGTGCTGACGTTTCAGTTCTTTGGGTGAGGGCATGGCCCAACCTGGCGAGAGAAAAGACGAGGCAGGCTGCGATCGCCTGCCGCCCTAATATACCAACGGACCAGGACATCCGGCCGCGTCGGTTGGGAGAAACTTCGTGCAGCCCACCGTGGCGCTCATCGGCCGCCCGGATAGCGGCATCGACCAGGTGTTCGACGCCGCCGTCGGCTCGCAGGTCGTCGATTCACGCGACCGCATGCCGCGCCGCATCGGCGCCTTGGGGCTGCACGACCGCCGATTGGAGCGCCTGGCCGAGGTCATGGGTTCGCAATCGGTGGTTCAGGCTCAGTTCACCCTGTGGCACTTTCCGGGACACGGGCTGGGACTCGGCGCTGATGTCAACCCCGCCTGGCTGGGAGAGCTGCGCACCGCCGACGTCCTCGGGTTCGTCGTTCGACCTGAATCGGGGGCCGACGTGGAGTCAGCCCTGCGCACCAGTACAGACGACCTGGCGGCCGAGCTTGCGCTGTGGGATCTCGAGGTCCTCGACGGAGCAGCCGCGCGCGCCCACGAACGGGCCACCAAAGGCCCGCGCCTCGAACGGCGCGAGGCGCAGCATTCCTTCGAGCTACTGAACCGCACGCGCGAGCAGCTTGCCGCCACGGCAGTGCTTGATCTTGAGGCCCTAACGCCCGACGACCAGCGCGCGCTGCGCGGCTTTGGGCTGTTCGCCGCCAAGACCCGCGCGGTGATTGCCAACGTTCCCGACCCCGACGCGCCCGCCGCGGCCCGCGCGACCGCCAATCTACCCGCCGTCGCCGTCGTCGCCGGTGAGACCGAGGCCGAGATCTGGTCCCTGGAGCCCGATGACGCCGAGGATTTCCGGGCCGATCTTGGCCTCCCCGGCACCGCCGCCGACCGAGTCGGAGCCGCCGTCACGCAGGCGGCCGGGCTGCACGTCTTCTATACCGCCAACCGCGCCGCCGCCACGACCTGGCTCTTGCCCGTCGGCGGCACGGCGCTCGAGGCCGCGGCCACGATTCACAGCGACTTTGCCCAGCGCTTCATCGGCGCGGACGTCGCGCCGTGCGATGAGGTCGTCGCTTCCGGCGGACTTGCGCCGCTACGCGCCGCCGGCCGTCTCCAGCGCGTCGGGCGCGACCACGTGCTCGCCGACCGCGACGTCCTTCAGATCCACTTCAGTCGCTGACGCCGCGGGCGCCGGCTGCACGGTTCCCACGATTTCCTGCAGCGAGTCCAGGCCGTGATCGCGGGCGTATGCCGCCAGGCCGTCGGTGATGGTCTCCGCCGTGCGCGGCTCGCGAAACGTCGCCGTGCCCACCTGCACCGCCGCCGCCCCGGCCAGCAGGAATTGCAGCGCGTCATCGGTCGAGGCGATCCCGCCGATGCCCACGATCGGCACGTCCACCACCTGCCGCGCCTCATAGACGAAGCGCAACGCCACCGGACGAATCGCCGGTCCCGAGACGCCGCCGCTGCCGGCGCCCAGGAACGCCCGCCGTCGCTCCACGTCGACCACCAGTCCCACGATCGTGTTGATGAGCGAAATGGCGTGCGCCCCCGCATCCTCAACCGCCCGCGCGATAGGCCGGATGTCGCCGGCATTGGGCGACAGCTTCGCGATCACCGGCAACTCCGTGCCGGCGAGCACCGCCGCCACCGTCGCCGCCGCGGCCTCGGGCGTCGCCGAGAAGTCCAGCCCGCCAGCCACGTTGGGGCACGACAGGTTCGCCTCGATGGCGCAGACGTTCGGCAGGCCGTCGAACGCTCCCGCTAGAGCGGTCCAGCTTGTCGAGTCGTGCGCCGACACGCTCACGACGACCGGACACGGCAGCTCGGGCCAGATCGGCGCCTTCTCGCGCAGCACGCCCGCGACTCCCGGATTCGGCAATCCGATGGAGTTGAGCATGCCGGCGGGCGTCTCGACCGTGCGCGGCGTCGGGTTGCCCTCACGGGCCTCCGGCGTGACCGTCTTGGTGACAATGGCACCGATCCGGCTCAGGTCGACCAGGTCGCGGTACTCGTCCCCGAACCCAAAGGTGCCCGAGGCCGTCAGCACCGGGGAGCGCAACACCAGACCGTCGCGATGGGACGGCGCGAGATTCACCGTCAGCGCGGGCGCGATCCCAGCCAGGGCCTTCCACACCGAATCAGTCGACCACGCGACGCTAGCACACGCGCGGCCGAACCCCACCTCCGGTGGCCCGCGCTGCGTGCAGCGCGGGATTGGCCACGGTTGAATCTCCCAGGCTGCGCGCAGCCTGGGCCACCGGCAAGCCCGCGTGATCGCCCTCGGCTAAACTTGCAGGCCATGGAGCCGTTCTTCCGCCACATCCTCGAGCGCACCGGCCGCGGCGAGCGCGTCGTCGCCGCGCTGGTCGTCGGCAGCCGCGGCTCGACCCCGCAGCGCATCGGCGCGCGCATGTTGTTCTTCGAGGACGGATCGAGCTGGGGCACCGTCGGCGGCGGCTGCGTCGAATCCGACGTGCGGGCCAACGCCCGTCGCACCCTGGCCGACGGCCGCGCGCGCAACATCGAAATCGATCTCGTCGACGACGTGCGCGGTGAAGGCGATGTGTGCGGCGGCACGCTCGACGTGCTGATCGAGCCATGGGAGGCCTCTGCCGCGGCGGCGGCATGATCACGGACGCGGCGGCGGCGGCGCTCGGCGCCATCGCCTCGCGCACACCCCAAGTCTTCGTCTACGTCGCCGGCGTGCGCCGCGTGCCGGGCGTCGACCTCGGCCTCAAGCTGCGGTTTGAAACCGATGATCGCCTCATCGGCTCGCTCGGGTCCGAGGCGCTGGACGGCGCCGTCGCCCGAGACGCGGCTGACGCCCTCAGGACCGGCGAGCCCATCACCCACACCTATGCCGCTGACGGCAGCCCGGCCTCGCGCCGCGCCGCGGCCTACGTCAAGGTGTTCTTCGACCCCATCGTCCCCACGCCGCGGCTCGTCATTGCCGGCGCCGGGCACATCGCCCAGCCGCTGGCCCTCTGCGCGGATCTGCTGGAGTTCGAGACCTGGGTCGTGGACGATCGCGCCGACTACGCCAACCGCGAGCGCTTTCCCACCGCCGACCGCGTCGTGGTGGACCCGATGCACGAATTCTTCTCCGAGTTGCGCGTCGATCCGGCCACCTACGTCGTGCTCGTCACCCGCGCGCATCGCTACGACGAGGAGTCGCTGCGCCAACTGCTCGACACGCCCGCGCCCTACATCGGCATGATCGGCAGCCGCCGCCGCGTGCACATCGTCCACCAGACGTTGCTGGCGGAGGGGATTTCACCCGACAAGTTCCGGCGCGTCTACGCCCCGATCGGCCTGGACATCGGCAGTCGCACGCCCGCCGAAATCGCCCTCGCCATCATGGCCGAGATCGTCAACCTGCGCCGCGGCGGCCGCGCTTCGCATCTCTCGCTGGAGCTTTTCCGAGCCGAAGGCGACCCCGCCTAGAACGATCGCGCAACCACGGACCGACGACGGCCCCTGCGTACACTGCCGCCCATGGCGACCGAGCAACGCCCGCGCCTGATCGTTCTCGACGTAGCGTCCCTGCTGCACCGGGCCTATCACGCGGTGCCCAAGCACTTCGCCACCGCCTCCGGCGAGCCCACGAACGCCGTCTTCGGCTTCACCACCACCCTGCTGCGCATCGTCGACCTGCTCGCGCCCACGCACGCCGCCGCGGCCTTCGATCTCCCCGGCAAGACCTTTCGCGACGACATGTTCGAGGACTACAAAGCCGGTCGGCCCGAGACCGACGAGGCCCTCGTAGTGCAGTTTGGCCGGGTGCGCGAGCTGCTGGAGGTGTTCGGCATCCCGTCGTACGACCTCGAAAGCTACGAGGCCGACGACGTGCTCGGCACGCTGGCGGTGCAGGCCGAGCGCGCCGGGTTCGACGTGTTCCTGGTCACCGGCGACCGCGACGCCTATCAGCTCGTGACGCCGCACGTGCAGGTGCTCAGCAGCAACCCGCGCACCGGTGAGCCGGTCATCTACGACGCGGCGGCGATCCGCGCGCGCTGGGGCGTCGAGCCGGACCAGGTCGTGGACTTCAAGGGCCTGGTGGGCGATTCCTCCGACAACATCCCCGGCGTCACCGGCATTGGCGAGAAGACCGCCTCGAAGCTCCTGCAGCAGTTTCGGGACATCGACGAGATCTACGCGCACCTCGACGACGTGGCGCCGGCCGCCCGGCGGCGGCTCGAAGACCAGCGTGACCAGGCCGAGCTGTCCCGCGAGCTGGCGCGCATCGTCACCGATCTGCCGGTCGAATTCGATCCCGACCGCACGCGCCTTTGGCAGGCCGACGCCGAGGCAACGACGGCGCTCATGCTGGAGCTCCAGTTCCGCACCCTGATGGACCGCCTGCCGTTCGGCCTCGCGGAGCCGGCGGCCCACGACGGCGCCCCGGCGACCGCCGAAATCACGCCGCAGATCGTCGACACTCTCGCGGCAGCCGACGAGCTCTGCGAACGGCTGCTCACCGTCGAGCGGGCGGGGGTGTTCCCGCTGCTGCGCGAAACCCGCGCCGGCCCCGAGCTCTGCGGCCTGGGGATTGCCTGGGACGGGGCCTCGGCCTACGTTTCCTGCACCCCGAGCGACGCAAGCCTCCTCCATTCGCTCCGCGTGTGGCTGGCTTCGCCGGACCACGACAAGCTCGCCTTCGACTCCAAGCTGCTGCTACGCGGACTCTCCGGCTGCGGGCTGGACCTCGGCGGGGTGCAACTCGACCTGTTGCTGGCGGCCTACCTGGTTGACGCCGACGCCACGCCGCAGACCATCGACGACCTGGCGTTCCGCCGCCTGGGCGAGACCTTGGCGCCGCCGATGGTCGACGCCCCGCCTCCGAACACGTTCGCGACGCTGTCGCCGGAGGAGATCGCGCAGCCCCTGGCCGTGCGCGCCGACGCCTGCCTGCGCCTCGCGTCCGGCCTGGAGCAAGACCTGGACGCCAACGACCTGACCTCCATCCTGCGCGACGTCGAGATGCCGCTGGCCACCGTGCTGGCCGCCATCGAGAGCCGGGGCGTGGCCATCGACGCCGACGCCCTGCGGGAACTTTCGCAGGCCATGCAGGGCGAGATCGAGACCCTGGCGGCAGCCATCCACGAAGACGCCGGCGGACCGTTCAACATCAACTCGCCGAAGCAGTTAGGCCCTGTGCTCTTCGAGAAACTGGGCCTGCCGGCGGGTCGCAGGACCAAATCGGGCTACTCCACCGCCAGCGGCGTGCTCGAGGACATCATCGACGCGCATCCGGTGGTCCAGCGGGTGCTCGACTTCCGCGCCATCTCCAAGCTCAAGTCCACCTACGCCGACGCCCTCGCCAACCTTGTCGTTCCCGAGACCGGGCGCATCCACACCAGCTTCAACCAGGCCGTGGCCGCCACGGGTCGGCTGTCGTCGGCCAACCCAAACCTGCAGAACATCCCCATCCGCACCGCGCGCGGACGCGAGATCCGGCGGGCCTTCGTCTCCGGCGCCGACGATCTTGCCCTGCTCGCCATCGACTACTCGCAAATCGAGCTGCGCGTGCTGGCCCACGCGAGCGAGGACGAGGCCATGTGCGCCGCGTTTCAGGAGGGCCAGGACATCCACGCCGCAACCGCCGCGCGTCTCTACGGCGTGGGCATCGCCGACGTGACCTCGGACATGCGGCGCCTCGCCAAGACCACGAACTTCGGCATCGTCTACGGCATCAGCTCCCAGGGGCTGGCGCAGCGCACCGAGATGACCTTCGAGGAGGCCCAGGCGTTCATCGACACCTATTTCGCCACCTATCCCGGCGTCAAGTCCTACATGGACCGCACCGTCGCCGAAGCCCACGACCGCGGCTATGTCCAGACGATGCTCGGGCGCCGCCGCTATCTGCCGGGTCTCAAGGCCCGCGTCTTTCACCAGCGGGCGGCCACCGAGCGCGTGGCCATCAACATGCCCATCCAGGGCGCTGCCGCGGACATCATCAAGATCGCCATGATCCAGTTGGACCAGGAGTTGCAGCGCCACGCCCTCGCGTCCCGCATGCTGCTGCAGGTCCACGACGAGCTGGTGCTCGAGGTGCCGCGGGACGAGCTCGACGCCGTGGTCCCACTGGCGACGGCCAGCATGACCCAGGCCTATCCCCTGCGCGTGCCCGTGGTCGTCGACGCGCGCGTGGGCGCCAACTGGCGCGACATGGAGGAGCTGTAGCCGGGGCCGGTGAGGCATCCACCCGTCGTGCGATACTGGGGTGTGGGATTGACGCCTCGCTGCCAGCGGCTGCTCATGGACGGCCATGAGTCCCACCACCGGTCACCGTGGCGTTCCCGAGTTGGTATATCCGCACCAGTTCCTTCGTGAAAGTCACGCTCGTCTACGGATTCCTCGGCGCCGGCAAGACCACGTTGCTGCGCCGGTTGATCCCGCGTCTCCAGCCCCTGGGCCGCATCGCCGTGCTCGTCAACGAGTTCGGCCGGGAGGGCATTGATCAGCACGTGCTGCGCACCGCCGACGTGAGGGTCCGCGAGCTCACCGGCGGCTGCATCTGTTGCGAGGTGCGCGGCGACCTGCTCGCGGCGCTGGTCCAGATCGGCCGCGAGGTGGCGCCGGAGCGGCTGGTCGTCGAGCCCACCGGCCTCGCCGCACCCTACATGCTGGGCCAGGTGTTCACCCAGGCCGAGGTGCGCGAGATCGCCCAGGTCGACTCGGTGGTCACGGTCGTCGATGCTGCCAGACATGAAGCCGCCCACCAGGCCTTCGGCGATTTCTACGTGGACCAGATGCGCGTGGCCGACGTGTTGGCGATCAACAAGGCCGACATCGCGACGCCGGAGCAGATCGAGACCGCGCGCGATGCCGCCCGCCAACTCAATCCCGACGCCGCCCTGGCCGTCACCAGCTATGCGGACGTCGACCTTGATCTCGTCCTCGCCGCCATTGCCGCGCCCCGCCCTGCCCCCGCTGAGGCCAACGGCGCCCACGGCCACGGAGAGCAACCCGAGCTCTCCACGCTCGGGCTCGAGCGCGCCACCTTCCAGCCCGAGTCGCTCGCGCGCGACCACCTCGACCGCTGGCTTGCCGCTCTCGCCCGCGGCGATTTCGGTGACGTGGTTCGCGCCAAGGGCATCGTGCGCGTGGACAACGCCACGTTGCTCGTCGACGTTGTAATGGGGGGCGTGGAGGTCCGGACGTTCAGGCCGACGCCGGCACGCTTCGAAATCATCGGCCGCAATCTCGATCCTCGATCCATGGAGAAGTTTCTCGCCAATGGCAACACGCACATCCCGAGCCCGTCGCTCACGCAGTAGCAAACCCGCCAATCCAGCGCCCGCCGAGGGCGAGGCCGCCGCGGCCGAGGCGAACGCCGACGAGTCCGCCGACAAGGCCAACGGCAAGTTGCCCTCGCATCTCACGCACCATCGCCGCATTGCCCGCAACCTCAACGGTCTGCTCGAAAACTACGGCGAGTTGCGGCGCCAGGTCGTCCAGATCGAGCGCACCTACAAGCGCGGCGACAAGGACCTCGACGCCCGCATCTTTCAGCTCACCACGCGCCTGGACGCGCTGGAGAAGAAGCTCAACAACTTCGATCAAGAGATGATCAGCGTCACCTTTGAATCCAACCTGAAGATCCGCGGCAACAGTGACGCCATCGAAGCCCTCTGGGACGCGCTGGAGGCCGGCGGGGGCGCCAAGGCCGTCGCCAAGCGCCGGCGCGAGGCCGCGGAGCGCGAAGAGGCGCGTCAGGAAGGCATCGAAAAGCAGCTCCAGGAGATGCTCGACCAGAAACGCCAAACCAAGCCGACGCCCCGACGACGAAAGGTCACGAAAGCAACATGAAACGACTGTCACCCATCCCAGAAGACTTCGCGCCCGATGCCGAATCCGCAGGCAGCCCGGAAGACGACCTGCGGGCCCTGATGGATGAGTTGAAAGACGCCGTGTCGGCGCCGCGCGCCGCCGAGCGCGACCTGGCCGCCGCGGCCAAGGCCCTTTCCCGGGCCGCCGGCGCCCTGCACACATCGAATGGCGCCTCCGACTACGGCCCCAAACTGCGCCTGGGCGTCTTTCTGGACACGGCCAACCTGACGGATCGGGGCTCGGACGATCCCATTCGCGTGGACTTCGCCAAGCTCTTGGCCCATGTCACCGAGGGCCGCCGCACGGTCCACGCGCGCGCCTATTGCCCCATCTACGCCGACTTCAACGGCCGGCTCGAGCACCAGCGCTCGGTCGCGCCCGTCTGGGACATGGGCTACGACATCGTCACCAAGCCCATCAAGGTGTTTGCCGACGGCACCCGCAAGGCCGACCTCGACCTGGTCCTAGTCGTCGACGTGATCCGCCGCTTGCCGACCATGGACGTCGTGGCGCTCATGTCCGGCGACGGCGACTACGTACCGATGGTTGAATACCTGCGGGAGCACGGCGTGCGCGTCGAGGTGTACTCCTTCGCCGATGCGATTGCCGAAGAGCTGCGCCTGGCCGCCAATGCCTGGCACGACATCAGCGCCCTGACCTCCGTGCACGTGGGCGCCCCTGCCCCCAAGCGGAGCCGCAGCCGCGCCGGCGCGTCGGCCTCCAGCGCCTGACCGGCCATGGCGCCCCCACCGGACACGATATGAGCGGTCGCCGCCGGCGCCGACGCCGGTCGCGCCGAGAATCGTCGGGCGCGTGGCGCCGTCCCTGGCGCCGCATGCGTCGCTGGTTCACGGTAGCCCGCATCTGGGCCGTCATCTCGGTAATCGCCGTGATCCTGCTGGTCGCCTCGCTCATCATCACGCCGGGTCTCACCTCTGGGAACTAGCCCACCGTCGCCCCCGGGCGAGGTTTCGCCGCGGCGGAGACGCGGGGCGCGCGCCGCCCGCTCGCGCGGCTGGACCATTCTCCGCATCGGCGGCACTGCCATCACGCTCGACCCAAGCTGGCTCATCATCTTCGTCATCATCGCCTGGATGACCTCGGAGTCCGTGATCCCGGTGCGGCTCTTCGAATCCGCCGACCAAGCGGGCCTCGCGCCGCCACCGCCGGGATCGCAGGCGAGCTACTGGGCCGGCGGGCTGCTGGCCAGCGTCGTCTTCTTCGGCTCGATCGTGGCCCACGAGGCGGCCCACGCCCTGATGGCCGTTCGCCGCGGCATCGCCGTGCCCCGGATTCGGCTTTTCGTGTTCGGCGGCGTGGCCGAGATCTCCCAGGAGCCGCGCGCCGCTGGCCAGGAGTTTGCCATCGCCATTGTCGGCCCGCTCACCAGCGCCGCCATCGGCGGCGTGTTCCTGGCCCTGGCCCAGGTGCTGCCGCCGGCCACCGTGCCGCGCGTGACGGCGCAGTGGCTCGGCGAGATCAACCTCTTTCTGGCCGCCTTCAACCTGCTGCCGGGATTTCCGCTCGACGGCGGACGCGTGCTGCGGGCCATCGTCTGGGGCATCACGCAGAACGTGCACACGGCCACGCGCGTCGCCAGCCTGGCCGGCGCCGGGTTCGGCATCCTACTGATCCTCTTCGGCGTGGTGCAGTTCATCGCCTTTCGCGGCCTTGGCGTGCAGGCGCTGTGGGCCGTGTTCATCGGCTGGTTTCTCTGGTCGGCCGCGCGCTCGGCGCTGCGCGAGGGCGACATTCGGCGACGGCTCAGCTCCATGGTGGTGCGCGACGTGACGCGGGCCTTCACCCAAGCGCCGTTTCCTCTTGACGCGGTCATCGCCGAGGTCGAGTCACGCATCAGCGCCGAGAATGCTCCTCCGGTCTGGCCCGTGGCCGATGCCGCCGGCGACGTCTACGCCATGGTCGCCACGCGCGACATCGCCGCCGTACCGCCGTTTCTGCGAGAGACGACCCGCGTGGGCGATGTCGCGCGGGAGATCGATCCCGCCGACGTGCTCGAACCGGAGACGTCGCTCGACGGCGTGCTCCAGGACGCCCAGCGTCGCCATCGCGGCTACTACGTGGTCAACGCCGGCGGCCGGGTCGTTGGCTGGGTCTACGTCGGCGACCTGCTCCGCGCCGGACGCCAGAAGACCTAACCGGCCCGCCGAGCGTCTGCCGCGGTCCACTATCATCTAGGCAGTCCTGAATCGGCACTGGGAGCATGGCGTGGCCGCAGCGAACAAATCCGCCGTCTTGATTGATCTGGCCTCGTTGCAGGCCCTCGCCGCAAACGGCGGCGGGACGATCGACTTCCAGCAGCTGCGCGACCGGCTCACGGGCGACGCCACCCTCGTGCGCGCCACGGCCTACGGCACCGAGCACGAGGGCCAGCCCACCCCGCACCTGGACCTCGGCAGCCTGTCTCGGGCCGGCTACAAGCTCGTGACCAAACGGCTGCGACGCCGCGACGACGGCACGCTCTACGCCAGCGTGCACGTCGAAATGACCGTCGACGCCCTCGACCTCACGCCCTATATCGACCGCCTTACGCTGGTGACCACCGACCCGGACTTCGTGCCGCTCATCGAAGCCGTGCAGCGCCGGGGGGTGCGGGTGCAGGTCGTCGCCAGCGGCGCGGGGCGCAGCCAGCCGCTGGCCGCCGCGGCCGACGAGACGCTGGAGTTGGACGACTTGCTGTCCGACGTGGTGCGCCGCGAACGCCCGCGCCGGGATCGCCGGCGTCCCACGCCACCGCGCGCCGCCCCCGGCGAGACGGCGCGGGCGCGGGTACCCGATCGACCCGACGAGGAACCCCGGTCGCGCCGCGCCCCGCCGCGACCGCCCAATCGACCTGATGAGGAACCCCGGCCGCGCCGCGCGGCGCCCCCGCCGCCGCCTCCGCCGCCCGAGTCGCCTCCCCCGCCTCCGCCCACTGCCGCGCCTGAACCCGCGGCGGCAACGCCGGCAGCGGACCCTCCCAAACGACGAGAACGCCTCACCGCCCTGCCCGGAGAGCGGTTGAGCGGGCGCGCCGGGCCTAATCCCGACGCCCCGGACTAGCCCCGTGGCGCCGTGCGCGTAGGCATCGCAGCCACCATGTGGGGTGATGCGCCGTTTCGCACCGTCGCCGAGGAGGCCCGCGACGCCGGATATGCCGGGCTCGAAGGCGGCGTGACCGACCTGGTTGGCGACGCCCCGCTCGCGCGCCGCATCGTCTCGGACGACGGCCTTCCGCTCATTGGCGGACGCTTCGCGGCCAACTGGTTCGCCCCCGAGTACCACGACGTTGAGCTGGATCAACTCCGGCGCGTGGCCGAGTTCCTGGCCGACCTCGACGCCTCCTACGTCGTCGCGGCGGCCCACGCGGTGCCCGAACGCTGGGCGGCCGCGGGCCACGGCGATCCCGCCGAGGAGCTGCAGCCGGACCAGTGGGGCCACCTCGCCGAGTGCCTCGCCCGCGCCGCCGACATCTGCGCCCAGGAGTTCGAGCTCCAGGTCGTCGTTCGCAACCAGCTCGGCTCGCACGTGGAGACCAGCGCGGAGCTCGATCGCCTGCTGTCGCTCACCGACCCCACGTCGCTGATGCTCGCCGTCGACGTCGGCTACCTGTTTTATCTGGGCTCCGACCCGCGCGCCTTCATCCGCGACCGCATCGAGCGGGTAGCCTACGTCATCCTCAAAGACGTGGACGCCGATCTCCGCGACCGCCACCTGGCGCTGGGCGGCACGCTGCCCGCCTTCGTCCACCAGGGCGGCTTCCCGGAGCTTGGCGGCGGCCACGTCGACCTGGAAGGCATCCTGGAGATTCTCGGGAACAGCGACTATGACGGATGGCTCGTGGTGGATCAGGACCTTACGCTCCGCGATCCCGCCGCCAGCGCCCAAATCAGCCGAGAATGTCTCGTGCACCTGGGGCTCGAGCCCGAATCATGACGCGCGCGCTTGACCGCCGCTCGGTCGTGCGCGGCGCCGCCGGCTTGATGGGCGCCGGCCTGCTGGCGGCGTGCGGCGCGGAGCCGGTGCGCCGAACCGCCCCGAGGCCCCTTCCCCTGGCCAATGTCGAGCCCTGGGGCGCCAACGTCTTCCTGGATGAAGAGAACGAAGCCTGGAAACGCCGCCACAGCCTGGAGCTATTGCGCGACGCCGGCGTCCGCTGGATCTTTCAGCGCATCGGCTGGGACGCGGTCGAGTCGGTTGGCCAGGGACTGTTCGTCAATCCCCAGCGGCGCGAGAGCAGTTGGGACCGGTTCGACGACATTGTCGACCGCGCCCTGGAGCAGGGCATTTCGGTCGTGGCCCGCATCGACCGCTCACCGCCGTGGGCGCGGCCCGGTCGCGAAAGCCCCACCGCACCGCCCGAGGACCTTGCCGATTTCGCAACCTTTCTGGGCACCCTCGCCGAGCACTACCAAGACCGCATCCAGCACTACCAGATTTGGCACGAGCCCAACCTCGCCGCCAACTGGGGCGGCGCCGCGCCGGATCCGGCGGGCTATGCCGAGCTGCTGCGCGTGGCCCATGACGCCCTGAAGTCGGTCGACGACCGCCTCGTCGTCGCCGCCGCGCAGCTGGCCCCCACGCTGGAAAACAACCCGCGCGCCATCAGCGACCTTGCCTTTCTGCGGCAGACTTACGACCACGGCGCCGCGGAGACCCTGGACATCCAGGCGGCGGCGGCCTTTGGCATGCAGTACTCCCCAAATACGCCGGCGGACCCGCGCGTGCTCAACTTCCGCCGCGTCGAGCTGCTCCGCAACCTCATGGTGGAATACGGCCGCAGCGACGCCGCCGTCTGGCTCAGCGCCTACGGCTGGAACGCCGCACCGCCCGACCTCGAGGTCTCGCAGCCCGTCTGGCGGCGCGTCGAGGAGGCGCAGCAGGCCGCCTGGACCATCGACGGCGTGCGCTACGGCCTGAGTGAATGGCCCTGGATCGGCGTCTTCGGCATCTGGTTCTTCCGCCAGTCCTTCGCCGCCCTGGGACCCGACGACGCCTCCTACTACTTCCGCATGGTCGACCCGGATTTCACGCCGCGCCCGGTCTACCGCGCCGTCCAGGAAGCGGCCACCGGCCACACGGACCTCTAGCGGGGCTCGTGCGCCCGGCGTCATGGCCGGCCGGCTTCGACCGCGTCGCGTTGGCCGCCGCCCACCCGGTGAGCGCCTCCTCGGCCGCGGCCTTTCGCATCGCCTTCGGGCTCCTTGGGCTGTTCGCCGTCGGCCGCTTCGCCGCCCACGGCTGGATCGCCGAGCTCTATATCGAGCCCGAGCGTCACTTCAAATACCTCGGCTTCGAGTGGGTGCAGCCCTGGCCGGCCTGGGGCATGTATCTCCACTTCGCGCTGCTGGGTGTGGCCAGCCTGGGCGTGGCGCTCGGCTACCGCTACCGCCTCTGCATCGCGGCCTTCTTTGTCCTCTTCACCTACGTCGAGCTCATCGACAAGACGACCTATCTCAACCACTACTACTGGGTAAGCCTGGTCAGTTTCCTGATGATCTTCATGCCCTTGCACCGAACGGCGTCGCTGGACGCCCGGCGAAGGCCAGCGTGGCGCCGGGACACGATCCCCGTGTGGGTGCTCTGGACCCTCCGCGCGCAGCTGGGCGTCGTGTATCTGTTTTCGGGCATCGCCAAGCTGAATCCCGACTGGCTGCTGCACGCGCAGCCGCTGCGGATCTGGCTCTACAACAACGGCGACCTATTCCTAGTCGGCCCGCTGCTCAAGGAGGCCTGGGTGGCCTACGCCATGAGTTGGGCCGGGGCCGCATTCGACCTCACCATCGTGGGCTGGCTGTTGTGGCGCCGCAGCCGCCCATTCGCGTACCTCGTGGTCATCGCGTTTCACCTGGCAACGTGGGTGCTCTTTCCCATCGGCATATTCCCGTGGGTCATGATCTTGGGGACGCTCATCTTCTTCTCACCCGACTGGCCCCGGCGGCTGCTGGCGAGGCTCCGCCGCCGCCCACCGCCCAAAGAGGCCTTCACGCTGCGATCCGCCGCGCCCCCCGGCTGGACGGCCCGCGCGGCCGTTCTTGTCCTTGGCCTGTTTGCCTTGGCGCAAGTCATCGTGCCCTTGCGTCACTGGGCCTATCCCGGCGAGGTCCGATTCAACGAGGAGGGCTACCGCTTTGCCTGGCGCGTCATGCTGACGGAGAAGACCGGTCACGCCCAATTCCGCGTCACCGATCCCCTCACCGGGCAGGAGTGGCTGGCGTATCCCGAGGACTACCTCACGCCTCTCCAGGCCGAGCGCATGGCCTACCAGCCGGACATGATCCTGGAAACGGCGCACTTCATCGCCGACGACTTCAAGCGCCGGGGCCGCGACGTCGAGGTACGCGCCGACGTGTTCGTCACGTTCAACGGCCGTCCCGCCGTGCGCTTCATTGACCCCGAAGTCAACCTGGCGGGAGTTTCGCCGGGCCTGGCGCCGAAGCCGTGGATCCTGCCCGCGCCGGACGGCCCCAATACACCGCCCGTGTCCTAGCGCATGCTGTCGCCGTCGGTGTCGCTGAAACCGACCGCGACCCCCAGCAGGCTCACCACCTCCGTGTTGAGCGTGCGGCGAAGGTCCATCACCCGGTCATAGACCGCCCGCACCTGTGCCGGCCGGTCCACCACGGCGGCGCGCAGCGGACCCTCCACGGCGTCTACCGCCGCCAACGCGTCTTCGAATTGGCTGCGCATGCGCTCGTCCGCCGCGGTCGACAGCGGAGTGACCAGGTGCGAGACCCCGAGCCCGTCGTTGCCGGCGTCTCCCAGGTACACGTCGCGCATGCCCAGCACCGTCGCGCGCAAGTCGGCCAGACCATTGCCGCCCGCCCCACCGGGAATGGCCGCAAGGTCGGGACCGTCGCCCCGCAGCCCCAAGGCCGCC
Source organism: Chloroflexota bacterium (assembly GCA_026706485.1). Classification (NCBI taxonomy): domain Bacteria; kingdom Bacillati; phylum Chloroflexota; species Chloroflexota bacterium. The sequence goes on along the minus strand of JAPOYR010000004.1, from coordinate 88,240 downwards.
GCCAACTGCAAGTCCGTCAGTGCGCGGATGAGGAAAACCTGCGTCCGCACCACCTCGGCGACCGCCGCGCTCTCAAGCATCGAGCTCGACGACCGTCCGGTGAGGAAGTCCTGGTAGGCGGGGCCGCCATTCCGCGACACCGTCCACTCATCGACGATGGCGCCGGTTTCGGACGCAATCAACCCGCCGAGCGCGCGTACGTAGTCACAGCGCGGAGAGGCGGAGGCGGACAGGCGGGACACCGCGTCCGGGTCGAACACGACGTACTCGATCGCCCCAAAGCCCCGCTGCGTCGACGCCAGGGTGTTCCGCACCGCGTCCTCGGTCGCTGCGGGATTCTGTGCCAGCATTCGTTCAATTCGCTCGGGATCGATTGGCGACCAGTCGATCAGCCCGCCGGAGCGTCGGTCCGCAACCGGACCGAACGCCATCGCCGCCGATCGCAGCCACGCGCCGCGCGCGTCCCGCCACGCCTGGTGCGCGGATTGCAGCGTGCTGTCCGAGGGCACCGCGCACAGGGCATCAAGCGCCGCCTCGAGGTCGCCGGCCGCCGCGGCCGCCGCCTGGTACGTGGGCACGATCACCTGGTCCGCGAGACTGATCAAGACCTCGGAGTCGTCGGGAGCGCCCTCGCCGCATCCGACCGCCACCACCAGCAATCCCGCCGTCAAGAGCCGGCGCCATGGGTTCATCACTACAGTGACCTCAGAAACTGGAGCAGCGCGACGCGCTCGTCCCGCGTCAGGGCCATGAACCGATCGCGGGAGGCTTGCCCTTCGCCGCCGTGCCAGAGAATCGCCTCCTCGATGCTCCGCGCCCGCCCGTCATGCAGGAACATGGTGTGACCGTTGACGACGCTCACCAGGCCAATGCCCCACAGCGGCGGCGTGCGCCATTCGCGTCCGGTGGCCAGACCGTCGGGCCGCCCGTCCGCCAGCCCCTCGCCCATGTCGTGGAGCAGCAAGTCGGTGAATGGAAAGATGGTCTGGTTGCGCAGGGGCTCGACCGGGTGATCGTTCCCGGTGACGTGCCTGGGCGTGTGGCACGCGGCGCAGCCGGTCTGGACGAAGAGCTCCGCGCCCTGTCGCACGCGAGGATCGTCAACGTTGCGCATCGCCGGCACGGCCAGGGTCTGCACGTAGAACGCCACTTGGGCGAGCCGTTCGTCCGGAATCTCGGGCGCACCGCCGTTGGGCGCCGCCGCGCACGCGTCTTGCGCCGCCGGACAGTTTTCCTGCGGGAACAGGGTCGACGTGATCCCAATGTCACCCAGGAACGCGCCGGCGGCTTGCTGCTCCACCGTGGGCTGGTTGGCCTTCCACCCGAATCGCCCCAGCACATCCTCCCCGCGCCGGATGTCCCGAACCATGTTCGGACGGCCTGAGATTCCGTCGGCGTCGGCGTCGTCGGGGTCCGCGAGCTCCAGGATGCGTTCCGCCGGAATGGCCTCCAGCAAGCCCATGCCGATGACGGCGGAGGCGATGCGCGGCGAGATCATGATCGCCGGATCGTGCGGACCGAATGCAAGGTCCACGATGATGTACGTGGGCTTGCGCAGCGTGAACGGCGTGCCGTCCGGGTAGGCGCCGCCGATGATCTCGTAGCGAATCTCGATCCGCCCCTCCGGCGCGATGCCGATGACGGCGCGATCCTGCAGTTGGCCGCCGTAGACCGCGTCGTCAACCGGGCCGTTCGGCCCCGCAACGCTGAGCCGCAGCAGCAGTCCGCGCTCGGGATCTTCGTCATGGTCCGGAGGCTTGGCCCGGCCATCGCGGTCGTGGCAGGACGAGCACGACAGCGCATTGAACGTCGGGCCCAGGCCGTCGCGCGCTTCAGTCGACGCCGGGGCCGTGACCCAGTTTTGCGTGAAGAAGCTGTCGCCCACCTCGAAGATGCGCCGCTCCTCGTTGGCCAGGTTGCGCGCGGAGAGCTCGAACGCGTTGCTGCCGGCGCTGAACGCCGTCGTCGCCCCGCCCAACCGCTCGTCGAAAACCAAATCGAGGTCAATGCCCGGTCGGTCGGGTCCGCACGAGGCGAGCAATGCGCCCGTGAATACGACGGCCGCCAGCCGCCCGAAGGCGCGCCGCGCTCCGACCAGAACCACTGGCCCGGGGTCACCGCACCCAGGTCGCACGTGGCGGCGCCGCCCGCGCCGTCCTACCCCACATGCGACCTGCCGCGAGTGGCGGATGCGGTGACCATGGCTGTGAAGTGCCGTTCCACCCGGCCGGTCGTCAGCATGGCGCCGACGGCCAGAAGCCAGACGAAAAAGCCGGTTCCCACAATGGGGTGAATGATCGTCGCGGCATCGATCCAGATGAATTGCATAGCCAATCCGACCACGGCCGAGACGGGCGCGATGCGCCGGAGCTGTCCACCGACCTTCCACTGATACCGGGCGGCGATGAGCAGGGCCAATCCGGCCGCCACGAAGCCGATCTTGCCGGCGATCCAGTGCAAGGCGTCGAGCGCCTCCGCCGCGGCGCCGCCCGTGGCCGGCGCCGCGGGCGCCCCGACCGCCAGGGCGATCGCGCTTGCGCCCGAAACGCCCAAGCCGAGCCCGGCGACGGCGAGGAGATACGGCACCAGCGGCGTGCCCAGACGCTGGCGAATGATCCACGTCCGCAGCAGAAACCAAGCCCCGGCCACGAGCGCAATTCCCGCCACCACACGTCCGGCGCCGCCCAAGCCATAGGCGCCGCGCTGATCGGCGATGGCGGCCAGCGTCTCGGCCAGGGTGTCGTGGTCCGCGGCCGCCGACACCCGTCCGATCACCGAGACGGCCAGGGCCACCGCCGCAAACACGAGCAGCCCGCCCGCGTAGCGCGCAGCCGCGGCCGGAACTGAACCGGCCGCAGCCCCCGTCGGCAAGGGCGCGCGGTCCACGACCTCAGGCACCGGGCCGCACCGTTGCAGCCGCAGTGCCGGGTCGCGGACCACGTCCCGCCATTAGCTCACGCTGATGGTGATGCCGAGCGCCTGCGCCGCGCTGACGATCGTGTCCGTCTGCTCTTCCAGAGCGACGATGGCGTCAAGCACGGCCTTCCGCCCGGCGTCCGCGTCGGACACGCCCTCGAGCAGATGCTGATCGAACGGGGCGTCGATCGCCTTGGTCAGGTTCACGCTCAGCTCGATCTCCGCCGCCAGCTGCTCGGCGATCTCCGCGTCCTGGGCCTCGATCAAATCAAGGACCCCGGGACCGGACACCTGGCCGAAGTTGCCCAGAAACACCATCTGAATTCCCAGGGCGTTCCCGACGATGTCGGCCGTGGTGTTGTCGGAGAAGCAGGAGTGCTCGTCCTCCTGCGACCGCGCCTCGTAGGCCACGGTCATGCGCTCGCCCGCCAGCTCGCCGCGGCTCAACTCACCGATACCGGTGATGATCCGTCGCAACGCTTCGTCGGTGTCGACCGCGGTGAACTCCGCGCGATAGTTGTCTCCGCGGCCCGGCGCCCACGCGTCCACCATGTCCTGCAGATGCTGCAGCAGCAAGTCCGACGCCACGGCCAGGTAGGTGGCGCGGCGGTCGGCATTCGCGGCCGTGGTGAAGTCCTCGACGGACCGTTCACCCGGTCCGGCCGCGCTGAGGTCCTGGCCCCACAGCAGGAATTCGATGGCGTGCCAGCCGGTCGACACGTTTTCCTCGCCGCCCTCTTCATTCAGCGACACCAACAGGTCGGCGTTGATGACCGGGAAGGTCTCGGCGTCGTTGATGATGCCGGCGCTCGGGTTGTCGACCACGTAGTCGATGTACGCCTCGTCCAGCGGCCAGGCGTTGATCAGCCCTTCAGGACCATCCTCTGGATGGTCGATGGGGCCGTCGTAGAAGCGGAAGGCTTCGGTCGGCCCGTAGTCGTCACGGGCGATCAGCCACATGCGCTTGGCGGCCTCGAGATGCGCCGGCGTGGGCTCGGTCAGGAACCGGTCAATGGCCCGGTCCATGGCCTGCGCTGAGCTCAAGCTTTGCGCATAGAGGTGGTGGACGCCGTTGGCGTAGTTCGCCACCACGTCCTGCTTCAACTCGGTGGAGGGTCCGCTTTCGCCGCAGGCTGCCAACAGCCCGGCCATGAGACCCGCCACCACGACGAGAACGATTCTTCGCACGGCCCCTCTCCCATCCGCGTCGCGTCCACCGCTGGGGTTAGCGCCGACGCCTAAAGTTCTTAGCCTCTACTAAGAGACGGCCGTAGGATAGGCGAACGCCCGGAGTTGTCAAGGCGGCGCCCACAGCCGCAGGCCTCAATCCCCGTCGCCTCCGTCCGCGCGGGCGCATCGCCGTCCACGCTCCCACTCGCCGGGCAACCAGACCTCGCTCGCGCGGGGACAATCCACACGGGCGCCCGACCGCGCGGCTCGCTCCCAACGATTGGCCGGTTCCGCCCTCCGTCGGGCGCGCACACACCGCCAACGCTGGCATGCTGGGGGCGCCACCCGCACGAGACGACGCTTGCCGCACCGCTGGTCTATTCCGCGCCTAAGCCTGCCCGGGCTCGGTCATCGACTCCGCGGCCGCCAGAGGTCCAGAATCACGCGGGCCGTCCTCGCCGCCGTCGGCCTCGGGCTGGTGGGCGTGGTTACGGCCGCTCTTCTGGGCTGGGCCATCCTCACCGAGCGCGGTGTGACCTTTGGCCTCGCCGACCTGCCCGAGCTGCGCCACGCGGACGCTCCCGCCATCGGCGCCAACACCTTCCTGCATCGCGAAGCGGACCCGGCCAAGGTCGAGCGCGAGCTGGAGATCCTGGCCCGCGCCGGCATCGGCCTCATCCGGCAGGAGATCCCGTGGGTCGAGATCGAGCCTCACGCCAAGGGTGTCTACATCGACAACCACGGCGAAGATTCCTGGGCCAAATACGACCGCATCGTCGAGTTGGCGCAGGGCTTCGGCATCGAGGTGCTCGCCCGGCTCGACCGCCCCCCGGCCTGGGCTACGCCCGGCTTCGACCCGCAGGAAAATACGTCAATCCAGATGCCCCCCGCGGACTTCACCGACTTCGCCGACTTTGCCGCCGCGGTCGCGGCGCGATACCGGGGCAAGGTGAAGTATTTCCAAATCTGGAACGAGCCCAACCTCTTCGGCGAGTGGGGCGGGCAGCCGCCGGACCCCGCCGCCTACCTCGACATGCTGCGCGAGGTGGGTGCGGCCGTACGGGCCGCCAATCCCGACGCCGTCATCGTCCTGGCCGGACTGGCACCAACCATCGAAACCGGGCCCGACAACCTCAGCGACCTACTGTTCATGGAGCGGCTCTATCAGCTGGGCGCCAAGGGGGCGTTCGACGTGGCGTCCAGCATGTCCTACGGCCTGTTCACCGGTCCGCGCGATCCGCGCATCGAGGCGCCGCGGACGAACTTCCCTCGCGCCGTGCTCTGGCGCGAAATCATGGAAGCCCACGGCGACGCCGGCACGCCGATCTGGGCCTCCGAATACGGCTGGATGTCGCTGCCTCCCGGCTGGCAGGGGGATCAGGGCATCTGGGGCAATCACCCGGCGGCGGACCAAGCGGCCTGGACCGTGGACGGCATCCGGCGGGCGCGTGAGCAATGGCCCTGGCTGCCCACCATCACCATTTGGGCCTCGCGCTGGCCGCACGACACCCACCCGGACGACCCCACGCCGTTCTTCGGGCTGCTCACCAAGGACTTGCAGCCGCGCGACCACATGCTGGCCCTGGAACAGGCTTACGCCGCCGCGCCCGGCGCCGGCATCGGCCTGCATCAGGAAACGCACGCCGCCTTCAGCTTCGATGGACCCTGGCCGCGCGTGCCCAGCGACTGGGCCTCGCTCGGATTCCACCGCCAGACCGGGCAGCCCGACGCACGGCTGGAGCTGCGATTCGAGGGCGACTCCGTCGGCCTGCTCACTCGGCGCGGTCCCGACATGGGACAGGTGCGCGTACGCATCGACGGCCACAGCGCCCTGGCCGACGCCCTCCCGCGCAACGCCGCCGGCGAGGCGATTCTGAACCTCTACGCCCCTGAGGTGGAGCGCCTGGCGCGCATTCCCATCGCCCGCGGGCTGTCCCAAGGCCCGCATGTGCTCGAACTGACGGTGATGGCCGAGCGCGACCCGCAAGCGTCGGGCGGGCTGGTCATCGTCGACGGCGCGCTGGTGGGCAACTCGCGGCCGCTCTGGCCCTACGCCGCCGTCGCCGTCACCTGGGCGCTGGCGCTGGCCGCGCTGGTCTGGGCGATTGGCGGTCGCGCCGCGCGGGTCGCCGCGCGCATCCCGCGAATCGACATATTGGATCGGCGTCTGCCGCTCGGTCTGCACGTCGGCGAGGTGGCCGCCGTTGCGCTCGCTGTGGTGTTCGCCCTGCTGCCCGACGGCACGCCGGCATCCGCCTGGACCCTGGCTCGGCTGGTGCTGGCCGCGGCGCTGGGCGCGCTGGCATTGGCGCGCCCGCGTCACATCGCCATCGCTGCCGTCGCGGCAATCCCCTTCGTCGGCGTGATCGCGCGCACCGGCATCTACGACCGTCCGGTCGGCGAGACGCTCATCGTGATTCTGGTCATCGCCTGGGCCGCGCGCGCGCTGGCGCAGCGCCACTGGCCGCTGCATCGCCGCGGAGACTCCGACGGACCAGAGCAAGCCGCGTCATCGCCGCGTCCGACCCTCTCGCCCCTCGAGGGAGCGGGCGGACGTGCAGGGTTCATCTCCCGGCTGTTCCGGCGTCCGGCGCCCTCTCCCCTTGTGGGAGAGGGCGGGGGTGAGGGGTTAGCCCCACCGGCATTCCGGCGTCCGGCGCCCTCTTCCCCTGAGGGAGAGGGCAGGGGTGAGGGGTCCGCCCCCTCGTCTCTCCCGCGAAGGTGGGAATCCACCGTCGTTTACCGCTGGCTAGCAAGCCAGAGCGCGTGGCTCTGGCTTGCGCTCGCCGTCATCGCCGCCGGCGTCGCCACCACGCTCGCCGCGGACTTTCCGCGGGTCGCCTGGCGCGACCTGCGCACCGTCATCGTCGAGCCCGCGCTGCTCTTTCTCGTCCTGCTCAGCGTGATGCGCGACCGCGCCGACGCGCAGCGGCTCGGCGTGGCGCTGGTGCTCGGGGCCGTGGTGTCGGCAGTCGTGGCCCTGGCGCTCATCCCAACCGGCGCCGTCGTCACCGATGCCGGACCGCCGCGGCTGCGCGGCCTGTTCGGTTCGCCCAACAACCTCGCGCTCATTCTGGAGCGCGCCCTGCCCGTGACGGTTGGACTGGCGCTCGCCTTCGCGTCACGCCCGCGTGTTCGCGCCGCCGCCTGGGCAGCCGCGGCGCTGGTGCTGGCGGTGCTGGTGCTCACCTTCAGCCGCGGCGCCTGGATCGGCGCGCTGGCCGGCCTCGCGTTCGCCCTGTACCCCGTGTGGCGCCGCGCGCCACGCCTTGCCCGCATCGCCGCACCGCTCATCGGGGTCGGCCTGATAGTGGCGGTCGTCATCACCACCGGCGGCGACAACCTCGCGCGACTCCTGCGCCCCTCCGACGCGGCCACAGCCGCGCGGCCGCTGCTCTGGGACTCCGCCTGGCGCATGATCGCCGACAACCCCGTCCTCGGCGTCGGCCCGGACAACTTCCTCTACCACTACCCGGACTACATCCGCCCCGAAGCCTGGGCCGAGCCCAACATCTCGCATGCGCACAACATCGCCCTCGACACCTGGCTCACGCTGGGCATTCCCGGTCTCGTGGTCCTGGTCGGCGTGCTGGCCGCCTACGCCCGCACCTGGCGCACCGCGCTGCGGCGCAGCGCCGGCGGAAGCCGGGCGCTCGTCTACGGCCTCGGCGGCGCCATGCTCGCGACGCTCATGCACGGCGTCGTGGACAGCAGTCTCTATCTCCCCGAGCTCGCCGCCACCTTCTGGGTCGTCGTCGCGGCCACCGTCATCCTGGCCACGCCGCCCGCCGTCATTCCGAGCACAGCGAGGAATCTAGAGCCCTCGTCTCCCACGCCTCAGACCACTTAGCTTCCGGCGGTACACAGCCCCTCAGCCCGTGACGGCTGCCTCCCGCTCCTTGCCTCGATCCGGCGCACGATCAAACCCAACGAACTCCACCTCGGCGTAGTCCGCGAAGCGCCGCGCCATCACCGTCAGCGCCTCCGGGTTGTTGTCGATCAGCACGAACCGCCGGCCCAGCTCCAGGGCCGCCTCGCCCACCGTGCCGCTGCCGGCGAAGAAGTCCATCACCGTGCCGCCGGGCGGACATGAAGCCTGGATGATGCGCCGCGCGATGCCCACCGGCTTCTGCGTCGGATAGCCGGTGCGCTCCTTACCGTTCGTGGGCACGATGGTGTGCCACCAGGTGTCCGTGGGCAGCTTCCCCCGCGCCGCTTTCTCCGGACCGACCAGGCCCGGCGCCATGTAGGGAATTCGCTCGACTTCGTCCGTGTCGAAGTAGTACTGCTCCGGGTCCTTGGCGTAGACGAGGATGTTGTCGTGCTTCGGCGGCCATTTCTTCTTGGTGCGGCCGCCGTAGTCGTAGGCCCAGATGATCTCGTTGAGAAAGCCCTCCCGCCCGAAGATGCCGTCCAGCAGCACCTTGGCGTAGTGCACCTCGCGGTAGTCGAGATGCAGATACAGCGACCCGGTCGGCGCCAGCACGCGATGCGCCTCGAGCAGCCGCGGCTCGAGAAAGCCGAGGTAGTCGTCGAACGCGTCGTCGAAGGCCCGCGTCCCGAGCCGCTCGGTGCGGTAACGCTTGCCCTGAAAGCCCGTCCGGTCGCCTTCCGGGTCGCGCACGGTTCGCAGTTGCGTGCGCGACTGGGCGCGGCCCGTGTTGAACGGCGGATCGACGTAGATCAGGTCGATGCCGCCCGACGGCATGTCCTGCAGGATCGGCAGGTTGTCGCCGAAGTACACGCGGTTCATTGCCAGCCTCGCCGGTCGACGCGGTCCGATCCCCTGTCCCTCAATGAGCGCTTTGCGTAAACCACCGTCATTCCCGCGGAGGCGGGAATCCACCCTTCAGTGCATCCGGGGCGGAGAGGATTCGCGGGATCATCGTCGCGCTTGGCTGAGTTTCGCAAGGGCCTCTTGACGCGAGAGGGATAAAGCTTGCCCCGTACTCGATACGAGGGTGAGGGTGAAGTCCCCGGCCACCCCGCTTCTCACGGGTCTCGTCGGCTCGCACCTCTTGCGCCCGCACCCTCACTTGCCGATGCAGAACTTGGCGAAGATGGTATCCAACAGGTCCTCCGTCGCCGATTCGCCGGTGACCTCGCCCAGCGCCTGCACCGCGCCGCGCAGGCCGATGGCGATGAAGTCCGCGGGCAGCCCGCCGGCCACCGCCTCGCGCGCGCTTGCCAGCTCCTCCCGCGCGCGCTCCAGCGCCTGCTTGTGGCGCAAGCTGGCCACGGTTCCGAGGTCGGGATTGGGCGAGCCGTCGCCGATGAGCGTGCGCAACGCCGCGCGCACCCCGGCCACGTCGCCGTTGATCGCGCTCGTGCGGCACACCGGCGCCTCGATAAGCCCGGCAGCGTCGTTGGTGGTGGTCGCTGACGGCAGGTCGGTCTTGTTGAGGACGACGATGGACTGCTTCCCCGCCGCCGCCACCTGCCGCGCCGCGTCAAGGTCGGCATCCACCAGGGCGCGGGATCCGTCCAGCACCAGCGCCGCCACGTCCGCGGCGGCCAGCGCCGCCCCGCTGCGGTCCACGCCGATGCGCTCCACCGGATCGTCGGTCGGTCGCAGTCCCGCCGTGTCGCTGAGCCGCACCGGGATGCCGTCCAGGTTGAACGACTCCTCGACCACATCGCGCGTGGTGCCCGGGACCTCCGTCACAATGGCGCGCTCCGTGGCGAGCAGGGCGTTCATCAGCGACGACTTGCCTACGTTCGGGCTGCCGACCAGCACCACGCGGAATCCATGCCGCTGCAGCATTCCGCGATCCGCGCCCGCCAGGATCGCCTCCAGCGTCCCGTCGATTCGCTCGAGCGTGCGCCGCAGGTCGTCGCGCGGGACCGCCGGCACGTCCTCTTCGGCAAAGTCAATCTCGGCCTCCAACCGCGCCATCAGATCCAGGCAGGCCCGCCGCAACTCCCGCACGGAGCTGGAAAGGCGACCGCCGAGCTGATCCGCCGCCGCGGCCAGCGCCTCGGCCGTCGGCGCCGCCACCAGGTCGGCCACGGCCTCCGCCTGCGCCAGGTCCAGGCGACCGTTCAGAAACGCCCGCAAGGTGAACTCGCCCGGCTCGGCGGGACGGGCCCCGGCCCGGAGCACGGCGTCGAGCACGCGGGACGTAACCAACAGTCCACCGTGGCCCTGAAACTCCACAACGTCCTCGCCGGTATAGGAGTTCGGCCCCGGCATGAAGAGCAGCAAGCCATCGTCGATCACCGCGTGCGGCGGAGCCGGATCGATCACGTCCACGCGATGCGCATAGCGAGGACGCGGATGCTCGATCCCCTCGCGAAACCGCACGACCCGCTCGGCGACCCCGCGCGCCTCGGGTCCGCTGGCGCGCACGATGCCGATGCCACCCGGCCCCGGCGCCGTGGCAATGGCCGCAATCGTGTCGGTCAGCGCGCGCGTCACCGCCGCACCGTGGCCGATGTCCGGTCCCCTCTCCCTTGACGGGAGAGGGTTAGGGTGAGGGTGCAGGCCCGGAACGCCTTCTCACGCTCCGCCACGGATTCCCCCCTCATCCTGTCCTTCTCCCACAAGGGGAGAAGGGACTCGACGGCTCGCGCTCTGCTCTCTTCTGTCATTCGAGCCGCACCCATCGGTCACTCCGAGCCGCAGGCGAGGAATCTCAGATGCCCCACCTCGGCTGCCAGATCGGCAACTCCAGATTTCTCACTTCGTTCGAAATGACAATCAATGTTCGGCATTTCCGGAGGCACGAATTCCGACCGCCAACGCCCAGCCCCGCCTCAAGCCGGCGCAGCCGCCAGCCTGGCCTCCGACGGCTCCGCCGCGGCCAACGCGCGGGCGTATTCCCGTTGCAGCATCCGCTTGCTCACGTGGATGCCGATTTGGTCCCAGGGCAGCGGCTCGGCGGGATCGCGGTGGCGGTAGATCATCTCGTCCAGGTCCACCCCGGCGTCCGCGACGCCGGCGAACCACGCCTCCGCCTTGAAGTGCTCCATCCAGCCGTCGAAGCGGCAGCCGCGGTCCCAGGCGCGGCGAATCACGCGCCCCACGCGCCGGTCGCCCAGCGCCAGCAGCGCCTCGACCTGGCTCTCCTCGGTGTCGTGCCACATCAAGTGCACGTTGCGGTCGCGCACGATCTCGAAGCAGGCCCGCTGCTTGGCGCGGATCGCTTCCGGACGGTCCTGCGGATGCCATTGGAATGGCGTGAACGGCTTGGGGATGAAGGTCGACACCGTCACATTCACCTTCGCTTTGGCCCCGTGATGCCCCCGCCCCACGGCCATCACCCGGTTGGCCAGGTGGGCGATCGCGCGGGCGTCGTCCAGCGTCTCGGTGGGCTGGCCGATCATGAAATACAGCTTGATCGTGCGGAACCCCTGCGCGAACGCCATGTCGCAGGTGTCCAGCAGGTCCTCGTCCGAGATCTCCTTGTTGATGACCTGGCGCATGCGCGGCGTCGCCGCCTCGGGCGCGAATGTCAGGCTGCCGCCTCGCTTGCCGCCGCGCTGCAGCGCCCGCGCGATGTCGACGTTGAAGCTCTCGACGCGAGTGGACGGAATGCTCACCTGCAGGTAGTCGGGCGTGGAGTCCTGCACCTCGCCAATCAGCTCGTCCAGGCCGTCGTAGTCCACGGCATTGAGCGAGAGCAACGACACGTCGCTCTGCCCCGTCGCCGCCAGGCATTGGTCGATGGCCGCCGCCACGCCCTCCGCCGATCGCCGGCGCACCGGTCGGTAGATATAGCCGGCCTGACAGAATCTGCAGGCCCGCGCGCAACCGCGGTCCAGCTCGACGGCCACGCGGTCGTGCACCACTTCCGTGAGCGGCACGACCGGTTGAGACGGCGCGGGCACGGCGTCCAGGTCCACGAACTGCCGCTCGATCTGCGCCGGAGCGTCCGGGTGCAGCCGGTCGTATTCGATGAATCGCTGGCCGTCGAAGCGCGGCCGGTAGAGCGATGGCACGTAGATGCCTGGAATCTCCGTGGCGCAGTGGACCAGGAACGCGCGGCGCCAGTCCGGGCGCTCGCGATCGACATCCGCCAGGGCGTCGAGCAGGCGCGGCAGCAGCTCCTCACCCTCGCCGATCGCGATCAGGTCGAAGAAGTCCGCCATCGGCTCGGGATTCATCAGCGCCGAACCGCCGCCCAGGATCAGCGGGTCGCCGGGTCCGCGCTCGTGGCTCTCCAGCGGAAGGTCCGCCAGATCCAGCATCTCCAGCACGTTGGTGTTCCCGCTCTCGTAGCTGAGCGAGAACCCGAGCATGTCGAAGTCCGCCAGCGGTCGACGCGTCTCCCAGCCGAACAGCGGCAAGCCCGCCTCGCGCATCAGGTCCGCCATGTCCGGAAACGGCGTGAAGGCGCGGTCGCAGAGGTGCGGCGTGCGGTCGTTGACCTGCTCGTACAGCACCCCCATGGCGAGGTTCGACATCCCGATCTCGTACGCATCGGGGAAGCACAGCGCGAAGCGCGTCGCGGCCTCGTCCCAGGGTTTGCGTCGGGCGTTCAACTCGCCGCCCGTGTATTGCGCGGGCTTGGCGACGCGATCAAGGAGAGGCGCGATGTCGACGACGGGGTTCATATGACGATGGCCAAGGACTGCCGACACCTGGTCCGGCACCTTAGCATGCGCCCTCGGCCGTGGGTCGCTGGATGTTTCGGTAGAACGTGTGCGGGCAGCCGCAAGGGCTGCCCCTACAGCCGAATTCGTGGAGGGACGCCCCTCCTTGGCGCCCAATCCGGTCCCCTCGCCCTGGAAGGGAGAGGGCTAGGGAGAGGGTCATCCGAGGTTGCCCGGCGGGGAGAAAAGACGTGGGCTCGCATCCTTCGATGCGAGCCCACAGCGCGATACGTGTCCGTGATCGCGCCCGGTCGTCTGGCGGACCCGGGGACTAGAGTCCCAAGCGAGCGAACTCGCGAGTGCGGGATCTCAGGTGTCGGAAGCAGGCATCCGGGTCCGGCGTGACCTGCTGCCCCGCGACGACTCGCCCGTCACGCCGCGGGGCGCAACCTGTCAATTTGCCAGCGTCCCATCTCGACGCGAATGTTTCGCATCACGCCACCTTTGGCGGTGCTGGCCCGTCGATCAACCGCTGATCCGCGGGCCAGGGACGACCCGAGCAGCGCTGTTAACGCTGCGTGTACATCGTATACGAACTATCGGGCTCGGCGCAAGGCTGGCGTGAGTGGCGGTGTTGTTGCGGAGTGACCGTTGGTCGTGACGGAAAGGCCTCGAATTCCCGCGCGCTTCTGACGGATGGGATTGGGGTGAGGGGTCGGCGGCGCCACTAGCCGCGCCGTCAGTGAATCCCCCTCAACCTCACCTTCTCCCGCGAGGGGAGAAGGGACCGGACCCGACCCTGCGCGCCGAAGCTTGTTTAGTGCTCTAAGCCGGCTGGCCAATGGCGTGGAGAAATTCCGCGCGCGTGGCGGGGTTGTCGCGGAAGGCTCCGCGGGTCACGGTCGTCACCATGCGGCTGCCGGGCTTGCGCACGCCGCGCATGGTCATGCACAGGTGCTCGGCCTCCACCATCACCGCCACGCCGCCGGTGTCGAGCACGCGCTCGATCGCGTCGGCAATCTGGCTGGCCAACCGCTCCTGCACCTGAAGCCGCCGGGCCAGGTGCTCGACCACGCGCGCCAGCTTGCTGAGGCCGACGATGCGGTCGTGGGGCAGATACCCCACGGCAACCGTGCCGAAGAACGGCAGCAGGTGGTGCTCGCAGAGCGAGTGGAATTGGATGTCCCGAACCACCACCATCTCATCGTGCCCATGCTCGAAGGTGACCTCGAGATGCTCGTCGGGGTCGGTCCGATGCCCGTTGAGCAGCTCGTCGTACATCCGCGCGACGCGGGCCGGCGTGTCGAGCAGGCCGTCGCGGTCCGGGTCCTCGCCGACGGCGGTGAGGATTTCGCGCACGGCGGCCTCGATGCGCTTGTGGCGCGCGGCGAGCTCCTCGCGAGTGGGAAGCGGCGCCTGGGCGCCGTTGGTGGATGCGGTCATTCGATTGGTCCTGTGGGTGTGGTAGCCGCGGCGTGTGGACGCGCGATGGCGTCGGGCGGATCGTAGGGCCCGCCGAAGCGATCGGCGCGGCCGCCAGGCCCGACGCTGTGAGTATACGCAGGCGCCCGGTCGGGTCACGAAGCCGCCGGTTGTAGCGCAACCGGCGCGTGCGCGCCCGTCATAATCGGGCCGTCCACCCAAGCCCAGGGATGGCTGCGCCCATGCGCCCTGCGTCCGTCAAGGCCGTGACCTACAGCGCGATGTGGGCGTTCTTCGTGCCGTTGGCGGCCTCGCAGGTGCTGCAGCAGGTGCGGCACCCGCTGCTCGATGCGGGCATCGCGCGCGGACTCGAGCCGGCGGCGTCGCTGGCGGCCTTTGGCGTCGTCAGCGGCGTGGTGCAGATTCTGGGCGCGGCGGGCATCGCGGTGCAGAGCGCCTACTTGGTGCTGGTGCGCGGACGCCAGTCGTATCACTTCATGCGCCGCTACACGGCTGTCTACACCCTGGGCATCGTGGGCCTGACGCTGGTGACGGCGCTGCCGGGCAGCGGGCCGTGGTTCTTCGAGCAGCTGATGGGCACGCCCCCGGCGCTGACGCCCCGCGTGGTTCAGATGATGCAGATCGCCGCGCTGGTGCCGGTCTTCAATCTGGCACGGCTCTTCTATGTGGCGCAGCTGGCCCATCTGCGGCAGACGCGCGTGGTGTGGGTGGCGCCGGCGGTCAGCATCGCCTTGCTGACCGTCCTGGCGCTGGGCGTCATCCCCAATGTGCCGGTGGCGGCGAGCGTGGCGGGCGCGACGGTCTGGCTGGCGATCGCCGCCGTGGAGGCGGTGGTGCTCGGGTGGCTCGCCCACCGCGCCTCGCAACGCGCGCCCTACGGCGACGACCCGGGCGGACAGCCGCCCCTCGACGTACGCCAGGTGACCTGGTTCGTGCTGCCCCTCATCGCCACCCAGTTCTCGCTCGCGGCGGGCCTGCCGCTCACCAACGCCGGACTGCTGCGGCTGGACGATCCGGAGACCTCCGTGGCGGCCCTGCGCGTGGCCATGAGCCTCATCATGGTCAGCATGGCCGCGCTGGCCACGCTGCGGCAGGTGGTCCTGGTGATGGCGCAAGATCCTGTCGATCACGTGCGCGTGCGCACCTTCGTGGTCGGCATTTCGGCTGGTCTGACCGCGCTCATGGCGCTCATCGCCTTCACGCCCGTGGGACGGTTTGCGCTGGAGGGCGTGATCGGCGCGCCGCCGCACGTGGCCGAGGGGGCGCTGCCGGCGCTGCAGATCTTCGTCGCGGTGCCCGCCGTGATGGGGCTGCGGCAGTTCTACTCCGGCCTCACCATGCACCAGCGCCGCACGTCCCTGGTGGCGGCAGCCGCCCTCGGACGGCTGGTGCTCATGGCCGCCTTGCTGTTCGTCCTCGCGCCCGCCGCCGCGCTTGCCGGCGCCTGGGTGGGAGCCATGGCGCGCACGGTGAGCATGGCCAGCGAGTCGGCGGCGGCCTACGCGATTGGCCGGCGCTACGTCGGCCGGGCGGTTGGGTAGCTCCCCGCGTCGAGGTCGCGGATGACCCCCTCCCCCTGTTAAGAGACCTTTGCGTAGTCCTTCGTCATTCCCGCGAAGGCGGGAATCCACCCCTCATTGAACCTCGGGGCGGATGAAGTTCGCCCGGTCATCGTCAAGCTTGGTCGGGTATTGCTCGGGTCTCCGGTTAAGGGGAGGGAGCAGGACTCCAGCACGGAGAGGGTGTTAAGCGATCAGTCCCCGCGATCCTTCCGCAGCGCTTCGATGAGCGCATCGTTGCGGGCGGCAACGAAGCGCTCGAACTCGCCCGGTTCCCAGGTGAAGAGCCCCCGGCCCTCGCGCGCCCCGGTGTGGCCGGCGGCCACGGCTTTCTCCAGGAACGCGGGCGGCTCGTCGCTGGCGTCGAGGTCCGGCCCCAGGTAGGTGAAGATCTGGCGATACACGTCCAGCCCGGCCATGTCGGCCTGGCGCATGATGCCGAGCACCGGAATGCGCCGCGCCAGCACGCCCTTGATGAGCACGTCGATCTCCTCGGCGGTGGTGACGCCCTTGTCGATCAGGCTCAGGGCTTCGCGCGCGAGGGCGAACTGCAACCGGTTCATCAGGTAGCCCGGCAGCTCTCTGCGGATGTGCACCGGCTGCTTGCCGAGCGATTCGAGCACCTCGCGCAGGCCGTTAATCGTGGCCGCGTCGGTCGCTTCACCTGGAGCAATCTCAACGATCGGGAGCAGGTGCGGCGGGAGCATCCAGTGGGCCAGCGCCACGCGCTCGGGGTGCGCGCAGCCGCTGGCGATTTCAGTGATGCTGATGCTGGACGTGTTGCTGGTGAGGATGGCGGGCGGTGGGCAGAGCCGGTCCAGCTCCGCGAAGACGTCCTGCTTGACTTCCAGGTCCTCGGCCACGGCTTCCGCGCCGAACTCGGCCCCGGCCGTGGCGTCGGCGAGAGTCTCCGCAGCGCGCAGCCGTCCCACGATCACGTCCACGTCGGCGGCGGCGATCACGCCGGCGCGCACCAGGTCCTGCGCGTCCTCCCGCGCCTCGGCAATGGCCGCTTCGGCGCGGCCGGGGGCAGCGTCGTACAGCGACACCTCGAAGCCGCCGCGCGCCAGCTCGAGCGCGATCCCATGACCCATGCGTCCGGCGCCCACCACCACGGCCCTGCGCCCATTGCCTGCCGTTGAATCAGAAGTCACGGTTCCATCCCCCGCTGCGTTCCACCGGCACTATGAGCATAAGTCCCACGGGCCGGAGAGATACACTGCCGGCGTTGGCCGCATGACATCCACAGACACCACCGGGACGCCTTCCGCAGCCGGAGCGACGGACGGCCTGCTGGCCCCCATTGCCGCGGCCTTTGCCGTTGCCGCTCGTCCCGGAGTGCTCGGGCTGGGTTTGGCGGCGGGAGCGGCGATCGGTGCGCTCGGCGGCTGCGCCGTCGCGCTGGCCTACATCCGCTCGCCGGCGGCCATTCCGTTCATCGTCATCGCCGCTGCGCTCATCGTCGTCGCTTGGTCCATATCCGCGGGCGCCGTGGCGGCGTCGAGCCGGCGGGACGCCACGCTCGCGGCGGGCCTGCGACAAGCCTTCGGGCGAGCCGTAGCGCTCGTGGCGGCGGCCATTCCCGCCGCGCTGGTCGTGGGCGTACTGCTCGCGGCGCAGTTGGGCGTATTCGCCCTCACGCAGATGGGCGCCCGCGGGCCGCTGGGTGAGCTTCCGGACCGGCCGTTGGCGTTGATCGCGCTGGTCTACACGTTGATCGTTGCCATGAACGTGATGGTCATCGTCCCCACCGGCGCCCTGCTGTGGCTGGTGGTGCCGCACGTGATGGGCGGCGCGGGACCCGTCGCAGCGCACGCACGGGTGCGCGCCGCGTGTTGGATGCGTCCCGGCCTGGTGCTGCGCACCATGGTGGGCGTGATCATCATGGCCAGCGCCGCCGCCGCCGCGCTGCTCGGAATCGCGGCGCTGGGCCTGGTGGTGGCGTCGTTCGCCCAGATTCTGGGCGCGGGCGAGACCTTCCTGCTGCGATTCTCCGAGCCGCTGGTGTCGGATATGTTCATGACGGTGACCGTCGACAACCTGGCGGCGGTGGTGGTGATGGCGACCGGCTTCGGGGCGGCGATCGGCGCGGCCACCGGCCCCAGCAGCATGCTAGGGGTCGCGGGCGGGGCCTATCTGGCAAGGCACGTGGCGCCAGTCGAGCCGGAGGCTGATCCCGAGGGATAAGCTCCCGGCGCCGAGCCAACCTCTTGTCATTCCGAACAACGTGAGGCATCTAGCGTCTCTGGCCTCGCGGCCGGGGTCGTGAATCTGAGATTCCTCGCTGCGCTCGGAATGACTGATGAGGAGGATGCCGCCTAGCCGCAGGCGCCGAAGCCGCAGGACGGGCAGACGAGGCAAAGCCCCTGCGCGCGCAGCGGCGCGGCGCAGTCCGGGCAGGTCGGCGCCGGTGGCCGCATGACGGGCGGCGGCGCCGGCGGACGCGGCCGGACATCCCCGATGCGTGGAGGAGAAAGCGTCGCCGCCTGTTGGTCTTTGAGGGGAGCCATGGATGCAGTATAGCAGCATGTTCGGTATTTGTCTGGTAGTACGCCGGGCCGCCCCCGCGCCTATACTTCGGCGCCCCATCCACTGAGGATCAACGTCCATGTCCGCCCTCGTTTCGCGCCTGGCCGATCTGGTGGCGATCAACAGCGTCAACGCCAGCCTGCCAGGCGGACCTGGCGAGCAGGCGATGGCGGACTACGTGGCGAAGGCCGCGCGAGCCATGGGCGCCGAGGTGGAGCTTTACGAGGTCGAGCCGGGCCGTCCCAACCTGCTGGCCCGCATCGACCGCGCACGCCCCCGCACGCTGATGTTCGAGTGCCACCTAGACACCGTTGGGCTGGCCCCGATGCCAGACGCCTTGAATCCGCGCGTCGAGGGCGGGCGGCTCTACGGACGCGGCTCCGCCGATCCGAAGGGCTCGCTGGCCGCCATGCTCAGCGTCCTGGAGAGCGCCGCCGCCGACCCGACGTTTCCGGTCAACGTCTGGCTCGCCGGGTCCATGGACGAAGAGATCACCATGCGCGGGTCTCGGGCGCTGGCCGAGCGCCGGCCCGCCGTGGACGCGGTGATCGTGGGCGAGCCGACCAACCTGCAGCCCATCGTGGCGCACAAGGGCGTGCTGCGCTGGCGCGTGCGCACCACCGGCGTGGCGGCGCACAGCGCGACGCCGGAGCGCGGTCGCAACGCCATCTTCGATATGCAGACGGTGATCGGCGCGCTGCGCGCGGGCATCGAGCCGGGCCTGGCGAAGTCGTCGCACCCCCGCCTGGGCCCCGCGACCTGGAGTGTGGGCGTGATCGAGGGCGGCGAGGCGGTGAACGTGGTGCCGGACGCCTGCCAGATCGACTGCGACCGGCGGCTCCTGCCCGGCGAGGATCCCGACGCGGTGCTCGCCGAGGTGGACCAGGCGCTGGACGCGTTGCGTCAGGCCGACGCCGGACTCCGCGTCGAGCGCGAGCCGCCCTACGTCCACGTGCCGCCGATGGAGACCGGCGCCGACGAGCCCGTGGTGCGGGCAACCGCGCAGGCGCTGACTGAGGCCGGTCGCGATCCGACCCTGGCCGCCGTGGCCTATGCCACCGACGCCTCCATGCTGGCGTCCATCGGCGGGCTGCCCGCCGTGGTGCTGGGTCCCGGCGACATCGCGCAGGCGCACACAAACGACGAATGGATCGAGTTGGCCGAGCTCGAGGCGGCCGTGGGCGTCTATCGCGGAATCTGCGAGGCCTTTGCCGATGCGGCGTGATCGAGCGCGCCCGCGATCTACAATGCCGTCCGCTCGGAAGACCCTGACGATGCCATGCCGGTAACGGCGGATGTGTGCGTGCTCGGCGGCGGCCCTGGCGGCTACGTGGCTGCCCTGCGGGCGGCCGCGCTTGGGGCCAATGTCGCGCTGGTCGAGGCCGAAGAGGTCGGCGGCGTCTGCCTGCTGCGCGGCTGCATTCCCTCGAAGGCCCTGCTCCGCAGCGCCGAGGTCTACCAGCTCGCGCTCCACGCGGGCGCGTTCGGCGTCAACGTGTCGGGGGTCGAAGCCGACTATGCGGCCATGCGGGCGCGCAAGGACCGCATCGTGCGCCAGCTCGTACGCGGGGTGGGCGGCCTGCTGGACGCCGCCGGGGTCACAGTGGTGCGCGGCTACGGCACGCTGGCGGGCGCCGGCGTCGTCGAGGTGGATATGGGCGATCGCGGCGACCTGGTCATGGCGCCCAAGGTCATCATCGCCAGCGGCTCGTCGTCGGTGATGCCGCCGGTTCCTGGCACGGACCTGCCGGGCGTGATCGACAGCGACGGCGCGTTCGAGCTGGAAGAGCCGCCGGCCCAGATCGTTGTGGCCGGAGCGGGCGCCGTGGGCGTTGAGTGGGCCACGTTGTTCGCGCTGCTGGGGAGCGAGGTCACGCTGGTCGAGATGCTCCCCACGGTGGTTCCCAACGAAGACGCCGAAGTGAGCGCGGCCCTGCGCAAGATTCTTGTGCAGCAGGGCGTGACCGTGCGCGACGGCACCCGCATCGAGTCCATCGCCGAGCGCGAGGGCGGGCTGCGCGTGAGCCTGGCAAAAGACGACGAGACTTCAGAGGTCGACGCCACGCACGTATTGATGGCCACCGGGCGACGGGCCAATGCAATGAATCTTGGGCTCGATCGCATGGGCGTGACGCACAGCGGCCAGGGGATTCCCGTGGACGGCGCCATGCGCACCAACCGGCCCGACGTCTACGCCATCGGCGACGTGACCGGGCAGCGGCTGCTGGCGCACGTGGCCTCGCACCAGGGCGTGGTCGCGGCGGAGAACGTGATGGGCGGCTCGGCGGTCTACCACGACGACACCGTGCCGGCCTGCACGTTCACCCATCCCGAGATCGCCAGCGTGGGGCTCACCGAGGCCGACGCGCGCGAGCAGCACGGAGAGGTGATCGTGGGGCGCTTCCCCTTCCAGGCGCTGGGCCGCGCTCGAGCCTACGGCGATACCGACGGCTTCGTGAAGCTGGTGGCCGACGGCGCAAATGGACGGCTGCTGGGGATGCACGTGATCGGCCCGGCGGCCAGCGACATCATCGCCGAGGGCGCGCTGGCGCTGCAGCTCGAGGCCACGCTGACAGACCTGCGCGAGACGATCCACGCGCACCCGACCTTCCCCGAAGCCTCGGCCGAGGCGGCCTGGGCAGCGATCAACCAGCCGCTGCACCTGCCGCAGCGGCGCGCCCGTGCGCGCTCCTCCTGAGGTCGATTCCCGCTTCCGCGGGAATGGCGGCGCTGCCTTTCCTAGATTTGTAGGGGCGCCCCTTGTGGGCGCCCGCTGCGCCGCTGACCAGGGCAGCCACAAGGGCTGCCCCTACAGTTATTGACTCGAATGAACCAGGCGAAACCACCGACCGTAATCGCGGCCGGCGAGGTCATGGTCGAGCTGGCGGGTCCCAAGCCGCTGGCGCGGGTGGAAACGATCAAGCGCTCGAACTCCGGCGACGTGCTCAACGTGGCCGTCGCGCTGGGTCGGCTGGGCCTGCCGTGCGCGATTCTCACCAAGGTCGGCGACGATCCGTTCGGCGACTATCTGCTCGAGGACTGGGCCGGCCTCGGCGTTGACCAGCGCTACGTGACGCGGGGCGGCGGACCGACCGGCCTCTACGTCGCCGAGCACGCCGCCGACACCAGCTACCAGATCTGGTACTGGCGGAAGGGCAGCGCCGCGTCGACGATCGCGCCCGCCGACGTGGACCGGGTGGACCTGGGCGGCGTGCGGCTGGTGCATCTGAGCGGCATCTCGCAGGCCATTTCGGCGTCGTCTCGGGCCGCGACGCGGCGCCTGGCGGAGCGCGCCCGCGAGCGCGGCATCCCGGTCTCGCTGGACATCAACTTCCGCCCGCAAATCTGGTCGGGGGAAGAAGCGGCGAAGGCGATGCACGAGGTGCTGCCGGACGCGAACCTCGTGTTTTGCGGCGCGCCGGATGAGTCGCTGGCCGTGGCGGGCCTCAGCGACCCCGAGGACGCCGCGGGGTACTTCCTGGACCGCGGAGCGCAGGTTGTGGCGGTCACGATGGCCGAGAACGGCGCGTTCGCGGCAGATGCCGACGACACCGTGCGCTTGCCGCACGTGGCGCGGCGCATCCAGGGACCCCAGGGCGCGGGCGACGCGTTCGTGGGCGGATTCCTGGCGGGACGCCTAGCGGGCGCGGGCCTTGCGACATGCACGCGCTTCGGGACCCTGGTCGCGGGCCTGAAGGTCGAAAGACCGGGACCGCTGCACGGCCTGCCCCAGCGCCCCGAGATCGTGGCGCGCGCCGCCGAGCTCGGGTGGGACGACGTGCTGCGGACGCTCGATGTGCTGGAGGCAGACTCTGACCGGAACGCATCGGAGGTGACGGGATGATCGTGGTGACCACGTTGGAGATTTCCGGGCGGGAGATCACCGAGACCCTGGGAATCGTGCAGGGCAACAGCGTGCGAGCGCGCGGCATCGGCCGCGACCTCATGGCCGGGCTCCGCTCAATCAAGGGCGGCGAGGTGCGCGAGTATGCCGAGCTGCTGGCGCAGGCCCGACGCGAGGCGGTGGAGCGCATGGTGGCCCACGCCGAGTCGCTGGGCGCCGACGCCGTCGTGGGCACGCGCTACAACGCCGCCGACGTGATGCAGGGCGTGGCCGAGCTCTTGGCCTACGGCACCGCCGTCCGCACGGCGGCCAAGGACTAGTTCGCCGGCAGGTCGAGCTCGGGCGGCCATCCGAGTGCAGGCGCGTCGCCGCTGCGCTCGTAGGCCAGCGCGATACGCACGGCCGTCCGCTCGCGGTATTTGGGAGCCACGACCTGCATGCCCACGGGCATGCCGTCGGAGCCGCGGCCGCACGGCAGGCACACCACGGGCTCGTGCGTGCAGTTGAAGCACCGCGTGAAGCGACCCATCCAGGTGAAGTCGGTTAGGGCCTGCGCGATGGGCACGGGCGAGCGCGGGAGGGCGGGCACCACGAGAGCGTCCACCTGGCTGGTGGCGCGCCGGTAGTCCGCCAGCGCGTCGTCGCGCATGGCCCGCAGGCGTCCCAGCGACACCGCGGTGTCCCGGGGATCCAGGTCCAGGACTTCCAGTCCCGCCGCCAAGCGCTCACGTAGAGGTTCGCCGACCCGGGACAGGTCACCGCCGGTCGCCGCCGAGATCGAGGCGTGGGATTCGAGAATCATGATGCCCCAATGGGACTCGATCACCTGCGGCAGCGACGACAGCTCGACCGCCACCAACTCGGCGCCCAGCCGCGCCAGCGCGTCGATGGTGCCGCGCACGATTCGCTCGATCTCGGGGTCGATCTCCTCGAAGAAATAGCTGGACGGCACGCCGAGGCGCAGGCCGTCGAGTCCGGCGTCCGCGTCGGGCACGAGGTGCGTCAGGCTATTGGACTCGCCGATGCGCGCCTCGTCGTCCGGGTCCACCATGGCGCGCAGCATCAGCGCCGCGTCCAGGGTGGTGCGGGCCATGGGCCCCGGCGTGTCGAACGTCGGCGCCAGTTGGCGCACGCCGTCCAGGCTGACGCGGCCGTAGGTGGGCTTGATGCCGACCACGCCGCAGGCGGCGGCCGGCATGCGAATGGAGCCGCCCGTGTCCGAGCCGAGCGCGGCGAACATCATGCCCGCCGCGACCGCGATTCCGGACCCGCTGCTCGAGCCGCCGCTGACCCGCGACGTGTTCCACGGGTTGAGGCCCGGTCCAAACTGGGAGATCGCGCCGGTCGGGTGCAGCGCCATCTCGTCGCAGTTCAGCTTGGCGATGACGACCGCGCCGGCGCGCTTGAGCTGGCGCACGAGGGTGCTGTCCCGTTCGGCGATATGACCGTCGAAGACGTGGGAGCCAGCCGTGGTCGGCGTTCCGGCCACGTCGGCCAGGTCCTTGATGCCGATCGGGACGCCGTGCAACGGCCCGCGGTGGGTGCCGCCGACGATCTCGCGTTCCGCCCGCCGCGCGGCCTCCAGCGCCTGGTCGCCGAGGATCGTGGTCGTGGCGTTGAGCGCCGGACCCAGCCGCTCGGTGCGCGCCAGGCAGGCGCGGGTCACCTCGACCGGGCTGACCTCGCCATTGGCGATGCGCTCACCGATCTCGACCAGGGTGTACTGCCACAGCTCGGTGGCGTTAGTCACTCGCGTCGTCCCAGCCGAGCCAGTCGACCTCGGGCGCCGTCCGCTCCCGCGTGTCGGGCGGTGCGTTGGGCGACGGATAGCCGAGGTAGATGAACCCGACGAGCCGGTCCGTGTCGCCGATGCCCAGTGCCTTCCGGCTGGCGACGTAGTCGCACATCGCGCCGGTGCGCCACTTGGCCGCCAGGCCTTCGGCGTGGGCCGCCAGCAGCATGTTCTGCACCGCGCAGCAGCAGGCGGCGTAGTCTTCCAGGTCCATCACCGGGTCGTCCGCACGCGGGTGGCTCACGACGATCACGATGGGCGCGCGCGTGAGCTTGGCGCGGGCGCCCTTGATCTCGCCGGCGGCGATCGGATCGTTGGCGTCGAGCTCGTCGCGCAGGCCGTCGCTGATGGCCTCGCCGACCGTCCGACGCGCGTCCCCGGCAAGCACGTGAAACCGCCAGGGTTCGGTCATGCGATGGTTGGGCGCCCACACGGCCACGTCGATGAGCCGTTGAATGGCGGCCTGCGACGGCACGTCGTCCGTCAGGGCGTTGATGCTGCGGCGATCACGCAGCGCCGTAAGGGTATCCACGGCACCTCGAATGCTTGGGGCTGGCCGTCACGGGGTCATGGTAGCGATTCACACCGCACAGCGGCGCGTCGGCTCCGGTACGGTGGGCCGCCGATATTCCAGTGATGGCCAGCCATTGCCGCCAACCTGGCGACGTTCCCTTGATCACAGACGCTCGATTTCCCGTGGTGTAGGCTTGGCCGCCCAGCGGCGGGGCATCTGCTGCTGGTCATTGGGAGAACGACATGGCAGGAGACAAGCTTGTCATTCTGACCGTGGAAATCCAGCGCGAGGGCGAGCATTGGGTTGGCCGCTGTGTGGAGCTCGGCACGGCCACATTCGGGGACTCCGTTGACGAGGTTCACGAAGAACTTATCGATCTAGTCGTTCTCCACCTGAATGGGCTGGAGGATGCCGGGGAACGGGAACGGTTCCTCGAGGCGCATGGAATCAAGGTCTACGAGGATTCGGTGCCGCAGGAGGTTGAGCGGCCTGTGCCAATCAGTCGCGACGCCCCACTATTCACGCAGATACTCCCAATGCAGATCGACTCACCTCGCTCGACGGCAGCCATGGCCACGGCGTAGGAGGCGGGAGCCGTCTCCAGCCGTGCGGGGCTGCCCGCGATGACTTGCGCAAAGCTGGAGCGGTTGCTAGAACGCGACGGCTGGCACAAGGGTCGAGCGTCGAAGCACGGCGTCGTATATCGGAAGACCTTTGTTGTCGACGGTCGGGCCGAGACCCGAGTCACGGTCATTTCGACCAAGAAACACAAGCGGAACAAGCCAATCCCACGTGGCACCCTACGCGAAATCCTGGGGCCGAAACAGACCGGGCTCGGGGGAGACGGGCTCCGCAGACTC
This sequence comes from Chloroflexota bacterium, assembly GCA_026706485.1. NCBI lineage: Bacteria > Bacillati > Chloroflexota > Chloroflexota bacterium. The sequence goes on along the minus strand of JAPOYR010000004.1, from coordinate 63,078 downwards.
ATCGACTTGCACGGCTGATACCGCCGGCGACGCGACTCCGGCAGCCAAACGTGGACACCCTTGTCGTAAGGTCAACAGGTCTGCGGGAGCCGCGTGCCGTGCGACAGTCGGCTGCAACACGCCCCCGTAGTTCCTAGGGGTCAAAGCGACCCACAACTCGGCGGCGGTACTCTTGGGCGGCGATGTCGAGTTTGGGCCTGGGTTGAGGCAGCGCGCAATGCGAATCGGCGTCCTCACCGGCGGCGGCGACTGTCCGGGGCTCAACGCCGCCATTCGCGGCGTGGTGCGCCAGGCGGAGCGCCAGGGCTGGACCGTGCTCGGCTTTCGCGAAGGCTGGGCCGGCGTGCTCGCCGCAGAGGCCGAGCCGCTGACAATCGAGGCCACGGACCCCATGCTGGCCGAGGGCGGCACGATGCTGGGCTCGTCGCGCACGAACCCGCTGCGCGACCCTGAGTCGTTCGCCAGGGCTCGCGCCGTGTTCGACGACCTCGAGCTGCGCGGGCTGGTGGTCATCGGCGGGGACGACACGCTGTCCGTCGCCGGCGCCATGGCGGCCGAGGGCGACGCCGTGGTGGGCATTCCCAAGACGATCGACAACGACGTGCCGGAAACGGACGTCTGCATCGGCTTCGACACCGCCGTCACCACGGTGTCAAACGCCGTGGGACGAGTGCGGACCACTGCCGTCTCGCATCGGCGCGTGGTCGTGGTGGAGACCATGGGACGCGACGCGGGCTGGCTGGCGGCGGCGGGCGGCCTGGCGGGCCGGGCCGACTACATTGCGGTGCCGGAGCGGTCCCTCGAACTCTCGACGCTGGTGTCGCACGTAGAGAGCCGCGCCGCCCGCGGCTTGCCGTTCAGCGTGATCGTCGTGGCCGAAGGCGCCGAGATCGTGGACCTGGAGGTCGACCCGGCTGAGGTCCACGCCTCGGACGAGTTCGGCCACGTGCAACTCTCGGCGCGCGGCTTAGGGTACGCGGCCGCCGGCGCGCTCGAACGCGTCCTCGGGCGCAGCGTTAATGCGGTGGTCCTGGGGTACACGCAGCGCGGCGGACCGCCCTCGCCCTTCGACCGCGTCCTCGGCACGCGCTGCGGAGTGGCAGCGGTCGACTACCTGGCATCCGGCGACCACGGCATGCTCACCGCCCTGCAGCGCAACCGCATCGTGCCGGTGCCCCTGGCCGACGTGGCCGGGCGCACGCGGTGCCTGGACGCGAGCTACCTGGCGTTGCTGGATTTGTTCGACTAGCGGGGGCAGGGGCATTCGGGCGGCCGGTAGGCGTTGACCCCCATCCCAACCTTCCCCCTTGCGGGAGACGCTTGCGTAACCCTTCGTCATTCCCGCGAAGGCGGGAATCCACCCCTCAATGAACCTCGGGGCGGAAAGGGTGCGCCCGGTCATCCCCCAGCCCGTCTGGATTTTGCAAAAGCCTCCTTGCAGGGAGAGGGAGTTTTTCGCGCGATTTCGTATCCCGGCGCGGCGCGTGCGAGAATCTCTAACCATTTCGGCTCGGCAGAGCCCATCGTCCGAACGCCCGTGCGTCGCCGGCGCGCAGTTCCAGCCGGCGGATCGACCGCAGCGGGCGCGGCGCCGAATGCCATGACTGTCGAAACTCCCTCCATCGAGGACACCTACCGCGACCTTCGGTCCAAGCTTGCCGACGTGGTGCCCGAGCCGGAGCTGGCGATTAAGGCCGAGCTGGCCTACCGCATCAATCGGCTCAAGCGCGAGCGCGGCGCCGTGATCCTGGGCCACAACTACATGGAGCCGGCGCTGTTTCACTCCGTGTGCGACTACACGGGGGACTCGCTGGAGCTCAGCCGCATCGCCGCCACCACCGAGGCGGATCCGATCGTGTTTTGCGGCGTCCGCTTCATGGCCGAGACGGCCAAGATCCTCAACCCCGATCGCACCGTGCTGCTCCCGGCGCAGCGCGCCGGATGCTCGCTGGCGGCGTCCATCACGGCGGCGGACGTGCGCGAGCTGCGCCGCCGCTATCCGGGCACGCCGGTGGTGACCTATGTGAACACCTACGCCGACGTGAAGGCGGAGTCGGACGTTTGCTGCACGTCCAGCAACGCGGCCCAGGTGGTGGAGTCGCTGGACGCGGAGCAGGTGATCTTCCTGCCCGACGAATACTTGGCCCGCAACGTGGCGGCGTCCACGTCCAAGCAGATTGTGTTTCCGAGCGCACAGCCGGTGCCCCAGGAACGCCGCGCGGCAGACGAGTCCAATGGCCTGCGGTACGAGATCGTGGGCTGGCATGGCCGCTGCGAGGTCCACGAGCAGTTCACCGTGCAGGACATCCGCGACGTGCGGGCGCAGTTTCCGGACGTGGTGGTGCTGGCGCACCCGGAGTGCAGCCCGGAGGTCGTCGCGGCGTCGGACTTCTCGGGATCGACCGGGGCGATGTCCCGCTACGTGACCGAGACCGACGCGCCCCGCTACCTGCTGCTCACCGAATGCAGCATGGGGGACAACATCGCCGCCGAGGTGCACGACAAGGAAATGGTCCGTCTCTGCTCGGTGCGCTGCCCGCACATGAACGAGATCACGCTCGAGGAAGTGCTGGCGTCCCTGCGCGAAAACCGCTACCAGATCGAGGTGGAGCCAAGCGTCCGCGCGCGCGCCCGGCGGGCGATCGAGCGCATGTTGGAGATCACCTGAGGCGGCGGACGGTCAAGGTGTCATTCCGAGCGTAGCGAGGAATCTAAGGCCGTCGACCTCGGGTGCGGAGATCAGGCGCCACGAGCCCGAACCTGGATTCCGGCCTCCGCCGGAATGACGGAGCTTCCTTAGCTCGCCAGGTACTCCCGCAGCGGGCGCGCCGCCTGTGAGCGCTGAAGCTTGCGCAGGGCTTCGACCTGCAGCTGGCGGATACGCTCGCGCGTGAGCCCGAAGTGGGCGCCAATTTCGTCGAGCGTCCAGGGCTCGTTGCCGTCCAGGCCGAAGCGCAGCGTCAGAATGGTGCGCTCACGGTCGGGCAGGATGGCGAGGGCGCGGTCGACGTCGTCGCTCAGCGACTCCACGAGCAGCCGCCCGTCCGGCGCCTCGGGCTCGGGATCTTCCACGAAGTCCGACAGCGGCTCCTCGCCGTCTTCACCCACGGGCTGCTCCAGCGACATGGGCGAGCGTCCGGCGCGCACGATCTCGACGATGCGATTGGGATCGAGCTTCAGCACGTCGCCCAGCTCCTCGGCCGTGGGGTTGCGCTCCAACTGCGTGGCAAGGTCCGGCGCGATGCGGCGGATCTTGCGCAGCGTCTCGACCACATGGACGGGCAACCGCACGGTGCGCGAGTCATTGGAAAGCGACCGCGTGATCGCCTGCCGGATCCACCAGGTGGCGTAGGTGCTGAACTTGAAGCCGCGGCGCCAGTCGAAGCGCTCGACGGCCTGCATCAGGCCCAAGTTGCCCTCTTGAATCAAATCGAGCAGCGGCAGGCCGCCCGTGGCGTAGCGCTTGGCCACGTTGACCACCAGGCGGAGGTTCGCGCGGGTCAGGTGCGCGCGGGCTGCGTCGTCGCCGGCCTCGACGCGCTTGGCCAGCGCCACTTCCTCCGCGGCCGTGAGCAGCGGCACGCGGTTGATCTCGTTGAGATAGAGGCGCAGCGTGTCTTCGATTGACGCGCCCACGCCGGGCTGCGGCACCGGGCTCGGCTCGGACGCCCAACCCCCACTGCCGCCCGACGACGCCTCGTCGCCGGCCGTGCTGTCACGCGGCTCGAGCTGCGAGAGCGCATCTTCCCAAGCGTTCGGGGCGGGAGAGGCCGACACGTCAGTCGCGGGTGCCACCGGGGGTTCCTCGGTTCACAGCAGGTGTCCGCAAGTGCGCGGGCACCGGTCACTCGATGAAGGCATTCTACACGTTTTTACAGATAAGTCTGTACAAACTGTGCAAATTCCTACCTTCGGGGCGAGGATTTCGGTTGTTTGCCCCCTAGCGGCGGTGGTAGCTTCGATTGACGGCATCACACCCCCGGGGCCTGCCATTTGCGCACGTTAAGCCCCCGCGACGAGATCCTGCGGACGCTCAAAGTCGGCGGGGCCATGTTTGCGCCCGACATCGCCGACCGCGTGGGGACCGGCACGTCCGCCGTCCGACCGCATCTCGAGAGCCTGACGGCCGACGGCCTGGTGACGGCAAACCCCGTACGTGGGCGGCCGGGCCGGCCGCGCTATCGCTATCACCTGACGGCCAAGGGCCACGAGACCTTCGAGCGCACCTACGACGACCTCGCGTCGTGCATGGTCGACGCGGTGCTGGAGTTGGGCGGCGAGTCCCTGCTGCAGGCCGTGCTGGAACGGCACGAACGCCGCCAGCTCGACAAGTACATCCCCCGAGTTCGCGGCCTGCCGTTCGATCTCCGCGTGCACGAGGTGGCCCGCATCCTGGACGAGTGCGGCTATATGGTCGAGCTCGAGACCACGGACGACGGCTACCGCCTGCGCGAGCACAACTGCCCGGTTTCACGCGTGGCCGAGGGCTGCACCGCCGCCTGCGAATCGGAATTGCGCTTCATCCGCAAGCTGGTGCAGGCCGACGTCGAGCAGTTGGTGGTTTCGCCAAAGGGCGACCAGGCATGCTGCTATGCCATCCGCCGATGAGGACGGCCGCCGCGGCGTAGACGCTGCCGGGCGCATCTATCTCGACCACGCGGCGACCACGCCGGTCGATCCCGAGGTCATGGCCGCCATGCTGCCCTTCTTGACGACGCACGCGGGCAACGCCAGCAGCTTGTACCTGGAGGGCCGCGAGGCGCGCGCCGCGCTGGATGACGCCCGTGAGGCCGTGGCCGACGTGCTGGCCTGCGATGCGGCGGAGGTCGTGTTCACCGGCAGCGGCAGCGAGGCCGCCAATCTTGCGATCCGCGGCGTGGCCTGGCGCGCCCACGAGGCAGGACGGCGCCACCTGGTGACCAGCGCCGTCGAGCACCACGCGGTGCTGCACACGGTGCAACAGCTGGAGCGCCGGCATGGATTCGAGGCGACCTACGTGCCCGTGGACAGCGATGGACGCGTCGATCCCGCCGAGGTACTTGCCACGGTGCGAGGCGACACGGCGCTGGTCTCGGTGATGTACGCGAACAACGAAGTGGGCACGGTGCAGCCGGTGGCCGAGATTGCGGCGGCGCTGGCGGACCACCCGGCCCTGGTGCACACCGACGCCGTGCAAGCCGCCGGCAGCCTGAGCCTGGCAACGCCCGAGTTGGTCGTGGACCTGCTCTCGCTCACGGCGCACAAGGTGTACGGACCGAAGGGCGTGGGCGCGTTGTACGTGCGGCGCGGGGTGCGGCTGGCGCCGCAGATCGTGGGCGGCTCCCAGGAGCGCAACCGGCGCGCCGGGACGGAAAATGTGGCCGGCGCGGTGGGACTTGCGGCGGCGCTGACCCGCGCAGATGCCGAGCGCGCGGCGAGCAACGCGGCAAATGCCGAGCTCACAGGCGTCCTGTTGGCGGATTTGACGGACATCGCGGGAGTGCGCCTCACCGGGCCGACCAGTCGCCGCCTGCCGAATTCCGCCAGCTTCGTCATCGAGGGCGTGGACAGCGAGGCGCTGCTGCTGCGGCTGGACGCGGCGGGGATCGCGGCTTCCAGCGGCTCCGCCTGCACCTCGGCGTCGCTGGAGCCGTCCCACGTGCTGCTGGCCATGGGGATCCCGGCGGACATCGCGCGCAGCAGCCTGCGGCTCACGACGGGACGCTCGAACACCGACGCCCAGATGCGACGCGCCGTGGACATCATCGGTGAGGCCATTGGGCGGCTGCGGCGCAACGCCGATGCCGCCGCCGCGGTTTCGATGGCGTAGACTTCCGATGCGACAAGGTGCTGGGAGACGCGCGGGATGATGGATTCGCTGCCGATGGCCGCTGCGGCGCCGGTGCTGGCGATCACCGAGTCGGCGGCCGCGCAGTTCGAGCGCATGCGCGCCAAGCGCAACAAGCCCGAAGCGGTGCTGCGGGTCCGCGTGGTGCCGGATTCAGGCTGCGGCGATTTCCGCTACGCCATGGGGATCGAGCCCGGTCCGCGCGACGGCGACATGTCCATCGACGCGCACGGCATCACGGTTATCGTCGACCCCGCCAGCGTCGGACTGCTGCGCGGCTCGACGCTCGACTACAGCGACGCGCTGATCGACGGCGGCTTCAAGCTGCTCAATCCCAACGCCCAGAGCGCCTGCGGCTGCGGCCAGTCGTTCACCACCAGCGGTCGGGCCGTCACCAGCGAGCACAAGCGCGGGGTGCTGGGGATCTAGCAGGGGACGTCGCGCCGGCTACCAATCAGGTGGCTTGCGAATCTCCTGGCCAGACAAGAGATCCCAAATAGGCAAGGCCCCCGCTAATGGGGGCCTCGCTGCCAGCCAAGAGTGCACTTGGCTGGGGCAGTACTCAGTTCTAGCAGGCGACTCCGAGCCGAACAACCGATTCGCTGGCAACCAATCGCTCCAACTCCGGAGCGCCGGGGCCTGCGACCGGCCATGGACGGAGGGATTTACCACCATCCGCTTTGACCGGCGGTCATTGCGCGGTACTATCAGACAGCGCACGCCCTACGTGCGCAGCCAGGTCAATGTTGACCTGGGGCATTCCCGCGAGGAAGGGGGAACGCATGACCCACTACGTTGGTCCACGAGCGACCATCTCTGCCCGCACGGGCGAGCACATCTGCCCGCGTTGCGTCGGCCGTGGATTTCGCCGCTACGACGGAGGCGGGCGTCCGCTTGCGCGCGCGAGCTACGCCGGTGCAGCGTTCTGGCGCTCGTGCTCCCAATGTCACGGCACGGGTCACGTGCCGGAGGGTGTGACGTCGCTCGCGGCGTAGCGCTCGAATCGCGGTGATCCGCGAGCGCTCCGGCTCCCCGGCCGGAGCGCTCGTTTCATGTGCCGAGCTTGGCGTTAGAGCGAGATTCCGCCGTCGATCACCAGCACCTCGCCGGTGGTGAAGGTGGATTGGAGCAGGTGAATCACCGACTCGGCGACGTCCTCGGCCACGGCGGCGCGCTGCAGGGGCGTCTTTTCCACCGCCGCGTCCAGGAACTCGCGCCGGTCGTCGACCCAGCGCGTGTCGATGATCCCCGGCGCCACGGCATTCACGCGCACCTCCGGCGCCAGGGCCCGCGCCAGCGACCGGGTCATGGTGTTGAGCGCACCCTTGGACGCAGCGTAGGGAATCGAGCTGCCGGCGCCGGTGTTGCCCGCCACCGAAGACACGTTGACCACGGCGCCCGCGCCGGCGGCGCGCATGTGCGGTACGCAGGCGCGCGTGGCGTAGAACGCGCCGAAGAGATTCACGCCCATCACGCGCTGCCAGGCCGCCTCGGTGAGCGCGTCGAGATCCGGGTGGTCCACAAACACGGTGGTCCCCGCGCTGTTCACCAGGTAGTCGACGCAGCCCAGAGCCGCCGCGGCCTGCTCCACCATGGCGACGACGGACGCGTTGGACGCCACGTCGGCCTGCAGCGCCACGGCCTCCACGCCTTCGGCCTCGCAGTCGCGGGCGGTGGCGGCGGCCTCGTCCGCCGAGCGGGAGTAGTTGACGGCCACGCTCACGCCCAGCCGCGCCAGGCCGAGCGCGGTGGCGCGACCTACTCCCGTCCCGCCGCCGGTGATGATTGCCGCTCGACCCTCGATCGACATGCGCTCCTCCTGCTTGCCTGCCGGTAAAGGCGCTATTGTGGCACCGCTCTCCGTGGCATCGGGATGGCGCCGCCGACATGGAATCGACCCACTCCCTCAAGACGGGCGAGCGGCTCGACGTGACCACGCTGGGACCCGGCGAGGGCCGCGGCGACTCCGCCGTGAATCGCGAACTCTGGTGGTTCATCGTCCAGCCCTTCGACCCGTGGACATCGCCTGGCGAGAACGAGCTCGTCGCCCGCGCCCTCCGCGGCGCGACCGACGACTCGCTGCACGACGTCCTGATCGTCGGGCGCATCGACGGGGAAATCGTGGGCACGGTGTGGCACGGCACCAGCCGCAACACGCGCGAGGTCGGCGGCTACGGCTTCGTGCGCACCGACCCGGCCCATCGCGGCAAAGGCGTGGCGCAGACGCTGACGCGGTTGTCGGTCGAGAGGTTCTGGGCGGACGGCGGGCTCGTCATCTACCTGGGCACGGTTGCCCCCGACGCGGCCCACGTCTACGAGAAGCACGGCTACCGCCGCTACAACGGCATCGGCATGCGCGCGCTGCGGCCGGGCAGCGACCCGGAGACCTTTGACGACGAGTACTTCGCGCACGACGGCTCGGCCCCGCTGGCGCGCGACGCCGGATGGGGCGATATCGGCGGCTACCCGGCGCTGATGCTGTCGCCCGAGCCGAGGGACTGGCGCATCCGCGACTTCACCGAGGCCATCTTCTACGACCCGCCGGAGGTGCAGTCGGGATCGTGCCTGCGGCCGTTCGTCAGCTCCATGCTGCGGCGGGAGACGCACCCGGCCAACCGGTTCAAGGTGCTGGTGACGCGCCGCGACCGCCTCGTGGCCGCCGCCGGCCTCTTCACGCCGACCGCCGCGCCGCTGGACGGCAGCGCGACCCTGGAGGTGCTGTGCCATCCGGCCTACGGCGGCGAGTTCTCGTCATTCCTGGGCGCGGTGCTGGCCGAGGGCCGCGAGGCCGGCGTGCGCACGGTGCGCGCCTATGCCTCCGGCGAGAGCCGCACCGCCGCGCTGGCCGCGGTGGGCTTCTCCGCCGAATCGACCCTGTCGCGCCACCTGCAGTGCGGCGACCGCGCCGTCGACGTGACGGTGCTGCGGCGCGACCTGGCTTAGCCGTGGCAGAGATGACCTTTCACAAGGTCGGCGACGAAAAGATCCTGCCGCCGCCCGGCCAAATGGTGGCGGTGACGGTGGACTGGTCGGACGTGGTGATTGCAAACGTCGACGGCGAGTACCACGCCATCCAGGGCGTGTGCGAGCACGCAGGTGGGCCGCTGGGCGCGGGCTATCTGGTCGGCTGCCAGCTCACCTGCCCCCTCCACGCGTGGACCTATGACGTGACGGACGGCTGGCTGATCCGACCCCCGTGGGGCCAGCGCATCCAGACCTACGAGGTGCGCGTGCGCGAGGGCCAGGTCGAAGTGGCGGCGCGGGAAGAAAGCTAGTCGGGCGGGGCCGCGCGGCTCAATTGAATCCGGACCGGCAGGCCGTTGAGCGTGTGCTTGGCCTCGGCCGCGTCGGGCGGCGGCTCGCCGCCGTTGACCACAACGGCCAGCACCTCGCCCGCGATCCAGGCCTGGTGCTCCGCTAGCGTCGGTTCCACCTCACCGCCGCCACCGATCCAAAGCCGAATCCGGTCTGAGACCTCTAAGCCCGCGTCGCGGCGCAGGCCCTGGGTGGCGTGGACCAGCTCGCGCGCCAGGCCCTCGCGGGCCAGCGCGTCGTCGACGTCCGTCGCGACGGCCACGATCACCCCGTCCTGCTCGGCGACGCCGAAGCCCTCGCGCGGCGTGCGGCGCACGTTGAGGTCGTCGGGAGTGAGCGTCTCGACCGCGCCGTCCAGGTCCACCTTCAGCTCGCCGCGCTCATCCAACTCGCGCACGGCGTCGGCTGCATCCAAGGCGGCCAGCGCGGCGGCGACCTGCTTCACGCGTGGGCCGAAGCGCGGACCCAGCCTTCGGTAGTTGGGCTGAATCTGGAACTCGACCAGCTCATGCTCGGACGCCATGCGCTCCAGCGCCTTGACGTTTAGCTCGTCCAGGACGTGCGTCTCGAGCGCCTGCACCGCCTCCCAGGCCGCGTCGTCGGGCACCTGGATCAGCGCCGACCGCAGCGGCTGGCGCAGCTTGACGTTGGCGGCGTTGCGCGCGGCCCGACCGGCCCGCACCACCCGCTGCACCTCGGCCATGGCGGCGTCCAGCCCCGGGTCGCGCCGGTCGTCGCGGGCCTGCGGCCAGTCGGTCAGGTGCACGCTCTCCGGGGCGCTCGGGTCCACGCCGCGCACCAGGTTCTGGTAGATGTCCTCGGTCCAAAACGGCATCACCGGCGCCAGCAGGCGCACCAGCGTGGTCAGCACTTCGTAGAGCGTCTGGTAGGCGGCGCGCTTGTCGAGGTCGCCCTCGGACTTCCAATATCGCCGCCGCCCGCGCCGCACGTACCAGTTCGAGACGTCCTCGATGAATCGCCGAGCCGCGCGCTGGCCGCGGTGCACGTGGAAGGTGTGTAAGGCCTCGGTCATCGTGTCGATCAGCGTCTGCAGTTGTGACAGCACCCAGCGGTCCAGGTCCGGGCGCTCGGCCAGCGGCACCTCCGGCTGCGTCGGGTCGAACTCGTCCAGGCGGGCGTAGGTGACGAAGAACGCGTAGACGTTCCACAGGGTCAGCATGCGCCGCTTGACCTCGCCCGCCGGGCCGTATCCGAAGTTGATGTTGTAGAGCGGGTTTTGCCCGGCGTAGAGCCAGCGCATCACGTCCGCGCCCATGCGCTCGGCGGCCTCGCCGAACTCGATGGCGTTGCCCCAGCTCTTGTGCATGGCGCGGCCGGTCTCGTCGTTGAGCTTCTCGTAGACGAACACGGACTGATAGGGCGAGCGGTTCTCCAGCGTGACGCTCATGAAGAGCATGGAGTAGAACCACAGCCGGATCTGCTCGCGCATCTCGGTGATGAAGTCGGCGGGATACCAGCGCTGGAACTCCTCGCTGCCCTCCAGGTAGCCCAGGGTGGAAAACGGCACGATGCCGGCGTCCAGCCAGGCGTCGCCGACCGCGTCGATACGCCGAACCGGCGCCTCGCAGCCCTCGCAACGAATGACCACCTCGTCGATCCAGGGGCGGTGCAGCTCGCGCAGCCCGTCCAGGCCGGAAACCGCGCGCTCCTCCAGGTGGGCCTTGGAGCCGATGACGGTCAGGTGGCCGCAGTCCCCGCAGGGATAGAACGGCAGCGGCAGGCCCCAAAATCGTCGCCGCGAGATGTTCCAGTCGCCCATGTTGCGCAGCCAGTCGGCCATGCGCGCGCCGGCGTAGTCGGGGACCCAGTGGACCGTGGCGGCGGCGTCCAGCATCGGCTGGCGCACCTCGTCGGCGCGGATGAACCACTCGTCGTCCACGCGGAAGACCAGCTCTTCCTGGCAGCGCCAGCAGTGGGGATAGCGGTGCTCGAAGCGGTGCGCCCGGTAGAGCAGCCCACGCCCGCGCAGGTCGTCAATGACGTCGTTTGCGACCTGGCGCGCGTCGCGCCCGGTGAGCCGATCGTAGCCCTCCACGTAGACGCCGTTCTCGTCGATGGGCACGAGCACCGGCAGGCCGAGCTCCTGGCTGAGGCGAAAGTCGTCCTCACCCGCGCCGGGAGCGATGTGCACGATCCCGGTGCCCTCGTCGGCGCCCACGTCCTTCCACGGAATCACGCGGTGCTCGGTGTCGGCGACGGCGGGCAGGTGGTCGAACGGCCCGTCGTAGGTCCAGCCGAGCATGTCCGCGCCCGTGATGCGGCCGACGACCTCGTGCGCGTCGTCGCCGATCGCCTCCTGCAGCGTGGCTTCGGCCAGAAAGTAGCGCTTGCCGTCGGCCATCTCGACCTCGACGTAGGTCAGCTCGGGATCGACCGCGGCGGCGACGTTGGCGGCCAGGGTCCAGGGCGTGGTGGTCCAGACGAGCAGCCAGGCGTTGTCCCGGCCGTGCAGCGGCAACCGCACGTAGAGCGCGTCGTGGGTGATTTCCTGGTAGGTGTCGATCAGCTCGTGCTGCGAGAGCGCCGTGCCGCAGCGCGCGCACCAGGGCATGGCGCGCTGGGCCACCTCGATCCAGCCACGCTCGTGACAGCGCCGCAGGAAGCCCCAGATGTGCTCGATGTTGCTGTCGGAGTGGGTGTAGTAGGAGTCGTCCCAGTCCATCCACTGGCCCAGGCGCACCGACTGCGACGTCTGAATGGCGGAGTAGGTGTCGACGCGCTCGCGGCAGGCGTCGGCGAAGGCCTCCAGCCCAAAGGCCTCGATGTCGCGCTTGGTCTCGAAGCCCAGCTCCTTCTCCACCTCCACCTCGAGCCAGAGCCCCTGGCAGTCGAAGCCGTTCTGATAGCGCTGGTGATAGCCGCGCATGGCGCGGTAGCGCTGGTAGACGTCCTTGTAAGTACGGCCCCAGGCGTGATGCACGCCCATGGGGTTGTTGGCCGTGATCGGGCCGTCGATGAAGGACCAGCGCGGGCCGTCCGCGTTCTTGGCGCGCAGCTTCTCGAACGCGCCCGCCTCGGCCCAGAAGTCCAGAATGCGGCGCTCCATGGAGGGAAAGTCCAACTCGTCCGGCAGCGGCTGGAAGGGGGAGGCCGCGTCGGGTGGCTTGGCTGGAGGGTTGCTAGAGCTCACGTCGAAACCCCCTCATCGTGTCCTTCTCCTACGAGGGGAGAAGGGGCTCGACACGACGTGCTGAGTCCCCGCCTTTTGTTCGTTGGCGTCCCCTCTCTGTCATTCCGAGCCGCAGGCGAGGAATCTAAGGGGCGGACAGACAGCACAACGTCCTTAGATTCCTCACGTTCGTTCGGAATGACAGGTGAGAGCGGCCGGACTGAGACTCGCCCGGTCCGGCCCCCTCTCCCCTTGCGGGAGAGGGTTGGGGTGAGGGGTCCCAACAGCACTTGTCCGACATTCCGGCCCCATCCGTCATTCCCGCGAAGAGCCTGCCCCGTACTTGATACGGGGCGGGAATCCACCGAAGTCGATGTCGAGTCGCCGCAACTCATGCCGTCAGTCCGCCAGGGCAATTTCGAGACGCCGGTTGATGCGTCCCTTGTTGACCGCGTTGACGATGCGCACCGCTCCGACCTCGGCGGTGTTGGCCACGTGGGTGCCGCCGTCCGCCTGGCGGTCCAGGTCCACGATCTCCACGATGCGAATCTGGCGAATGTGCTCGGGGACCAGGTTCACATGAGTGCGGATCAGGTCCGGCAGCTGGAAGGCCTCCTCGCGGGGGAGGGTGTAGACCTTGACCTCGCGCCCGTCGGCCAGAGCCGCGTTGAGCTGGTCCTCGACCTCCTGCTTGATCTCGTTGATGCGGATGCCTTCGAGGGAGAAGTCCATGCGGGCGCGGTTGCCGTCGTCGGCGATGTTGCTGCCGGTCACGTCGGCGTTCCAGCCGGTCCAGACGATGCCCGAGAGCGCATGCAGCGCCGTGTGCAGCCGCATGAAGCGGAAGCGCCGCTCCCAGTCCAGGCTGCCCGTCACCAGCGTGCCCGGCTCGGGCGGCTCGCCTTCGACGGCGTGGGCGATATCGCCGGCGCGCCGTTGCACGCGGGTCACCGGCCAGACCTCATTCCCGGCGCGCAGCTCGCCGGTGTCGCTCGGCTGCCCGCCGCCGCGCGGGTAGAAGGCGGTGCGGTCGAGCACCACGCCGTCCGGACCGGCCCGCTGCACCACGGCCTCGAAGGTCCGCACGTAGCTGTCGGTGCTGTAGAGATCCTCGGTCGCCATCCTCACTCGCCGTCCCGTCATGCTCCTTGGCGCGCGGCGCCGCAACAAAAAACCCGTCCCCTCCGGGACGGGCTCATGACCCGCGGTGCCACCCGCGATTGTCCGGCCGACGCCGGACCACTCAACCGCCGCCCACCGTGGTGGACGACCGCGCCGCTAACGGGGCGCTACCCCGACCGGGTCTACTGGCTCGCCGGAGCGAGCGTTCGGCCGGCAGCTCAGGAGCGATGCCAACGGCGGCGGCCCCGCGCCCGGCTCACACCCACCCGGGCTCGCTCGGCGGTCCGATCGCCGCGACGTGTCTCCGTCAACGCCGATGTTTCTTCAGAGGTGAGTGTCGCCGGGGATCAGGGGTGGGTCAAGAGATTGGCGTTCTAGGTGCTGGGTCATCTTGACTCCGTCATTCCCGCGGAGGCGGGAATCCACCCCCGCTTACCACTCCAAACGACGTGAGGAATCAAGAGCGCCTAACCGCGCGCTGCCCGGTACGCCGGTGCGCCCCCGCTGCGCGCAGCGTGGGACCGGCCCGGGTCGAGTCTCCCAGGCTGCGCGTAGCCTGGGCCGACGGGCAGTGAGCCCTGGAAATGTCATTTCGAACGAACGTGAGAAATCTAAGGACGCTGCGCCGTCTCCGGTGCGGCGTAGATTCCTCGCTGCGCTCGGAATGACACTTCGGGGAGTTCGGAGTGTTCCGGGGCCTCCTATAGTTCCAGCGGAAGGCTAAGCCAGCCCGAAAGACAACACCCCATGCAGCCATTCGAGCTCTCGGCCGAGCATTTGGCCGCGGTGGAGCGGCGGCGGCGGATCGTGGTGCGCTATGACATCACCGGCGACCCCAAGGACTTCGTGGGCCAGCCGCCTCCGCCCGAGCAGCTGGCCAAGTGGTGGGACGCGCAGCTGAGCCTGCAGGACATGCCGGGCACGCAGATCGACACCATCATCTGGTGGTCGGAGGGCGGCCTAGAGGCTTCGTTCGAGAGCGACGTGCGTCCGGTCGGGGAGTGGATCAAGAACTGGGTCGCGGCCGGCGTCGAGATTCCGTCGCTGGCCCTCGAGCAGGCGCAGCGCCGCGGCATCGAGTCCTTCTATCAGCTCGCCATGAACGGCTACGACGTGGGCTGGGACGGGACCAAGATCGTGCCCATGAGGATCCCCATCAAGGCGGCGCATCCCGAGTGGCTCATGTGGCCCTACGGCCCCGTCGAGGGCGGCTACTTGAACTACGCCGAGCCGGGCGTGCGGGACCACATCGCCGAGATCGTGCGCGAGGTGGCCTGGCGCTTCGACCACGACGGCATCAATCTCGACTTCGCGCGCCTGGACATCCTGCTGCCGGCGGGGCAGCAGTGGGAGCTGCGCGAGCACCTGAACGACCTGATGCGCACGGTGCGCGCGGTGCTGCTGGAGCGGGAGCGCGTGCGCGGGCGGCCCTATCTGCTGAGCGTGCAGATCCCGCCCGACGTGGTGAGTTGCCACGCCACCGGCATCGACATCGAGACCTGGGTGCGCGAGGGGTTGGTGGACCTGCTGATCCTCGGCTGCCGCACCTTCGACGTGGACGTGCGCGACTTCCGCCGCTTGACCGCGGGATTTCCGGTGAAGCTGTTCCCGTGCATCGACGCGCACCATTCCAGCGACGGCTATTTCCATCCCTCGCTGGAGGTGCAGCGGGGCGCGACGGCCAACTGGCTGCACCAGGGCGCCGACGGCGTGTGCACCTTCAATTACCCCGACCGCACGCCGGAATCGGCCCGGCGCGCCGGCACCTACATCGAGCTGATGGACACCGACTACTGGCGCGGCTGCATGCAGGCGCAGCGCGAGCTGGGCGCGCCCGAAACGCTGCGGCGCACCGACAAGGTGTTCTTCGCCGAGCGGCGCGGCGGCGGGCACTTCATGATCCCGCCGCCCGAGGACTGGAGCACGCCGCGCGCGATGGCGCTCAATACCAACATGCTGGCGCCGCTGCCGGCGCTGCTGCCCAACATCCCCACCGGCACGCCGCAGCCCAAGGAGCAGTGGCCCGGGCCGCCCAATCAGTCGAGCGACTACCGCGACGGCAAGGTGGACACGTTCGTCCGTGTGTGGGTCGGCGACGACGTGAACGCGGAGGCCGAGGCCGTGCGCTCAATCACTGTGCGGGCGGTGCTGTCCGACGAGGATGGGTCGCACGGCCACCGGCTCGACCCGGTGCTGCTGGCGACCAAATACCGCGACCTCTACAACCGACCGCCGCTGACCGACGTGGTCGAGCGCATCGAGCTGCGGATCAACAACATCCTGCTGCCGCCGCCGACGGTCGAGGACGGGTGGCTGGTCTTCGAGGTCAAGCCGGCGTTCCTGGCGCACGGGGAGAACCTGGTGGGCGTGTGGGTCAACCCGCCGGACGGGACCACCGAGCGGCTCACGTTGGAGAAGCTGGAGGTCCACGTCGGGTATCGGTAGGGGGCGACCGGACCGGGCGGGTCTGAGACCCGCCCCTACACCAAAGTGAATTCGGCGCCCAATCCTGTGTCGTTCCGAACGCCCCTACCTGTCATTCCGAACGAACGTGAGGAATCTAAGGACGCTGTGCGTTCTCCCCACCCCTTAGATTCCTCGCCTGCGGCTCGGAATGACAGGATCGGTGGCCCATGCTGCGTGCAGCATGGGATCGGATTGGGCGGTTCGCGAACCGCCCCTACTCCAACTGTCGGGCGCGTCTTCGAGATCTACCGGACTGGATTCCGGGCCTGACCCTCACCCTAACCCTCTCCCTCGAAGGGAGAGGGGACCGGACGGGACCGGAAGGGCCTCCGTCAGGCGGCGAGGAGCCGCCGGTCGCGGGCGACCTCGCGGCCGCCCAGGTAGACGGCAATGGGGTCGCCCACGCAGCAGATGTTCTCGCCCACGTCGTCCTCGACCACCAGCACGTCGGCGGCGAGTCCCGGCTTGAGCGCGCCGGTGACGTCGCCCAGTCCGATGGTGCTGGCGGGCGCGTAGGTGGTGATGTTGATCGCCTCCACCGGCGAGAGGTCGAGCGTGACCGCGGCCGCGATGACCGTGAGCGCAAACTCGTCGTGCTTGGTGGTCATCACGCCGGCGTCGCTCGAGACGACCAGCGGCGTGCCGCTGGCGCGCATGGCCCGGTGGTAGACGCCGCGCGCGTGAAGCTCCTCGCGGTCAGACTCGGACATCTCGTCCAGGTGGTCGACCCCGCGCACGTGCTCGCGGCTGCCCGCGCCGACGGTCATGTGCACCGACTGCGTGGCGGGCTGAATGCGGGCCGCGGCCTCGGCGTCGAAGCGAAAGGCCCCGTGCTCCCCGGTTTCATCGAGCCACGAGCAGTGCTCCAGGGTGTCTACCCCGGCGTCTATTGCCAGGATGCAGCCGGTGGTGCCGAGCACGTGGGCCGCGACCTGCTTGCGCAGCCGGTGCGAGTCGTCCACCAGGGCCTGCAGCTCGGACTCGGAGTACTGCGTCATGCCGGGCGACGTGCCGGGCGTCATCATGCCGCCGGTGGCCATCACCTTGATGAAATCCGCCCCGGCCTCGACCATCGTCCGCACGGCCTCCACGACCTCGTCGCGGGTGTCGGCGCGCAGGCCGCACCAGTGCAAATGGCCGGCCGTGGTGGTGATGGGCGCGCCGCACACGAGCAGGCGCGGGCCGATGACGTGGCCGGCGTTGATCGCGTCGCGCACGTCCATGTTGAGGGTGAAGTAGCCGCCGGTGTCGCGCATGGTGGTGACGCCCGTCGCCAGGCCGCGCTGGGCGTTGCCGATGGCGGTGGCGATGCGCTCGGAGTCGGTGGCTCCCATGTGGATGCCGCGGGTGGTGGGATGGTCCGGCCCCGCGGTGAACTGCAGGTGTACGTGGGCGTCGATGAGGCCCGGGAGCAGCGTGGCGTCGCCGTAGTCCACGATCTCGGCGTCGACCGGGTCTTTTCGGCCGGGTGAGCCCACGGCGGCGATGGTTCCGTCGCGAATGGTCACCTCGCCGGGCCGGATGGGTTCGGCGCCGGTGCCGTCAATCAGCGTGGCCGCGCGCAGGATGAGGTCGGGCATTGGGTCATTCCCTCCTGGCGGCGCAGTGTAGCGGGCGCAAGGGTCGCGGTTGGTCAGCGCCTTCCTATCCTGACAGCCGGTCGTAGACCTCCGGATTCACCGTCCGCTCACACCGGCCGGTCTCCATGAACTCCCGCAGGTTGCGCACCGCGCGGTCGCCCATGCGGAACATCGACTCGTGGCTATGCGAGCCGAAGTGCGGCGTCAGGATCGTGCGCGGCGTGTGGAAGAACGGGTGGTCCTCCGGCGGCGGTTCGACGGCGAACACATCCGACCCAAGGCCGCCCAAGCTCCCGTCGTGCAGCGCCTCCACCACCGCCGCCTCGTCCACCAGGCGCCCGCGCGAGCTGTTGATCAGGAACGCGCCGGGCTTCATCAGGGCAATCTCTTCGCGCCCGATGATCTCCATCGTCTCGTCGGTCACCGGCGTGTGCAGCGTCACGAAATCGGACTGACGCAGCAGTTCGGGCAGCGACACGAAGGCCCCGTCGATCCCCGCCGCTTCGAGCCGCGCCGGGTCCGGATTGGCCGTGTGTACCAAGACGCGCATGCCGAAGCCGTGCTGGCAGATCGTCGCCACGCGGCGTCCGATGTCCCC
This sequence comes from Chloroflexota bacterium, assembly GCA_026706485.1. Lineage (NCBI taxonomy): Bacteria > Bacillati > Chloroflexota > Chloroflexota bacterium. Next base: position 45,040 of record JAPOYR010000004.1, on the reverse strand, counting down.
GAACCCCACGATGCCCACCGTCTTGCCCGCCAGGTCGTTGCCCAGCAGCACGATGCGCTTGGCGAAGCCCTCGGTGCGCACCGAGGCGTCCGCCTCGAAGATGCGGCGCGCGAGCGTCCACATCATGCCCACGGAGTATTCGGCCACCGTCAGCGACATTTCGCCCGGACCGTTCAGCACCGCCACCCCGGTGTCGGTGGCGGCGGCCAGGTCGATGCTGTCCACCCCGGTGCCGACGCGCGAGATGCAGCGCAGCGTGCCGGCGTTGGCCTCCAGCAGCTCGCGCGTCCACGACTCGGTGCCGGCGATCACCGCCACGGCGCCCACCGCCGCCGCCGCCAGCTCATCGCCGTCGGCGAATATCGCCTGGCGCACCTCGTGGTCGCGTTCGAGCTCGGCCTGCGGTCCCGGGGGCATGGGAAACGTTTGCAGTACTAGTGTCATCTCAGCCTCGCTGGGCCGGTGCTACGGGTGCGAGATTACGATCTTTTGCAGCACGTCGAAGTGCTCCAAGGCGATCCCGGTGCCGCGGACGGTGCACAGCAGGGGCGTCTCCGCCACGTGCACGGCCACACCGGTCTCGCGCGCCACCAGCTTGTCCAGGTTACGTAGCAGCGCCGTACCGCCGGTCATCACCAGCCCCTTGTCGATGATGTCGGCCGCCAACTCGGGCGGGGTCGCCTCGAGCACGCTGCGAACGCCGCGGATGATCTGGTCGACCGGCTCGGCGATGGCCTCGGTGATCTCGTCCGAGGTGATCGTCACGGTGCGCGGCAGGCCCTGCATCTGGTCGCGCCCGCGCACCTCCATGGTTTCCGCGGGTTCCAGCACGATGGCGCTGCCGATGCGCATCTTGATCGCTTCCGCCGTGCGGTCGCCCGTCATCAGGTTGTATTTGCGCTTGATGTAGGTGCGAATGGCCTCGTCCAGGCGATTGCCGCCGACGCGCAGCGACCCCGAGCAGTCGGCCACGATGTCGTTGAGCGAGATCACCGCGATCTCCGTCGTTCCCCCGCCAAGATTCACCACCATGCTTCCGGAGGCGTGGGAAATGGGCACGTTGGCGCCGATGGCCGCCGCCAGCGGCTCCGGGATCAGGTGCACGCGCTTGGCCCCCGCCGCGATGCCCGCGTCCATCACCGCGCGTTGCTCCACCGTGGTCACGCCCGTGGGCACCGCCACCATCACCTCGGGCCGGAAGAGGCGGTGGCGGCCCGCCGCGCGCTCGATGAAGTAGCGCAGCATGGCCGCGGTGATCAGGTAGTCGGCGATCACGCCGTCTTGCAGCGGGCGCATGACGCGCAGGCTGCCGGGCGTGCGTCCCACCATCTCGCGCGCCGCGTGCCCGATGGCCTCGATGCGTCGGTCTTGCACCGACACCGCGACCACCGACGGCTCGTCGATGATCACGCCCTCGCCGACGAGGTAGACCAGCACGTTGGCGGTGCCGAGGTCGACCCCAAGCCGCTGCGAGCTTAGGGATCGGAACATTTGAGCAATCTCCGATGAAACCCCTTGCCCCTTGAAGGGGGAAGGTTGGGATGGGGGTCAACAACTGACAGCCCAAATGCGGCGAGTCGGTCACCCCGCCGGATTGCTGCGTGCGCTGCCCTCACGAGGGGTCGTTCGGACTTTCCCTAGCCTACCGTCGCCGTGGCCGCCGGACGGGGGCGGCGCTCAACCGTGATGTCGGCGCCAAGCTCTTGCAGGTCGCCGGGGAGGTCCTGGTAGCCGCGCTGGATAATCTCCGCGTCGTCGAGCACCGTCGTCCCGTGCGCCACCAGCCCCGCCAGCAGCAGGGCCGCGCCGGCGCGAATGTCGGTCCACAGCCGCACCTCACAGGCCGTGAGCGGCGATGGGCCCCGGATGCGGGCCGTTGGGCCCTCCACCGTCACGTCGGCGCCCATGCGCTGGAGCTGCCCGAAATAGCCCAGGTTGCCGTCGTAGACGCGCTCGATGATGGAGCTTTCGCCGTGGGCCTGGGTCATCAGCGTCCCCATGGCCGCCTGCACGTCGGTGGGGAAGCCCGGAAACGGAATGCACTGGATGGCCGTGGCGCTGAGCATCGGGCTGCCCGTGACCCGCACCGAGCGGTTGGTTTCGTGAAGCGTCACCCCCATGGCGGCCAGCTTCACCAGTACCGGCTGCAGGTGGTCGGGACGCACGTTGAGCAACTCCACGTCGCCGGCGCTGATGGCCGCCGCCACCGCCATCGTGCTGCCCACGATCCGGTCCGGGATCGCGCGCGCCACCGTGCCGAAGAGCCGCGATTGGCCCTGCACGCCGATCGTGCTCGTGCCCTCGCCGTGAATCTCGGCGCCCATGCTGCGCAGAAAGTGCACCAGCGCGATCACTTCCGGCTCGCGCGACGCGTGCACGATGGTCGTGTATCCGCTGGCCAGCGTGGCCGCCATCAGCAGGTTTTGCGTGCCCGTGTGGCTCGGGTAGTCCAGGTAGACCTGGCCGCCGACCAGCGGGTCGGCCACCGCCTGGTAGACGCCGCCGCCCAGCGCGATGGAAGCTCCCATGACCTCGAAGCCCTCGATGTCCACGTTCACCGGGCGCGTGCCGAGCTGGCAACCGCCCGGCGCGTGGCAGTCCACGCGCCCGAAGCGCGAGAGCAGCGGCCCGGTCACCTGGAACGAGGCTCGCATGGCGCGCACCAGCCGCGGATCCGGACGGGTTGAGTGCACGCCGCCCGCGGTGATGGCGACCGATCGGCGCTCGGTGTCGATCTCCACCTGCGCTCCGAGTCCACGCAGCAGCTCGGCCATCACCATGATGTCGGTGATGAGCGGGATGTCCTCGATGACGCAGGTTTCCTCGGTCAGCAGGCACGCGGCCATCATGGGCAGCACCGCGTTCTTGGCGCCGGGCACGCGATAGGCGCCCCGCAGCGACCGCCCGCCGGTGATCGCGACCCGCGTGGCGGGCGTGGTCGTGGCGGCGTCGGCCAGGGCTGCGGCCACGGGGCCGGCCTTAGCCGCGCCCTGCCCGTTGCGCGGTGCGGATGCGCGCCAGCGCCCGCAGCAGGGCCAGCCGTGCGCGGATCACCGTCGCGTCGTCTCCGCCCACGCGCGCCTCCTCCAGCTCGCGCAGCGCCTCGGCGCGGGCGCGCTCGGCCCGCTCCACGTCGATCTCGTCGGACCGCTCCGAGCCGTCCGCGAGCACCGTCACCGTGTCCTCCATCACCTGGAGGAATCCGCCCAGGATGGTGAGAAAGCGTTCATCGCCGCCGCTGCGATAGCGCAGCGTGCCGGCCTGCAATTGAGTCACCAGCGGGGCGTGGCGCGGCATCAGCCCGAGCTCGCCGTCGATTCCGGGCGCAACGACCATTTCGACGTCGTCCTCGCGCAGAACTTCCCGCTCCGGCGAGACGACGGTGAGGGTCAACCCAGCCATCTACGCCTCCTCGTCGAGAATATCAGAGCGCCTTGCGCGGGCCGCTTGGTCGTGCACGACGTTTAACAGCATCGAGTGGCTTCCCGTTCCGCGGCCACCATCGGGTCCCCTCTCCCTTGATGGGAGAGGGTTAGGGTGAGGGTGCATTCCGTTGCCTGACGCCGCGCCTAGCCTTCGGCCGCGAGCTGCTCGGCCTTCGCCACGGCCTCCTCGATCGTTCCCACCATGTAGAACGCCTGTTCCGGCAACTCGTCATGCTCGCCCGCGAGAATCTCCTCGAATCCACGGATCGTCTCCTCCACCGGCACGATCACGCCCGGCTGGCCCGTGAAGGCCTCCGCCACGTTCATCGGCTGGGAGAAGAAGCGCTCGATCTTGCGCGCGCGCACCACCGTCAGGCGGTCCTCTTCCGAGAGCTCCTCGATGCCCAGGATCGCAATGATGTCCTGCAGGTCCTTGAACCGCTGCAGCACCTGCTGCGCCCCGCGCGCCACGTCATAGTGGCGCTCGCCCACGATGCGCGGGTCGAGGATCTTCGACGTGCTCGTCAGCGGGTCCACCGCCGGGTAGATGCCGCGTTCCACGATGGAGCGTTCCAGCCGGATCGTGGCGTCCAGGTGGGCGAACGTCGTCACCGGCGCCGGGTCGGTGTAGTCGTCCGCGGGCACGTAGATTGCCTCGAGCGAGGTGATCGAGCCCGAGGTGGTCGACGTGATGCGCTCCTGAAGCTCACCCATCTCAGTGCCCAGCGACGGCTGATAGCCCACCGCCGACGGCATTCGCCCGAGCAGCGCCGATACCTCGGAGCCGGCCTGGGTGAAGCGGAAGATGTTGTCGATGAAGAGCAGCAGGTCGCGCCCCTCCTCGTCGCGGAAGAATTCGGCCAGCGCCAGGCCGGCCAGCCCAACCCGCAGGCGCGCGCCGGGCGACTCGTTCATCTGCCCGAACACCATGCAGGCGTTGCCGATAACGCCGGCCTCGGTCATCTCGCGGATGAGCTGGGTGCCCTCGCGCGTGCGCTCGCCGACGCCGCAAAACACGGAGTAGCCCCCGTACTGCACGGCGATGTTGTTGATCATCTCCATGATGATCACCGTCTTGCCCACGCCCGCCCCGCCGAATACGCCGGTCTTGCCGCCGCGCGTGAAGGGCGCGATGAGGTCGATGACCTTCAGCCCGGTGGCGAACACCTCCGCCTGCGTCGTCTGCTCGGTCAGCGGCGGCGGCGCCCGGTGAATCGGATACCGCGTCTCGGTGACCACGTCGCCCTTGCCGTCGATGGGCTCGCCGGTCACGTCGAAGACCCGCCCGAGCGTGGGCGCGCCGACCGGAACGGAGATGGGTCCACCCAGGTCGGCCACCGGCAGTCCGCGGCTCAGGCCTTCGGTCGGGCGCATGGAGACGCAGCGCACCCGGCCGTCGCCGACGTGCTGCTCGACTTCCAGCACCACGCGGTCGTCGCGGTCCGGGGCCTCGACCTCCAGCGCGTTGTAGAGCGCCGGCAGCTCGCCGGCCGGGAACTCGACGTCGATGACGGCCCCGATGATTTGTGCGATGCGTCCGCTCGCCATTTCCAATCCTTCCCTCACGCGCGCTGTGCCAGCGCGTTGGCGCCGGAGGCGATGTCGATGATCTCGCTGGTGATCTTGGCTTGCCGCAGTTTGTTGTAGGTGAGCCCCAGGGCGTCGATGAGCTCGCTGGCGTTCTCCGTGGCCGCGCGCATCGCCACCATGCGCGCGCTGTGTTCGCTGGCCGTGAGCTCGAGCAGCGTCTCGTAGAGCACCGTCTCGATGAACCGAGGCACCAGCGCTTCGAGCACCGTGGCCGGGTCCGGCTCGAAGATCACGTCGGCGTCGCGGGGATCGGAGTCCTCCGGCAGCACGACGGGCAGCAGGCGCAGCGATTTCGGTCGCTGCGTCAGCGTGTTCACGAATTCCGGGTACACGATCTGGACCTCATCGAAGTCGCCCGCCAGGTAGCCGTCCATCACCATCCGGGCAATGGGGATGATGTCCGCCGCGGTCGGCCGGTCCGAAATGTCGGTGAAGGCCGCCTGCATGGGCACCAGCCGCGCCAGCGACGTGCGCCCGCGCCGACCGATCACGATTACCGACACTTCCGCGCTGGCCCGCGACTCCTCGATGTCTTCCATCGCCTGTCGGACGACATTGGTGTTGAGCGCGCCGCACAGTCCGCGGTTCGTCGTCATCACCACGTAGGCGGAGTGCTCCACGGGTCGCGTTCGCAGCATCGGCGGCAGCAGGTCGTCGCCGGTGGCCGCCACGAGCTGCTGCATCAGCCCGAGCACCTCTTGGGCATAGGGTCGCGCGGCGTCCGCCGCGTCTTGCGCGCGGCGCATGCGCGACGCCGCCACGAGCTGCATGGCCCGGGTGATCTGCCGGGTGTTTTCGACGCTCCGAATGCGGCGCCGCAGCTCCAGCGGGTTGGCCATCGGCTAGCTGTCCTCTGCGTCAACCCCTTCCCCCTTCGAGGGGGAAGGTTGGGATGGGGGTCTTCCGGACAAGCCCTCAACCGGGTCCGCCGGGCCACTCCGTTCGATTGCCGCACGCACCGTAGTCACTAGGGGCTTTCCTAGCTGCCGGCCATCGCGGCGCGGCCCGAGAACGTGTTGGCCGAGAAGTCGGCGATCGCCGCGTCCAGCGCGGCCTCGTCGTCGTCGCCCAATTCCTTCGACTCTCGAATTCGGCCCAAGAGCTCGGCGTGGCCCGAGCGCAGGAAGTCGAGCAGCTCCTGCTCGAAGTCCGCGACCTTGTCGGTTGGCACGGCATCCACCGCGCCGGAGGTGCCCGCGTGAATGATGCAGACCTGCTCCTCGATCGGCGCCGGCACGAACTGCTGCTGCTTCAGCAGCTCCGTCAAGCGCTCCCCGCGTTCGAGCTGGTTGCGCGTGGCGCGGTCAAGGTCGGAGGCGAACTGCGCAAACGCCGCCACCTCGCGGTACTGCGCCAGGCCTAGCCGCAGCTGCCCGGCCACTTGCTTCATGGCGCGAATCTGCGCGTCGCCGCCCACCCGCGACACAGACAGCCCGGCGTTAATGGCCGGTCGGATGCCGCCGTTGAACAGGTCGGCTTCCAGGTAAATCTGCCCGTCGGTAATCGAGATGACGTTGGTGGGGATGTAGGTGCTCACGTCCCCTTCCTGCGTCTCGATGATCGGCAGCGCCGTCAGCGATCCGCCGCCCTGGTCGTCGTGCATGCGAGCCGACCGCTCCAACAGCCGTGAGTGCAGGTAGAACACGTCGCCCGGGTAGGCCTCGCGACCCGGTGGGCGGCGCAGCACCAGCGACACCTGGCGATAGGCCCAGGCGTGCTTGGTGAGGTCGTCGAAGATCACCAGCGCGTCCTGGCCGCGATCGCGGAAGTATTCGCCCATGGTGCAGGCCGCAAACGGCGCGATGTACTGCTGCGCCGCCGGCTGGCTGGCGGTGGCGGCCACGACGATGGTGTGCTCCAGCGCGCCGTATTCCTGTAGCAAGGCCACCACCTGCGCCACGGCGCTTTCCTTCTGGCCGATGGCGCAGTAGATGCAAATCAGGTCGCCGCCGCGCTGGTTGATGATCGTGTCCAGGGCGATGGCGGTCTTGCCAATCTGGCGGTCGCCGATGATGAGCTCGCGCTGGCCGCGGCCGATCGGAATCATGGCATCGATGGCCTTGATGCCCGTCTGCACCGGCGTGTCCACGTCCTGGCGCAGCGCCACGCCGGGCGCCACCTTTTCGATCACGTCCGTGTCGCTGGCGGTGATCGGCCCCTTGCCGTCAACCGCTTCGCCCAGCGCGTTCACCACGCGCCCCAGCATCTCGGGTCCCACGGGCACCTCGGCCACGCGGCCGGTGGTGCGCACCTCGTCGCCTTCCTCGATGGTCAGGTAATCGCCGAGGATCACCGCGCCCACGGTGTCTTCTTCCAGGTTGAGCGCCATGCCCATCACGCCGCCGGGAAACTCCAGCAGCTCGCCCGCCAGGCACTCGGAGATGCCCGTGACCTGCGCGACGCCGTCGGCGACCTCGAGCACGTTGCCCACGTTGGCCTGCTGGGCGCTGGCCTGAAAACCCTCGATCTCTCGCCGTAGGGCGTCTGCGATTTCTTGCGGGCTGATAGACATTCGCGTTCCTCGCGCCTAGCGCAACGCTCGGCCCAGCGATTGCAGCCGGGCGCGCACGCTCAAATCCAAAACATTGTCGCCGCGTCGCACCACGAAGCCGCCCAACAGGGCGGGGTCGGTCGTGGTGGTGAGGTGCAGCCGGCGGCCCGGCTGGGCCAGCCGCTGGCGCAACTCTTCCGTCTCGGTGTCCTGCAACGGCGCCGCCGTGGTCACGTGCACGCGGTCCATGCGGCGCTCGCGGTCGGCGACGCGCAAGAACCCGCGCTCGATCTCCGGCAGCGCGTCCACGTCCCGGCTCGTCACCAGCACGTGCAGCAGCCCGAGGCCGTTCACGCTCACGGAAGACCGGGCCACGCGGTCGACCAGGTCCAGTCGCTCGGCCAGCGGCGTCCCCGGGTTCTCGAGAAACCCCCGCACGGAGTCGTCATCGGCAATGGCCCGCAGCGTACGCAGGTCGCTCTCCCAGTCGTCCCAGGAGTCCTCGCGCTGCGCTGCGGCGACCACGACCTGCACGTAGGTGCGGGCGCGGCGTCGGCGCGCGGCTGCGCCCTGTCTCACCGGGCGCCCCCGTCGACGTCCGCCAGGGCTTCCTGCACCAGGCGGCGGTGCTCGGGATCGTCGATGGAGCGATCCAGCACGCTGGCCGTCGCGCTCAACACCAGCTCCGCCGTTTCTTGGCGGAGCTCCTCGCGGACCTGCGCCCGCGATCGGTCGATCTCCGCGCGGGCGTCACTGCGCAGCCGTTCCGCTTCCTCGCGCGCGCGCTCGACTTCGCGGGTGCGCAGCGCCTCGGCGCTGCGGGCGGCCTCGTCGCGGATCCGCTGGGCTTCGGCCTGGGCGTCGGCGAGCTCGGCCTGAAACTCCGCTCGCTCGCGCTCGACCTGCCCCCGCAGCGATTCCGCCTCCTGCAGGCTCTCGCTGATCCGCTCGCGGCGCCGGCGCAGCATCTGCGTGATCGGTCCGAACAGCAGACGCCGCATCAGATACAAGAAAATCACGAAGCTCACCAGCTGGAAGAGAATGTTCCAGCCGCTGATCCCCAGTGAGTTGATTAACCCGTCCATCAGCGTCGCCTCCGCCTACGCTTGCAGCGGTCGCCGTCCTAGCCGAACGCCAAAAGGATGCCGATGATGAACGCGTAGATGCCGATGGCCTCGGCCAAGCCGAGACCCACGATCATCGTATTGCGGATGTCGCCGGCGGCCTCTGGATTACGACCGATGGCGTTCATGGCCGCCTGCACCCCAAGACCGATTCCCAGGCCCGGCCCAATGGCGCCGATGCCAATTGCCAACCCGGCGCCCAACGGTGCCAGGTTTGCAGCTTCTTCCATGCGTCCAACCCCTCCTCGCGGCGTCTAGTGCGCCTCGTGACCCGACTCAGCCACGGCTTGTCCCGTGAACACCATGCTGAGCATGAAAAAGATTACGGCCTGAACCAGCCCGAACAGTAACTCAAGTACCAGGAACACGACCCCGATCAGCGGGATATGCCCCAGCGCGAATCCCGCCAGGATCGGTCCATTCAGCACTACCTCCCCGGCAAACAGGTTGCCGAAGAGTCGGAACGACAGCGAAATGACCACGAACAGCTCGATGAGGATGAACACCGGCGCCAGCAGCGCGACCTGGGACATCTCCTTGATGTGGCCCACTGGATTGTGCGCCCGGATGCCCGAGCCGTGGATGACGAGGAACGCCAGAATCGCCAGCGCCAGCGTCATGTTGATGTCGGCGGTCGCCGGTCGGAAGATCGGCGCGGCGATCTCGTGCGCCGGGTCGTGCGGGTCCGGGACCACCAGCCAGATGGTGCCGATGCCCGGGATCAGGCTGAACCAGTTGGCGACCAGGATGAAGATGAAGAAGGTGGCCCCGATCGGCAGCAGGCGCTGGGCGTATGTCTTGCCCACCGTCGACTGCACTAGCTCGTCGAGGAACTCGACCACCGCCTCGGCCGCATTTTGCAGGCCTTCGGGCACCAGCGCCCCCTCCGGATCCTGGCGGATCCGCCGCGACGCCAGCCAGGCCACCACCAGCAGCAGGGCCATGGTGATGAACATCATCAGCATGGAGTTGGTGAACGTGAAGGGCCCAAAGTGGCCCAGGGGCTCGGCCGCCGCGCTGATGTGAGGAGCAAGCTCCTCGCCGTTTCCGGCGAACCTGATGGCGTCGACCGGAGGTGGATTAACGGCGGCCATGCGCTAGCGATCCCCGCGCGACAACGCGGACATGATCCGGTAGAAGACGTAGGCCGAGCCGACGAGACCGAGCATCAATCCCACAAGCAAAAAGAGCGGGCTGAGGTCCAACCGCTCATCGAGCCACCGACCCCCGAGGATGCCCACAATGAACATTGCCCCGACCAGCGAGCCGAACTGGAGTGCCAGCGCCGCCGCGCGCAGCAGGCCCATCGCGACTCAGTCCGATCCGAGGACTTTGTGAAAACATTCACACCCTCGCGAGCCGGGCAAGTCTAGCAGAGGCGTCCTGGCCCAACAACGCGCCGCGCCCTCTTGCCCTCGCCGCCCCGCGTGCCTAAAGTGCACCCAGCGACCCATCCCCAATCCACCCAAGGACCACTGCCAATGATCGAGCGGCCGACCTCCTGGCGAGTGTCACGCACCGGGCTCGTGGTGCTGCTCACCCTGGCCACGTTGAGCCTCGTGCTGGGCACCTGGCTCTACTCGATCGTCGGGTAGAGCAACCGCCCGAAATCCGGTGGCCCAGGCTGCGCGCAGCCTGGGATGTCCGTCCGAAACCGGTCCCACGCGGCACGCAGCGCGGGCCGCCGTCCAGGACCTGTCATTCCGAGCGCAGCGAGGAATCTGGAGCTCGCAACCTCCGCTGAAGAGGCCGCTTACTCCCCGTCGCCGGCCGCGTCCGCGTCGCCGGCGACGGCTTCGTCCTCCGCCTCCGGCGGCTCGTCGACCCAGCGCCAGATCTCGCCGCCCAGCGCCATTGCGTACACGCTCTGGTCCTCGGCGAAATGCGGTGACGCGACGACCGTGAGCACCGCCAGATTGCTCAGGCCCTCGTTGATCGGCTGCCACGACGCGCCGCCCGTCGCGCTGCGGTAGACCCCGGCGCTGGTGGCGGCAAACACCCGCTCGTCGTCCGGCACCGGCGCCGGCACCACCGCCAGCACGGCTGAGCGCCGGCTCGCGGGGAAGGTGCCGCTCCAGGTATCCGAAATGCGCTCCGCCGGCTTGAACACCTGGCCCGCCGTGGCGAACATCCACCACTGATCCTCCGGGGTAAAGGAAGCCGGAATCCCCAGCGCGATCCACGGCGAGGCGGAGTCGTGCTCCACGAACCGCTCGAAGGTCGCCCCGCCGTCCCGGCTCAGGTGCACCGCCGCCGTGCGCTCGCCCAGGGTTCCGATGAACACCGTCTGATCGTTGGCAAAGTCGGGGCCGGTGGCGATGGCCGCAATGGTCTCACCGTCGAACTCGTAGTCAATTTGCGTCCACGAATTGCCGTTGTCGGTGCTCTTGTATCCCAGGCCCAGCGGGCCGCCCGCGAACACCGTCCGATCGCGCGCATAGGTGGAGGACACGCCAACCGCGCGAATCTCCTCGGTGTCGATGCCGCGGTCCATCTCGCGCCACTCGTCGCCGCCGTCCGTGGTGCGCAGCAGCCCGATGCTGGTCGCGGCAAACGCGATGCGGTCACGCTGGTAGTTTGGCGAAACGGCCAGGCCCGTCACGTCGGCCTCGGCGTAGTCCTCGGTGACCGGCGCCCACGATTCGCCGCCGTCGGTCGACCGGAACACTCCCGTCCCGGTTCCGCCGGCGAACATGGTCCCGTCGCGGGCCAGGGCCGGGCTGAGGGCCAGCGTGACCCAATTCTGGCTCGTGATGCCGTTGTTGGCCGCTTCCCAGGTTTCGCCCAGGTCCGTCGACCGATAGAGACCGGTCTCGTAGGTGCCGGCCCAAATGGTCGTCTCGCCGTCGTCAACCGTCACCGACACGCTCAGCACGGCGCCCACCTCGTCGCCGACCGTTCGCAGCGTCCAGGTCTCCCCGGCGTCGGTGCTCACCAGCACGCCGGCGTCGCCGGTCCCTGCCACGACGAGCTGATCCTCGCCGAAGTTCGGGGACATGGTGACGGCGTTAATCGACTGCGACGCCACGTCCTCAATGGCGGTCCAGCGACGCCCCCCGTCCGTCGAGCGCCAGAGGCCATGCTCTTCGGTGCCGATTACCACCACCCGGGCGTCGGTGAACGCGGGCGACAGCGCCACCGCCTGCACCGTGGCGGTGCCGACGGTCGACTTGCCTAGCTGCGTCCAGGTCCGACCGGCGTCGGTGGAGCGGCACAGCCCCCCGTCCACGATGCCCGCGAAGACCATCTGGTCGTTGGTGAAGTTTGGCGAGACCGCGACGGCCTGCACCGACAGCCCGGTGAGCCCGCTGCTGGACGGATTCCAGCTCCGCCCGCCGTTCGTCGACCGGAACACGCCGTCGGCGTCGCTGCCCAGGAAGGCCATGCGGTCCGTGTCGTAGGCCGGGGACAGGCCGATGGCCACCACGTTGGGCATGGTGCTCCAGAAGGCCAGCTTATTCCACGTGTCGCCGCGGTCGAACGACTTGAAGGCGCCGCCGCCGACCACGCCCAAGAAGACGGTGCCGTCCTCGCTCACCGCGGGTGAGGCGACCAGCGCCTGCACGTAGGGGCTGGTGAGGTTGCGGTTGGAAATCCGCCACGAGTCGCCGCCATCGTCCGACACGTAGACGCCGGACATCGTCCCGGCGAAGAGCCGCCGCGCGCCCTCGCCCTGATCGGCGCCGGCGATGGCGGTGATCGTGCCGCCGGCGCGGCCGCCGACGCGCTGCCATTCATTGACGCGTGGCGCGTCGTCGCTTGTCGCTGCCATCTACGTCTGTCTCCTCTTTCTCAAGGCCCCGTCCGGCAGGCGTAAGTGCGGATGTTCAACATCCGGTGGGTAAGGCGTGGTGTTCCGGCGCCAGAGTCGACGCCAACGGTCGCTCGACGAGCCCCGCCAGTCTACGGGCGTCCGCCGCCCGCAACAATCCTACCCGGCTCACGACCCGCCGCCCGGCACGTTGAGCTCCTGCCCGACGAAGATGTTGTTGGGGTCCGGGATGTCGTTGGCGGCAATCAACTCTTCAACCGTCACGCCCAGCGCCACGGCAATGGTGCTCAGCGTTTCGCCGGGCTGCACGATATACGTCGCCGGGAGCTCGGCCTCGGCGGGCACTTCCGCGTCCGGGGGCAGGAGCAGCACCTGCCCAATCGGCAGATTGTCGGGGTCCGGGATGTTGTTGAGCTCCAGAATCGCGCCCATGCTCACGCCGTAGAAGCCGGCGATTACCGACAGGTACTCCCCCGGCCGGACCGTATGCGTCTTGGGCGTGGGCGTGGGCGGCGCGGTTGGTGTGGGCGTGGGCGCTATCGTCGGCGTGGGCGTGGGTGAGATCACCACCACCGGCACGGCCGTCGGCACCGGCGTCTCGGGAATCGGCGGCGCGGTGACCATGGACCCGGCATTCGTCTGCGCGGCCGGCGCCCCGGCGGCGGCGAGCTGGTAGGAGTCTTCCTGCCACGCCAGGATGCGCCAGGCAATGAGCACGGCCGCGGCCAGCAGCGCCACGCGCAAGAGGCGAATCCAATGCCGGTCCAGCGGCGCCAGCGCGTCCGGGCCGGAAACCTTCACCCATTCGACGTCGGGAGGCGGCGCAGGTTCTTGCGACATCAGCTACCAGCCAACCGCAACGTAGAGGTCGTTGACGTTCGTGTGCGTGGGCCCCGTTTCAATCAGGTCGCCGGCGGCCGACAAGAACGCGTGCGAGTCGTTGTCGTCCAGGGCGCGGGCGGCATCGATGCCCGCGGCGCGCGCGCGCGCCACCGTCCCGCCGTCGACCAGGCCGCCGGCGGCGCTCGTCGGGCCGTCGGTCCCGTCGGTCGCCAGCGCCATCACCGCCGCGCCCGTCGTCCCCTCCAAGGCGATGGCCGCCGCCAGGGCCATCTCCTGGTTGCGGCCGCCCGTGCCCTCGCCGCGCACGGTCACCGTGGTCTCGCCGCCGAACACCACGCATCCCGGCCGGTTCACCGGCCGCCCGTGGCGGGCGATGTCCCGGGCCGTCCCCGCCAGTGTCAGCGCGAATTCCCGGGCTTCCCCTTCCACCGCCGACGTGACGTGCAGCGCGTCGAAGCCTCTCTCGCGCGCCGCCTGCACAGCCGCCTGCGCCGCCAGCGCGTTGTCGGCGATGATCACGTTGCGCACGCCCGCGAGCCGGGCGTCGCCGGGCTTGGGACTCTCCACTTCCCGTCCCGCCGCGCCGCGCTGGAGATGCTCGCGGATCGGCGCGGGCGCGGTCTCGCGCAAACCGTGGGTGTCCAGCTCCCGTAGCGCGTCGGCATAGGTCGTCGGGTCCGGCACCGTTGGCCCCGAGGCAATCACGTCCAGCGGATTGTCCACGACGTCGCTCAGGATCAGCGCCACCACTCGCGCCGGGTGCGCCGCCGCCGCCAGCCGCCCGCCGTGAATCACCGAGAGATGCTTGCGCACCGCGTTGATGGCATTGATTGTCGCGCCGCTGCGCAGCAGCTGGTCGGTGAGCTGCTGCAGCGCCTCGAGCGATACGCCCGGCGCCGCCGCGGGCGTGAGGCACGACCCGCCGCCCGAGATGCAGCACAGCAGGACGTCGCGCGGGCCGGCTTGCTGCGCCAATGCCAGCAGGCGACCCGCCGCGCGCTCACCCCGCTCGTCGGGATAGGGGTGGGACGCCTCCACGATCTCGACGGTGGCCGTCGGCGCCCCGTGGCCGTCCTTGACGATGACGAGCCCGCCGCCGACGCGGTCGCCCAGTTGCGCTTCGAGGGCCACCGCCATTCGGGCGCTCGCCTTACCCGCGCCCAAGATCACGACGCGGTCGATTCCCGCCCACGGCAGGGCCGTGTCGCCGACGTGCAGCGCCTCGGCGTCGGCGCGCACCATGGCCGTCACCGCCGCTGCCGGGTCCACGGCGGCAATCCCCGCGCGCCCGATCTCCACTAGCTGCGCGCGCAGCTTCGAATCCAGCGTCCGGCCCCCGGTAAATGCGCGGTGCGGTCGAGTGTACGCATCCACGCGCCGCCGGCTCCCTCTCCCAATGGGAGAGGGTCGGGGTGAGGGGAAAGCCGGCAAGCGGCCATGGCGCGGACGGCCTACCGTGCCGCACCCCACCGCCCTCGGGAAATGGTCAAGGGCCGTAACATTACTCAAGGTCCTTGAAACCCGCGCGCCCGCGCAGGCAACGGAATCCGACCGATGGGCGATTGTCGGTACTGCGGAGAGCCGGCGGGCTTCTTGCGCCGCCAGCACGGGGCCTGCGCCAAAAAGAACGCCCGCGCCGCGGCGGCCATCCGCGATCTGTGCGTCCAGGCGGCGCTGCGCGGCGACGATTTTGAAACTCTGCCCGCCAGGATTCGCGAGACTGCCGACGACGGCTTCATCACCATGTCCGACGCCGACCTGGCGGACACGCTGGCCGATGCCTGGGGCGACGCCGTCGAAGCCGCCATGGAAGACCACGTGCTCACCGGCCGGGAACGGCGCGGGTTGACCCGCTATCGCGACCAGTTCAGCCTCAGTCCCAGCCGGCTCGACCGGCGAGGCCATTACGACCTCTTCCGCAAGCTGGCGCTGCTCGACGTCATCGGCGAGCACGGCGTCATCCCCCGCTACGACCGCCGCGCGGCGCGGGCGGCGTTTGGCCGCGTGCCCTTCAATCTGATGAAGAGCGAAGCCTTGATCTGGCTGTTCGACGACGTGGGGTACCTGCGGCAGGTCACGCGCCGAGAATTCCGCGGCCAGTCCATGGGCGTGAGCGTCCGGGTGGCCAAGGGCGTCTATGTGCGTCCGGGCGCCTTCCGGGGCCGCCCCATCGAGAAAACCGAGATGGAGCGCACCGGCCACGGAATCCTGGGAATCACCACCAAGCACATCTACTTCAAGGGCGGCGACAAGAGCTTTCGCGTTCGGCTGGAGCGGATCGTCTCGTTCGAGCCTTACACGGATGGGCTGGGCATCATGCGGGACACGGCCCGCGCCGTGCCCGAGGCCTTCACCATGGACGGGGTCGACGCCTGGTTTGCCATCAACCTCATCGATGCGGTGCTGGACCTCGAGGACGTGACGCTGCCCAAGCGCGACTCACCGACGCTGGACGACATCGTGGACGCGGGACCCGACGACGACGCGGGCCTCTTCATCGCCGGCGCGGGCGCGTCGTTCTAGCGCAGTCGACCGCCGGTCACGCGGGCAACGCGCAGTACGCCAGCCCGATGAGCCCCGGCCCGACGTGCGCCCCCATCACCGGCGTAAAGCCCGTCACAAAGAGGTCGTCGGGCCGAATGATGCGCTGCACGTGCGCCGCCAGCTCGTGTGCCTCCGCTTCGTCCGAGCCGTGGTGCACCGTGATGCCGACATACGTCGCGCGCTGCGCCTCTTTTGACACGTGGTGCACCAGGCCCCGCACCGCCCGCGCGCGCGACCCGAAGCGCGCCCGCACGCCGATCGTGCTGTCCCCGAAGCGCAGCACGAAGGTCGACGGCAGGGCGTCCGCCACGCGCGCCACGATTCCGGGAACCCGTCCGCCGCGGGCGAGGTAGGACAGCGAATCGAGCACCGCGACGATCGCGCTGTGCGCCGCCGCCCGCTCCGCCGTCTCCACCACCTCGGTCGCCGCCGCGCCCCCGGCCGCCGCGCGCGCGGCCAGCAACGCGGGGAAGCCCGCCGCCATGCCGGCGCCGCCGGCTTCGACGATATGGACGGGCAGCCGGTCGGCGATGCGCCCCGCCGCGAGGTGGGCCGCCTCGGCCATTGTCGAGATGGGTCGCGGCAGACACACGCATACCGCCGCGCGAGCCCAGGCCGCCGCGTCCTCCAGCACGCCCTCGTATTCGCCCGGCGCCATCGTGCTCGTCGTGGGCAGCTCGGGGTCGGTGGTCAGGCGCTGCCAGAACTCCGCTTGCGAGATGTCGACGCCGTCGCGCAGCTCCTGCCCATGCCACACCAAAACCATGGGCGCCACGCCGATGCGCAACCGTTCGACCTCGTCGGGCGGCAGGCAGGCACTGGAGTCGGTGACGACCGCGACCGGTCGCCGGAAGTCAGGGCTCGTCACGATCGAGGAGGAAGCGGCGGGCCATCAGCCGGGCCAGGCCCACGTCCTCTTCGGTCCGCACTTTGCGATACCCGACCAAGCGGCCCACCACCACCACTCCCACGATCACCCAGGCCGTGACACCGATGGTCAGCGACTGACCGGTGAGGGACAGCAGCACCGCCGTGGCAAAAAACCCCACCAGGGCGCCGGGCGCCGAGTCGCGGAGCAGGGCCCGTCCCAGCACCAGGCCGGCAAACGCCAGGCACATCTGCCAGGCCCCCAGCGCCGCCAGCAGCGCGCCGGCCGGACCTATGCCCCGCCCCCCACGCCAGCGCAGGGTGATGGGCCAGATGTGCCCGCCCACGGCCGCCACGCCCGCGGCGGCGGACACCTCATAGCTCTCGAATCGTTGCGCGACCGCAACCACCAGCACGGGTTTGAGCGCATCCAGAAATCCAGCCGCCGCGCCCGGCACCGGTCCCAACCGCTCGATGGCGGCGGACCCGCTCACGCCCCCCGCCCCTTCGTCCAGCAAATCGTGGCCGCGCAGGCGGGCAGCCAGATACGCGATCGGAATCGATCCGATCAGGTAGCCCATCAAAACGAGCCAGAAAGCGGTCATGGCACCTGCTTACGCCGAGGCGTCGACGCCGCACCGGCAGGCTCGGAGTCTAGCAGTGTCCGCACTGTGGCCCCTTGCCGCCGGGACGGCAGCCAAGCTCGTTCGGTGGCCGCCCAGCAGGTTCCGACCATCGCCGCGCCTCCCCGCCGCGGGTGTAGGGGCGCCCCGTGTGGGCGCCCGCTCCGGCCGCAGCCGCGGGAGGCCGGTCCCCAGGGTGCTTGGGCGGGGGGCCTCCTCGGCCGGCCCCTTCCTCTCTCCGCGCCGCGGGAGAGGGTCGGGGCGAGGGCGAGCCTCCGGCACCCGTTCCCATATCCGATGATGTCTCCCGCAAACCGTCGCGCCCCGCCGCCATGCCTCTCCCCGACCCTGCCGACCACGAACCCATCCAGGGGCCGCGCCTGCGCTTGCGGCCAATCACGCCCGACGACCTTCCGGACCTGCTGCGCTGGCTCGGCGATCCGGAGGTCATGGCCTTCTACGGCCGCCCGCCGTCGAGCCTCGTCGAGGCCCGCGGCGAGTTTCTCGAACCCTCCAACTTGCCCTGCTGGCGATTCATCATCGAGGCCGACGGCCGCGCCGTCGGCGAAATCCAGTACGGCTACTGGTATGCCGATGTCACGTGGTCTGCCGGGATCGACATCTTCATCGGCGAGCCGGATGCCCGAGATCGCGGCCTCGGCACCGAGGCCATTCGCACCTTGCTGCAGTACCTATTCGAGACGAAGCGTATGCGCCGGGTGGCGATCGACCCCGAGCCGTCCAACCACCGCGCCATCCGCGCCTACGAAAAGGCCGGCTTCCGCTTCGACGGCGTCATCCGCCGCCACGCGAAGGTCGACGACCGCTGGGCCGACGCCGCCTTCATGACCATCCTGGACGAGGAGTGGCCCGCAGCCAAGGCCCGTTGGCAAGCGCCCGACGATTCCGCGTGAAATCTTGCCGCTCAGCCTGTTACAACTAATGAGCCGGCCATTTCGGGAGCCGCCCCATGCCGACGCACACCTATAGCTGCCGCCAGATCGTGGGCGGCGTGGCCGAGGGTCCGGCGCTGGTGGCCGACACGCGCATCTCGTTTTGGGGCGGTTTCGACCCCGCGTCGGGCGAGATCGTCGAGGTCGGCAACCCCTTCGAGGGCGTCAACATCGCCGGCAAGGTGCTCGTCTTCCGCTCCACCAAGGGCAGCTCCGGCACCTCGCTCATGCTGCGGCTGGCCAAGATGGCCGGCCACGCGCCGCTGGCCTTCATCAACACCGAGCTCGACGAGTTGAGCACGCTGGCCTGCGTCGCACTCGGCCTGCCATTGGTCACCGACCTCGACGTGGACCCCTTCGCCGCCATGCAGACCGGCGACATCGTGCGCGTGGACGCCGACCGCGGGGTGATCGAGGTGTCCACCGACCGGCCCGCGGCGCCACGGCGCGAAGCGGTGTCGAACGCCCCGGCCCGCACCACCATCGACCTGACCCCCGACCAGCAGGCCATGCTGGACGGCGCTCGCGGCGACTCGCGCGCCGAGCACCTGCGCCTGCTGGTGGAGTGGGGCGAAGCCGTCGGCGCCGAGCGCCTCATCGAAGTGGACAACGTGCTGCCGGGCGGACTGTTCGTCCCCAACCGCACGCTGGGCGAGCTCCCCTTCGAGCTCATCGAGGGCTACATCAACTACACCAAGGGCTGCCTGATCGACGACGTCGGGGGCGTCACCGCCACGGCGCACGCTAGCTTCATGGATCTGGAGCGCCTGGAGCAGTTCCAGCCCGACTTGCGGCAGGTTCCCGCCCAGCGCGAGCTGCTGGACCTCGGGCGTAAAGCCGGCGTCTCGATGACCTGGACCTGCGCGCCCTATCTCGTTGGCAACGTGCCCCTCAGCGGCCAGGTCTGCGCCTGGACCGAGTCGCACGCCGTGGTGTTCGTGAACTCCTTCCTCGCCGCGCGCACCACGCGCAACGGCAACGAGAGCGCGGCCGCCGCCATGGCCACTGGCTTCGTGCCCGAGTTCGGCGTGCTGCGGTCCGAGGGCCGCGGCGCGGACTTCGTCATCGAGGTCGACGTCGAGCTCACGTCGGACGCCGACTGGGGCTGCCTGGGCTACTTCGCCGGCAAGGTCGGCGGGCTCCGCATTCCGGCGTTCACCGGCCTGCCGTCGCCGCGGATCGAGTCGGCCCGCCAACTGTGCGCCGCGCTGGCCACGTCCGGCGGCGCCCCCATGCTGCACCTCGTCGGCGTCACGCCCGAGGCGCCCACGCTGGAAACCGCGCTGCAGGGTCGCGAGCCCGACGAGACGCTGGCCTTCGGCGCGGACGAGTTGGCCGCGGTCTACGACACCCTCACCACGGCCACCGCCGACGAGGTCGACCTGGTCTACTTCGGCTGCCCCCACGCGACCTTGCAGGAGGTGGTGGAGTTGGCCAAGGAGCTCCGCGGCAAAACGGTGCGCGACGGCGTGACGCTGCTGGTGTCCATGTCCTACGCCATCGAGGCGCAGGCGCGCCGCCTCGGCTACGCCGAGGAGATCGAAGCCGCCGGCGGCCGGGTGATGACCGACAGCTGCCCCAGCAATGCCCTTTGGCGCGAGTCGACGCGCATGGCCACCCCGGCCGTCAAGACCGGCTCCTACGCCCCCAACCTGCTGCAGTGCGAGGTGATCCTGGCCCCGATGCCCGAGTGCGTGCGCATCGCCGAAACTGGCCGCCGGTCCCGCTCGGCTGCCGCCCTCGTCTAGTTTCAGGCGCCAAGCGTTCTCCGTGACTGCTCGCGCCCCCCGGCGTCGGCCGCCGAACCGCGACGCCCCGGTCGTGTTGTTCGACCTCGACGAGACCCTCATGCCCGAAGAGCCCGTGGCCATGCGCTGCATCGTGGACACGGCGCGTCCAGCCGCCGACCTGCATGGAATCGACGCCAGGGACCTTGCCACCGCCCTGCGCGAAGAGGCTCGCAAGATCTGGCACACCTCTCCATTCCATGGGTTCTGCAACCGCGTGGGCATCAGCTCGTGGGAAGCGCTGTGGTCCGAGTTTCCCGGCGATGGCGCTGAGCTGGCGTACTTGCGGTCGTGGCGGGGGGCTTACCGGCTCGGCTCGTGGCAAGCGGCGCTGGAACGGTTTGGCATTGACAACCAGCGCCTCGCCCAGCAGCTGGCCGACGCCTTCCCGCCCTTGCGCGCGCAGACCCACCCGACGTTTGCGGATGCCGTGCCCTGCCTCGAGCGACTCTCTCGCGAGTGCCGCATCGCCGTCGTGACCAATGGGGTCCGCGACAACCAGTTGCGCAAGCTCGCCGGGGCCGGAGTCGACGACCTGCCGGAGCGAATCTTCGTCTCGAGCGACTTTGGCGCCGGCAAGCCGTCGCCGGCGTTCTTTGGCCACGTGTTGCACACGCTCAGCGTGGCGCCATCCGCGTGCGTGTTCGTGGGCGACAGCGTGACGAACGACATTATCGGCGCCAGCACCTGCGGCATCGCGACCATTTGGGTCAACCGCGATGGGCGAACCGATCCCCGCACCGCCGTCGCGCGCCAGGAAGTCGGTAACCTGCGCGACGTGGATATCGGCCTGATCCGCCGGCTGCTCCGAGACTTCTGAACTCGACCCCGCCTCGCTTCCGGCCCCTTCCCCCAAGCCGGGGGAAAGGTTGGGCTGGCGCTCAGCGCCGGCCAGCGGCAGACCACGCCGAGCCCGCTGCAATTTGCTTGCTGTGGCACAATAGTTACTGCTGTGACTTGGCGCGCTGGCTCGCGCCATATACATTGCCTACCCCTCATGGGAATCGCTGAAGCCGTCCGTCAGCTCCGCGAGCAGCGACGGTTGTCGAAGGCTGAGCTCGCTGCGCGCTGCGGGCTCGCACCCTCATATCTTTCGCGGCTCGAGAGCGGCGACTACAAGAGTCCAACCGTCGCCACGCTGGTAGCTATTGCCGGCGGGCTGGACGTGGATCCGCGCGAGCTCTTGGTGCTGGCGGGCTATGTGCCGGAGGACCTGGCTCGCACGCGGCGCCACCTGGCGGAAGAATCGATTGCCCGAGTCGCCGAGTCCGCCATTCGCTCGATCTCGCAGACCGTCAGCGCCTCCCTCAGTCCGGGCGCCATCGACGCCGTCAACGGCACGCTGAATGTGGATTCCGCATTACTTGCCGAACGCCTGCGTGACTATCGGCGCACGCAGGGGCTGAACCTGCGCGAGGCGGCCCGCCGCGCCGGCGTGCGCCCCTCCCAGGTGAGCGCCCTGGAAGCCGGCAAGCGCCCCGCCGGCGCCCCCGACGTGGTCGCCGTGCTCCGCGACGGCTACGGCATGAGCGAGCCACAGGTCGACGACCTCCTATTCGAGGTCAGCCTCAGCCACTATCTCGCCGACGATCTCGTGCTGTCGGCCGAGTCGCGCCGCATGACGCTGGAGTTCGTGCGCCTCGCCCGCCTCCGCGACCGCCAGAGCCGCCAAGACCAAGCCCACCGCACCTAGCAATCACCGGCCGGGCCTGTTCCCGAGCACGGGGATTTGCATAGTCCTCCGCCACTCCGGCGCACGCCGGAATCCAGGACCCCACCGCCTGCGCCCCCGTTCGTGGTTCGACAGAGCCTGTCCTGAGCCTGCCGAAGGGCTCACCACGAACGGATCCCGCCGTGTCAATCCGAGCGCAGCGAGGAATCTCCGCCTCACGACCCCGCACGCGGCATCCCGGGCGTGACCCCTCTGTCATTCCGGCGGCGAGCCGGCCCCGTTCTCGATTCGGAGATGCGGGTCGCCAACTACCGGCCCGGGCGCAACGGTCCGGCCAGCCCTACGTCCCGGCGACCGCCGGCACCACCGCGATTGCCGTCGTCGCGTCGCTGGACAGGCCGCCGGCCGTGGTGAAGGAGGTCCACGAGCTTCCGTCGAACACCCCCACCCCGCCGTCCGTCGCCACCCACACGCGCCCGTCGGCCGTTTCCGCCAGTGCGTGGGCGCCGTCGGCCGGCAGAGCCGAGTTTCCCGTCGTGTAGGTGGTGACCACCCCGTCGACGACGCGGCTCACGCCGCTCGCGGTCGCGACCCACACGTCGCCGTTCGAGGCGACGAGCAGGTCCCGCACTTCCTCGCTCCCAAGCCCTTCGCTCGTCCCCAGCTGGACCCACGTGACGAGGTTGGCCGAGTGCACCACGCCCTCGTTGAGCAATCCCAGCCAGAGGCGCCCGCCGCTGTCGACGGCTACCGACGTGATGTTGTCCCGGATCACCTCGGGAATCATCGCGCGGGTGATGAAGCGCGGCCACGTATCCGTCCGCTGGTCGTAGAGGGCCGCGCCCTGGCGAGTGGCGAACCACACCCGCCCGAGGCTCTCATCCACTACGAAGATGTCGCGCACGTCGAGATCCGGCAGCTCCGAGTTGTCCGGCCGCTTCCGGTCCCACGCCGCCGTCCCCGCCAGAATGCTCACGCCCTGATCCGGGTGCCCCATATAGAGCACGTTGCTCGCGCGGCCCCCGGCAATGGCCTGCACGTCGTTCGACCCCAGGCCCCGGTTGGTGGAATCCAGCGTGTAGACAACCCCCTTGCCATCCCGCCCGATCCTGCTCGCGCCCACCGGCGTTCCGACCCAGATCTGACCGTCGCCGTCCACGTGCAGCGCCTGGATTTGGTTATCCACGAGGTCCGTGTCCTCAGCCTTGATGCTGTGCCATGCGCCGTCGTAGACCGCCAGCCCCGCGTCCGTCGTGCCCACCACCACCAGCTCATTGGTGAGGCTCGGCGTGGTCGCCGCCGGCGTGGCGGCGGGAGTCGTGGTTCCCGGCGTGACAGCCCCGGCGGTGGGCGTTGGCGGTGGGGGCGGGGTCAGGTCGACGACTTCAACCTGGTACTCCGCGCCGTCGGTGAGCGGCGCCACCGCGTTGAAAGCCGAGATTCCCTGCCAAGTGTCATTGGGATAGAGGCGGTTGCGCAGATCGTCGCCCAGCAGCCGCAGCCGCACGCCGGCTCCCGGGTGATGCTCCAGGACCGCCGCCTGGAAATACTGCCGGATGAATCCGGTCGTAGCCGCGGGGATGTGCAGCGTGCCGGGCCGGTTCGTATCGATCCGCGCCTCCGTCTTGGGAAAGCCAAAGGCGTCCACGCCGCCGTAGGTCCGGAAGAAGTTCAGAAACCCTGTCCACACCCCACCCACCGAGAAGTTGGAGACCTTGTGTCCCCACGGTCCGTGCTCCTCGCCTGAGTTGTTGTTGCTGGTCCCGGGCTCCACGCCCATGTCCACGCTGCCGGCAATGCCGCCGCCGAAGTAGTCCCAGGCCAGCCGCCGTTCCATCACATAGATGCCGCCGAGATCGGTCCGCGGATGGAAGTCCACCACGCCCCGCTGGTAGTACTGGGTCAGCGCGCCGGTTTCCTCCTGGAACACCTCGGAGGTCGGCAACCCCCACCGCGTCAAACCGCCGCTGGAGTCATAGAAGGCCGCAAAGTCGGCGGTAAGCGTTTGCCCGGCGATCGTCACCTCGAGCCGGGGAATGTTGTGGCTCAGCGCCGGGTTCGCCGCGTCCGTCGTCCGCACCGAGCTGACCACCCGCACCGAGTCGAACCCCGTCGCGGACTGCGCCAGCAACCCGACCGGACCCACGACTCCGAGAGCCAGCAATGCCGCAAGCAGCAGGGTTCCGCCCAGTCGCATCGGGGTGCTCAGGCTCGCCGGTCGCCCCGCGTGAGGCCCCGGCGCCGAAATCGCGACTCGCCTGACCTGTTCCTGAATCGCTCGCCCGCCTGGTGACAGCACCTTCAGTATAGGCAGCGCCGCCCGAGCGTGCCGCGTGACGAAAGGTTCACGCGAGCCATCGGGGCCCGCCGCCTGCGCGCCGCACTTCGCAGCGCGACGCGCCCCGCGAGCGACGACTATCGCCCGACCAATCGCGCCAGCTCAGGGGCGCGATTGGTCTGCTCCCAGGGGATGTCGTCCAAATCGTCGCGGCCGAAGTGGCCGTACGCCGCGACCTGGCGGTAGAGCGGACGGCGCAGGTCGAGGTCGCGGATGATCGCGCCCGGCCGCAGGTCGAACGTGTCACGGATGGCCGCCTCGATGCGATCGTCGGACACGGTGCCCGTACCGTAAGTCTCAATATTCAGCGACAGCGGCTCGGCCTTGCCGATCACATAGGCCGCCTGCACCTCGAAGCGCGTCGCCAGCCCGGCGGCGACCACGTTCTTCGCGATCCACCGCAGCGCGTAGTTCGCCGAGCGGTCGACTTTCGTCGGGTCCTTGCCGGAGAAAGCGCCGCCCCCGTGGCGCGCCATGCCGCCGTAGGTGTCCACGATGATCTTGCGTCCGGTAAGACCCGCGTCGCCCATCGGCCCGCCCACCACGAAGCGTCCGGTGCCATTGACGATGATGCCGGTGTCGGCGTCGAGCAGGTCGGCGGGGATCGCCTCGCGGATCACGGATTCCTCGATGGCGCGCTCGATGGCGTCGTTGCCGATGTCGGGATCGTGCTGGGCCGCGATGACCACGCTGTCGACCCGCGCGGGCCGCCCGTGGCGGTATTCCACGGTGATCTGCGACTTGCCGTCGGGCCGCAGCCAGGCCAGTGTGCCGTCCTTGCGCACCTGGGCCAGCCGCCGCGCGGCGCGATGCGCCAGCGCAATAGGCGCCGGCATCAGTTCCGGAGTCTCATCGCAGGCGAAGCCATACATCATTCCCTGGTCGCCCGCGCCCAGTGCCTCGATGTCGTCGTAGTCGCCGTCGAGGGCCCGCACCTCCAGCGCCTCGTCCACGCCTTGCTTGATGTCGGCCGACTGCTCATTCAGAGCCACCGTCACGCCGCAGGTCTCGCCGTCGAAGCCAAACTCGGAGGCCGTATAGCCGATCTCGCGCACGGTGTCGCGGACGACGCGGCGCACGTCGACGGGGGCCTTCGAAGTGATCTCGCCGAGCACCAGCACCAGGCCCGTAGTTGTGGCCGCCTCGCACGCCACCCGGCTTTCGGGATCGGCGGCCAGGAACGCGTCGAGCACAGCGTCCGACACCTGGTCGCAGAGCTTGTCCGGATGGCCCTCGGTCACCGACTCCGACGTGAACAGCAGGCGCGGCGCCTGCATGAACGTATTGCTCAAGCTGCTCTCTCCCAATTGCGGGGCGCCGCCCGTCGCGGCCTCGGGCTGATCGCTTAGGTCCCTTCCTGCCAGCCGGACAGGTAGGCGGCCTGCTCTTCGGTCAGCGTGTCGATGGCCACGCCCATCGCCTCCAGCTTCAGCGTGGCGACCCGGCGGTCGATGTCCCCGGATACGTCGTACACGTCGGGCGCAAGGTCGCCGGCGTTTGACGCCAGGTACTCGATCGCCAGCGCCTGGTTGGCAAAGCTCATGTCCATCACGCTGGCCGGGTGCCCCTCGGCGGCCGCCAGGTTGATGAGCCGCCCCTGGGCCAGCAGGAAAATGCGGCGGCCGTCGGCCAGCCGATACTCGTCGACGAAGGGCCGGGCCTCATCGACCTCCACCGCCATGTCTTCCAGCGCCTCGATATTGATCTCGATGTCGAAATGCCCCGAGTTGGCCAGGATCGCCCCATCGGGCATGGCCTCGAAGTGGGGACGGTCGATCACGTGCTTGTCGCCGGTCACGGTCACGAACACGTGTCCCACCGACGCCGCCTCCTGCATCGGCATGACGCGGAAGCCGTCCATCAGCGCCTCCAGCGCGCGCACGGGGTCGACCTCGGTGACGATCACGTGGGCGCCCATGCCGGCCGCGCGGCTGGCCAGCCCGCGCCCGCACCAGCCGTAGCCGCCGACCACGACGTTGCGCCCGGCCAGGAGGATGTTGGTGGCGCGCACCAAGCCGTCGATGGTGGACTGCCCCGTGCCGTAGCGGTTGTCGAACATGTGCTTGGTCATGGCCTCGTTCACGGCCACGATGGGGTACTTCAGCACGCCCTGCTCCGCCATGGCCCGCAGGCGAATGACGCCGGTGGTGGTCTCCTCGGTGCCGCCCAGCACGTCGCCGATGACGTCCGTGCGGTCCGTGTGCAAGGTCGAGACCAGGTCGGCGCCGTCGTCGATCGTGAGATGCGGGCGCGTGTTCAGCACCGATTCGATGTGGTCGTAGTAGACCTCGGAGTCCTCGCCGTTGATGGCGTAGGTGGCGGCGCCGTACTCGTGGACGAGGGCGGCCGCGACATCGTCTTGGGTGCTCAGCGGGTTCGAGGCGCACAGCGTCACCTCGGCGCCGCCGGCCTGCAGCGTGCGCATCAGGTTGGCGGTTTCGGTGGTGACGTGCTGGCAAGCGCCGACGCGCAGACCGTCCAGGGGCCGCTCGCGCGCGAAGCGCTCCCGGATGCTCGCCAGCACCGGCATGGATTGATCGGCCCACTGGACGCGGCGGATGCCGAGTCCGGCGAGCCCGGCGTCGGCGATCTCGAACGAGCTATCCGATGCGGCCATGCGATTCTCCTTGTCGCGCGAGTCCAGTCGCCATCCGGCGCCTAGAACGCAACGAGCTCCTTGAACTCGGCGTAACGGGCTTCCACATCCTCGCGCGTAACCGCGGCCAGGCGCTCGACGCCAAACGCCTCAACTGTAAACGACGCCGCGACGCTGCCATAAACGATTGCCCGCCGCAGGTCGGCGTGCCCCCTCCCCCTTGCGGGAGAGGGTTGGGGTGAGGGGTCGTCCCCTCCGCCACCTCCGCGCCCCCCGCCGAAGGCCCCCGCCTCGGCCAAGCTGCCCAGCATGGCGCCGGCAAAGGCGTCGCCCGCGCCCGTCGGATCCACGACCTCGGGCAGGGGATAGCCCGGCGCGGAGAACCACTCGTCGCCGTGCGCCAGCACCGCACCGTACTCGCCCAGCTTCACGGCCACCGCCTGCGGGCCGAGCGCCAGGATGGGGCCGACCGCCTTGGGCACGCGCGTCTCGCGGCTGAACATCCGCGCTTCCTGGTCGTTGAGCACCACCAGCGCGCTGCGGCGAAATACCTCGGCCAGCTCGGCCGACTGGCCGCGAATCCAGTGGTCCATCGAGTCCGTGGCCACATACGCCGCCGGGTCTAGCTGCTCCATGACGCTCAGCTGAATCCCCGGCTCGATGTTGCCCACAAAGATGTAGTCCGCATTCGTCGCGGGGATGCGCGGGGTGAACGCGGTGACGACGTTCAGCTCCACGAACTCCGTGTCGCGCGTGTTGAGGTCCTCGTGATAGCGCCCGCCCCAGCGGAACGTCGCGCCCTCCACCACGTCGAGGCCGGCCAGGTCGACGCCGCGCGCCTCCAGCAACTGCCGATGGGCTTCCGGGAAATCCGTGCCCACCACGCTCACCAGCGCGGTTGGGGCAAATAGCCGCGCCGCCAGGGCGGCATACGTCCCCGACCCGCCCAGGACCCGCGTGACCTGTCCCGCCGGCGCCACGATGTCGTCGATGCCGACGGTGCCAACGATGACGACGCTCACGACGGATCCGGCTCCCTCTCCCCTTGAGGGAGAGGGCTGGGGTGAGGGGTGGTCCGGTCCGTCCTCCTCTCCCCATGAGGCAAAGGGCCGGAATGCGAGGAGCTCCGGTCCGGCTCCCTCTCCCTTGGGGAGAGGGCTGGGGTGAGGGGATTGGCCCCCACCACCCACGCCCGCGGGTCGTTCACAGATATCGCTCCACCAGCAGCGCCACCCGCTCTCGGACCTGGGGATCGATGGCCTCCGGCGCGGTGATGATGCCCGCGGCGAGCGCCGAGCCGCACTCGCAGTCCCGGGGCTGCCGCACCGCCTCGGGAATCGCCGTCCGCACCGCCCGCAGCGCCAGCTCGGCGTTGGCCAGGAGGTTCTGCACCACCATGGCGGCCGTCACCGGCTCCTCGCTCTCGTGCCAGACGTCGTAGTCCGTGACCATGGCCATGACGCCGTAGCAAAGCTCTGCCTCGCGGGCCAGGCGCGCCTCGGGCAGCGCGGTCATGCCGATCACGTCCACGCCCCACGAGCGGTACAGCTCGGACTCGGCGCGCGTGGAGAACTGCGGCCCTTCGATGCAAACGTAGGCGCCGCCTCGATGGACGTTGCCCCCGGCGCCCCCCACCGCATCGGCCAGGACGCTCCGGACATGTGGGCACAAGGGGTCGGCCATCCCCACGTGCACGACCAATCCCGGCTCGTCGAAGAATGTCGAGGGCCGCACGCGGGTGCGGTCGATGAGCTGGTCGGGAATCACCACGTCCAGCGGCGGGATGCGCTCGCGCATGCTGCCCACGGCGCTGACGGCCAGCACCCACTCGACGCCCAGCGACTTGAGCGCCCAAATATTGGCGCGCACGTTGAGGGCGGTGGGAGAGATTCGGTGCCCCCGGCCATGGCGCGGCAGGAAGGCCACCTCCACCCCGTCGAGCACGCCCACGACCAGGCTGTCGCTAGGAGCGCCGAACGGGGTGTCGATCTCGACCTCACGGCGGTCCTCCAGGCCGGGCATCTGATAGAAGCCGCTGCCGCCGATGACCCCGACTCGGGCGCGCGCATCTCCACCGACCACGCCGGCCACTACGCCACCGCCTCGACTGGTTCCCGCCAGGCGGCCAGCGTGGTCGCATACGGCGCCCGCGCGATACCGCGCTCGGTCACGATGGCGCTCACAAGCTCGTTCGGCGTGACGTCGAAGGCCGGATTGGCCACCGGCGCGCCGCCCGGCGCCCAACGCGCCGCGCCGTGCCCGCGCACCTCGCCCGCGCCGCGCTCCTCGATAGGGATCTCGTCTCCCGTCGCGGTGTCGAAGTCGATGGTGGAAATGGGCGCGGCGACGATAAACGGCAGCCCGTGCGCGTGAGCCAGCTGCGCCATCGTGTAGGTGCCGATCTTGTTGGCCACGTCGCCGTTCGCCGCAATGCGGTCGGCGCCGACGACTACCGCGTCGACCACCCCGCGCTGCATGAAGTGACCCGCCATGCTGTCCGTGATGAGGGTGTAGGGAATGCCCCACTGGTCCAGCTCCCAGGTCGTCAAACGGGCGCCCTGCAAAAGTGGCCGCGTCTCGTTGACCCATACCGAAATCTTCCCTTGGCGGTGGGCGGCCTGGATCACCCCCAGGGCCGAGCCGAACCCGGCGCCGGTCGCCAGCGGGCCGGTGTTGCAGTGGTGCAGGACCTGCGCGCCGGGCGCCAGCAGGCTCGCGCCGTGCGCCGCCAGCTCGAGGTGTCGCCGGTCGTTGTCGGCGGCCAACGCGTGCGCGCGCTCGAGCACCGCGCGTGCGCCGGCGCCCGAGTCGTCGGCGTGCGGCTCCGCCGCCGTCCGGACGACGCGGGCGGCCCAACCCAGATTCACAGCCGTGGGACGGGTCCCGGCAATGTCCTCGACCACCCGGTCCAGATGGTCCGCGAACGGGCCGTCAGTCTCGGCGTCGTACCGATGCGCTCCCAGGGCCACCCCATAGGCCCCCGCCATCCCGAGCGCCGGCGCGCCGCGAATGGCCAGGGTCCGGATGGCCTCCATGACCTGCGGCACCTCGGTGCAGTGCAGCACCTCGATCGCGTCCGGCAAGCGCCGCTGATCCAGGATGCGCACGGCGCCGTCGCGCCATTCGATCACCGGTGGGACAGCCATGGGGCAGGCAACTCGGGCGATGGCCCGCGAGTATAGCCATGGGTCCCGTCAGCCGCGTCGGGTACGGGCGGGTTTCAACCCCGCCCGCAGCGCCCCGCGAATCTAGTCCAGCCCGCGCCTCTTCCGGGCGGCCTCGTACACGTCCAGGCCTATCTCCCCGCGGGCGAACCGCGCCTCGATTGACTGGAAGGCGTCCACCGGCGTGGCCATGGACGGCGCGAGGTCGGGGCTGGGCTCGGTCGCGCGGGCCTCGGCCAGCTGCTGCCGCGCGGCCGCTTGAGATGGCGCGTCCGCCGGACCCTCGACGTACTCGTCGCCCTTCGTGGCGTCGGGGTCCGGTGGCGAGTCGGCGGGCGCGGCGAGCTTGTCCTTGAGCCAGCGCCCAACGTCGGCGGGGTCGGCGTCGGCCACCCAGGCCGTGATCTCCTCGTCCGAGGCCGCGGCGGCCGTCTGCGAGCGCAGGCGCTCCCGATGGACCTCCCGGTCCTTCTTCGACTGCCAGCGGCGCTCGATTGCATCGACGCGGGCGGCGACCTCCCGGTCGACCGCGGCTTCGAAGTCCTGCGGTGTCGCCTCGACGGATTCCTGGGTGACGGCGGCGGCGGCTTCGGCGGCGTGGTCGGTCATGGATTCTCCTTTAGGCAACGGCTTTGGCGCGGGCGGCGTAGCCCGCGGCCGAGAGGGCGGATTCAAGCTGGCGCTCCGGGTCGAGCTCGTCGGCGAGGGTGATGGCGTGTCCCAGGCGCGCAGCGAACATCAGCGCGTCGGTGGTGCGCGCGGCATAGGCCTCGTGGAGGCGCGCGACCCAGCGGGACAGCTCCCCGGCCAGCGCCGGCGGCGCCCCTCGCAGCAGGGTCTGCCACTCCGCGTCCAGGGCCTGGACGTCGGCGCCCGACGCCAGTCGACCGGCGCGCTGATAGCCCTCGCTGACTATCAGGGTGAGCAGGTCGTCGCGCGTGGCGACCCGGCAGTGGTCCCACTGCGCATCGCCGGTCGGCGCGGGATGCGGGCAAGTGGCAGCGAGACAGCCGACGGACCATTGGCTCCCCGGCGACCCGCAACGCGGGCAGTGCCAGTGGCCCTGCAGCAACAGCCCGCGCGCCAGCGCCTCGTCGTCGAACGCCTGGCTGATGTAGCGGCGGATGCCGGGAGCCACGCCCGCATCGGTCACGGCGCCCATGACCTGGCTCACCCAGGCATGCTCAAAGCGCTCGAACTCGGTGACGCCGACCCCATCGCGCGTTTGCGCCATCGCCGAGCGCAACGCGGCCGTCGGCACAGCGTAGCGGGCCTTGTCGGCGTGTCCTTCTGATTGGGCGGTGATGACGGCCGCGGCGCCGTCGATCTGCACGTCGAGCACGCGATCTCCTTCGCGAGTGAAGCCGGCTCGTCGCCCGGTCCTGGGGACTTGACCACTTCCGGCGCTGTACACGACTAGAGTACGCACGGGCTCCTGGATTGTCAACCATTCGCGTACAATGTCCCCATGGCAGGCGCGGAGGCTGGGCTGCGGTTTCCCGAGGCATTGCGCCGCGCCCGCTTGGCGCGCGGGCTGTCGTACCGGGACCTGGCGGCGCGCTGCGGACTGTCCCACTCCTTTCTGAGCCACATCGAGAAGGGCGAGCGCCGCCCGCCGCGCATGGCGCACGTGATGGCCATTGCCACCGCCCTCGACACGGTCACGCCCGCGTTTCTGCTCGCCGCGTTGGCGGACCGCCTGGGAGCCGAGGTGGCGCAACTCGTCATGCACCTGGCCCAGGACGCGACTGACGGCGACCCGCTGCCCGGCGCGCTGACGGAGATCGGCAGCCCAGACGCGATCGAGGCGCTGGCCGCGGCAGCCTCCCAGCCGGACGGCGAAGCCCGGGTGCGGCGGCTCCTGGCCTTTGCCGATCTACAGTTCGACGCCGACGTGCTGCGCCTGGGCTTCGGCGACGCCGCGAACCCCGTGGTCCTGAGCGTGGTGGGCCTGCCGGATCCAGCCGCGAGATCCGAGTGTTCCGACTAGCCCGCTCTCACCGATTGTTCCGCCCGACCCGCGGCCTCCCGCCCGCATGACCGCCGACCAGCTTCCCTCGTCGTCCCCCTGCTGCGTCCCGCAGCCTTCGAATCCTGCGGCGAGTCCGGCCCCCTCTCCCCTCGTGGGAGAGGGCTGGGGTGAGGGGAAATCCGGCGCCGCGCAGCAGCGGTCACAGGGCGACTCCCGCGAAACACCTCGTCATTCCGGCGAAGACCGGAATCCAGGCCCGGCCAATCCCAGCACCGCTTCCCACGAGGCGGGTCCGGCCCCCTCTCCCCTCGTGGGAGAGGGTTGGGGTGAGGGGAAATCCGGCGCCGCGCGCCCGGACGACCCCGCCCGCCTGCCCGGCGGCTCATTCCTGATGGGCTCCAACGACCCCGCCGGCTTTCCGGAGGACGGGGAGGGCCCCGTGCGCCGGGTGTCGGTGAGCGCCTTCCGCGTGGGTGCCTGCGCGGTGACCAACGCCCAGTTCGCCGCATTCGTCGACGCGACGCAACACGTCACCGACGCCGAGCGCTTCGGCTGGTCCTTCGTCTTCCACCTGCTCGTGTCCGAGGACGTCCAGCGGCGTCACCGCCAGCGCCCCGAGGCCACGCCCTGGTGGGTGCCGGTAACCGGCGCCACGTGGCGATGCCCCGAAGGCCCGGGAAGCACGCTGAACGGCCGCCATGACCACCCGGTGGTGCATGTGTCCTGGCGCGACGCGGCAGCCTTCGCCGCCTGGGCCGGCGCTCGCCTGCCGACGGAGGCCGAGTGGGAATACGCCGCGCGAGGCGGCCTGGAGCAGCGGCGCTATCCCTGGGGCGACACGCTCACCCCCCGCCGGCGGCACCGCTGCAATATCTGGCAGGGCGAGTTTCCGCGGCGCAACACGCTCGGCGACGGGTATCTCGCCACCGCGCCGGTGGACGCGTTCCCGCCGAACCGCTACGGCCTGTTCAACACCGCCGGCAACGTGTGGGAGTGGTGCGGCGACTGGTTCCACCCCACGTTTCACGTCCAGGGCCCGCGCGAGAACCCCGCGGGCCCGTCCACCGGCACTGCGCGGGTGTTGCGCGGCGGCTCGTACCTGTGCCATCGCTCCTACTGCAACCGCTATCGCGTCGCCGCGCGCAGCGCCAACACGCCGGACAGCTCGGCAGGAAACGTCGGCTTCCGCTGCGTCTGGCCGTCATGACGTCTGCCGAGCCGCCGGCCATGGGCCAGATCGTCATCCTCAACGGCGCCCCACGGTCGGGAAAGTCCAGCATCGCCGCCGTGATCCAGGACACCTTCGACGGACCGTGGATGAGCCTGGGCGTGGACGTCCACATGTCCGGCGTCATGCCGCGGCGCTATTCGCCGGGGATCGGGCTGCGCCCTGGAGGCGAGCGTCCGGACCTCGAGCCGCTCGTCGCGCGGTTCTACGCCGCACTCTACGAGTCCATCGCCGCCCACAGCCGCCAGGGTCTGAACGTCGTATCGGACTTCGGCCACCACGACGGCTTCGCCGTGCCGCGGGGAATCCTGCCCGACTGCGCCCGGCGGCTGCGCGGCCTGCCCGTGCTTCTTGTCGGCGTGCGCTGCCCAATCGAGGTCATTCTGGAGCGCCGTCGAGCCACGGGCTGGGGCGAGAGCCGGTCGGAGGGTTTCTCCGAGTCAGGCGCGGAACGCTGGCAGCGTGAAGTCCACCAGCCCGGTATCTACGACCTCGAAGTCGACACGTCCGCGATGAGTCCCCGGGAGTGCGCCCAGGCCATCCGCCAGCGCCTGGACGCCGGTCGTCTGCCCACGGCCATGCAGCGGCTTGCCGCCATGCCCTCGGGGCCGCCGTGAGTCCGGCGGGCGATGCGATGCTGGCGGAGAGTTTGGGAATCACGGCAGACCAAGGGGAACGCAGCTATGACAGCTGAGAGAGACGGCGTGCTGGCGGGCCAGACGGCGATCGTTACCGGAGGAAATCGCGGCATCGGCAAGGGCATTGCGCGCGCATTCGCCATGGCCGGCGCCGATGTGCTGCTGACAGCGCGCGACGCGGAGCTGCTCGCGGCGACCGTCGCCGAGCTGGAGGCCTACGGCGGCGTGGTGGTGGGCGTCCCGTCGGACGTGCAGGTCGAAGCGGACGTCGAGCGGGTCTTCGCCGAGGCCGCCGCTCGCTTCGAGCGGCTGGACGTCCTGGTCAACAACGCGGGTCTTTCGCTGCCGGCGCCGTTGCACGAGCACGCGCTCGACACCTGGCAAACGGTCATTGGGACCAATCTCACGGGAGCGTTCCTCTGCACGCGGGCGGCCATGCGCCTGATGCGCCCGCAGGGTCGCGGACGCATCATCAACATCGCCAGCATCTCGGCGCAGCGGGTGCGGCCCGAGTCCGCCGCCTACAGCGCCAGCAAGTTCGGCTTGTGGGGGCTCACCCAGGTCACGTCCCTCGAAGGCCGCGACCACGGCATCTCCGCCTGCTGCATCAACCCGGGCAATACGCGCGTGGAGCGGCGGGAAGAGATCGACACCGAGGAGAACCGCGAGCCGATGATGGGCGTGGAGTCGGTGGCCCAGGTCGCGCTGACCATAGCGTCGCTGCCGCCGCACGTTCAGTTGCTGGAGGCCACGGTGCTGCCGCTCCAGCAACCGTTCATCGGCCGCGGGTAGGGGCAGGATTGCAGCCTGCCAATCCGGTCGATCGGTTTCGCGCGATGTCGCCTTAGATCACCACCGACGTCACCACGAGCCCCACGATCAGCACCGCCAGAATGGTCAGGCTCCACGCCAGGTCGCGGCGGAGGAACGGCAGTCCCGGCAACTCCGTAGTCTCGCCACGAGGCGGTCGTGCTACCACCTCCACCGGCGCGTCATCGCCTGTCGCCGGGATCACGGTCGCCGGAATTCGACGCACGGGGTCCCGCCGTCGTCGGCGTGTCGAGCGTCGTCTCGCGCCCACGCGCCTTACCCGCGCCCTGCTGCTGGAGAAGGCGCCCGATTCATGCTCAGCCACACCGCGGAATGTTTCACGTGAAACATCCTAGGCCACCGTCAGCCGGTCGATGAGCTGGGCCAACTCTTCCTCGCTGTAGTACTCCAGCACGATTCGACCCCGTCGCTCACCGCCCCGCAGCCGCACCCGCGTGCCCAGGTTGCGCTGGATCCGTTCCAGCACGCTGCCGACTTCCCGGTTCCACGCAATCTCCGCTTCCGTCGGGCTCCTGCTCGCCGGCGCCTCGCGCGACCGATCCTCTCCGTCTCCGGCTGCCGCCCGTCGCTCCGCTTCCCGGACCGACAGCCCATCGTTCTTGATCGCCGCGAGCAGGCGCCTCCGCGCCGCCACGTCGGCCACGCGCAGCAGCGCCCGTGCATGACCCTCGCTGATCTCACCCGCACGCAACGCATCCAGCGACGCGTCATCGAGGTTGAGGAGCCGCAGGGCGTTCGCCACCGATGACCGGCTCACGCCCAACGCCTCCGCCACCCCTTCCTGGGTCACCTCGAACTCCTCCAGCATGACGCGGTAGGCCTCCGAGCGGTCCAGCGGATCCAGGTCCGTTCGCTGCAAGTTCTCCACCAGCGCCAGCTCCAACTGCCGGCGGTCGTCCACCGTCACAATCGTCGCCGGCACCTCACGCAGGCCCGCCAACCTCGCCGCCCGCCACCGGCGCTCGCCCGCCACCAGGAGGTAGCGGCCCGGGTGATCGTCGCGCGCGCTCACCATGACCGGCTGCAGCACGCCATGCCGCCGAATCGACGCCGCCAGCCCTTCAAGATCCTGCTCGCCGACCCTCTGCCGCGGCTGCCGTGGGTTCGGCTCAATGCTGCTCAGCGGCACCGAGCGCCGGGCGCCGAGCGTGTCGGCGAACACATTCTCCAGCCCGCGACCAAGAGCCCGTCTAGACGCCACGCCGCTCCACCTCGACCGCGAACGCCTGATAGGCGACCGCTGCGGGCCCTCTGGGATCGTGCTCGAAGATCGTTCGACGGAACCCGGGCGACTCCGCCAGCCGCACGCTCCGGGGAATCACCGCCTCCGCCACCTGATCGCCAAAATGCCCCTGCACCTCGCGCGCCACCTCCCACGCCAGATTATTGCGGCGGTCGAACATTGTCAGGAGATACCGCATCCGCGGGCCCTGGTCGCGCATTCGCCGCACGCCTTCCATGGCTTCCATCAGGCTCACCAGCCCTTCCAATGCCAGGTATTCGCACTGCACCGGAACGATCACCTCGTCGCATGTCAGCAGCGCGAGCAGTGTGGCGCCCTCCAACGACGGTGGGCAGTCGATAATGACGTACGCGTAGGCCTCCATGACGCTGGCCAAGCGGCTCCGCAGGACATTCTGGTCGCCCAGCACGTACTCCCCCATTGCTCGATCCCCCGGCATGAGCATCAAGCCGCGGCGCCCGGTCGTCACCGTCGCGCTCTCGATCGCGGTTCCTTCCATAAGCACGTCGGCAATCGTCGCTGACGCAGGCTCTTCCCGGAACAGTCGGCTGGTGCTTCCCTGGGCGTCGAAGTCGATCAGCAACACGCGATGCTCCCGCTCGGCAAGCGCTGCCGCGAGATTCACTGCCGTAGTGGTCTTG
This sequence comes from Chloroflexota bacterium, assembly GCA_026706485.1. Taxonomy (NCBI): domain Bacteria; kingdom Bacillati; phylum Chloroflexota; species Chloroflexota bacterium. The sequence continues at coordinate 8,698 of JAPOYR010000004.1, read as the reverse complement.
CCCACCCCGCCCTTCTGGTTCGCAATCGCGTAAGTGTTGGCTGTCAATCCACACACGTCTTCCGCTAGCGGATTCCTGATCTATACCAATTCTCGGAGCCGTAGGCGTAGGTGAGGGGAAGCCGTGGATTATGCCGGAGGGCGTGGCGGCGACTCGAAGCGATCAGGACGCTGAGGCGAAATTCATGGGAGTGGACGATTTGTGGGCGGACGTGGAGGGACGTGGGCGACCGTGACGAGGCGGACTGAGTGAGGCGATGTATCAACAATGACAAAGGGTTATCCACAGCGAGGCCTCAGTTGTCCACACGCAGGGTGGTGAAAAGGAGGCCAGCCAGCCCCACGCTTGTGAAAGGCGGTAGACGGAGATGCGAGGGGAAACCGGGTAAGTGGGGGATCTTTCCTGGAAGCTACCCACCGCAATTGTCGGGGGAATATCGGCTAGGCGATGTCCGCGAGCTGGGCGCGAATGGTCTCGATGTCGTTCTTGAGACGGTCGTCAAGTTGGATGAGCCGCTCAATCTTGCGGCAGCCGTGAAGCGCGGTGGTGTGGTCGCGGCCGCCGAGGGTTCGGCCAATCTCCGGCAGCGAAAGGGAGGAGTCGTTGCGAAGGAGATACATGGCCACCTGGCGGGCGTGGGCGGTGGGGGCATCCCGGCGAGACCCGGAGAGATCCTCGAGCGGCACGGTAAAGTGCGCCGCGGTGCGGTCGAGCACGTGGCGCGCGGCGATCGGGCGCGGGTGCGACGCGGCGCCCAGGCCGTCGAGGGCGCGAGCCGCCGTGTCCGGCGTCAGCGGCAAGCCGCTCAGCTCGGCATAGATCAGGGTGCGACGAAGGGCGCCTTCAAGCTCGCGCATGTTCCGGCGCACGCGGTGCGCCAGGAAGTCCGCCACGTCGGACGGCAGTCGGGCGCCCTCGCTCGCGGCGATGGTCTCCAGGATCGCCCGACGGAGATCGAGGTCCGGCGCCTGCAGATCGGCGACCAAGCCGGACTCGAACCGGCTGCGCAAGCGCGCGAAGAGACGGGGAATCTCCGACGGCGGCTGGTCGCTGCTGAGCACGATCTGGCGACCGCGTGAATACAGCGCGTTGAACGTATGGAAGACCTCTTCCTGTGAGGTCTCCGTCCGCGACAGGAACTCGACGTCGTCGATCAGCAGCACGTCGACCGAGCGATAGCGCTCGCGAAAGCGGCGTGCGCGGGCGCCGCGATCCTCGGTGCGGATCGAGTGCAGCAGGTCGTTGGTGAACGTCTCGCAGGGGACGTAAAGCACGCGGGCGTCGGGGTCGCGGGCCGCGATCGCGTGGCCGATGGCATGTAGCAGATGGGTCTTGCCCAGGCCCACGCCGCTGTAGATGAAGAGTGGGTTGTACGCGTGGCCCGGCGCCTCGCAGACGCGCAAGGCGGCGGCGTGAGCGAGCCGATTGGCGGTGCCGACGACAAAGCGCTCGAAGGTGAGACGCGGGTGCAGGCCGACCGACGGCCTTGGCGCGGACGCCTTGGGCGTGGGGTCGGCAAGTGCGGGCGGCGTGACCGGAGTCGCAGCCGGGCTGACAACAATAGTAACGGCCACGTCACGACCGGAAGCTTTCGACGCCGCCCGTGTCACCACATCGCGGTAGCGACGGTCGACGATCTCCTTGGCGAAGATGGTGGGGACGCCGACCACGAACTCGCCGTCGCTCGCCTCGACCAGGCGGGCACCCTGAAACCACGCGAGATACTCGGCCTTGGGTACCTCGAGCTGGAGCACGCCGAGCGCGGCTTCCCACGTTCGATTGGGGAGGACTTCGGCCAAGGGCGCGACGGCTCCTAGGGCATGACGGGAGGCTATAGGGTAGCCGCGGCCGCAGGCGCCCGCAACAGCCTGCCAAACCTGTTAGCGCCGAAAATTCCCGAAGTTACGATGACAATTCTTTAGGCACGCCGCAGCGGTGACGCCAAGCGATACAACGGTGCTAGGCGCCCAGCGGCGGTGACGGCTTTCGGAGCCGCGCGCGAACCGGGCAGGCGGATGGAGGCGCGCCCCGCCGCGCTGGAAGACCGGGGCTCGCCAACGGTTGTGGCGAGTCCGCCCTCGCCGGCCGTGCCGGGCTATTCGAGGGTCGGCTGCCGCTGACCGGCGCAGCCACCAGGGGCACCGGGGCGTTACGGAAGTATGGAACAAGGATGCGCGACCGCGGGTTGGCGCCGTGAATCGGCCCGCCAAATCGTGGCGCTGGAGATCGCTACTGGGTGTTGCACGTACTGCTGGCGGCGAACGGTGAGCCCAGCGATCCGGCGGCCAGTTGCCCGCTGACGCGCGGGCGACGACTGCCGATGGGTCCACGCCCCGAGGAAGCGTGACCAGGGCCGATCGCACGCTCGACTCACTGGTGGCGGGGAATGAATCGGGAGGGCGGCGATATACTTTGGGGCGTACGCGATCCGCGGCGAGGAAAGGTGGTCGACGATGCGGGTGATCACGGGCTTGCTGGCGGGCATTGGGTTTCTGGTGGTGCTGCTGTTCCTGGCGGCCATCGGCCTCTTCGCGTATGACGAGCTGAGACGCCGCGTGGCCAGCGACGAGGACGACTCGCCGGATGCCGCCGCGGATACGCCCGGAGCCTGAGGGAGCGCCTAGCCGCCGAGGAGCCCGAGCAACTCGATTCCCAAGGCCCCGGCGAAGGCGAAACCGATGTTCTTGATCGCGCGCCCCGGCCACGAGGCGGCGACGAACTTGACCACGCCAAACCGGCTGGCGCCCGCAATCATTCCCGCCACGTCGAACACGGGGTTGGGGATCATCGCCAGCACGAAGAGCGTCGCCACCCCGTGCCGGTCCATCCAGCGCTTGATCGCCGCATAGCCCCGCACGTTCTGCACGAGCCCGCGCCCGCTCCAGCCGATGTAGTAGCCGGACAGCTCGCCGATAGTCTGGCCGGTTGCGGCGACCAGCCCCACCAGCCACGGATTGAGGACCGCGCCGAAAGCGGCCACGCTCACCGCGCCGGGAGCCGGAAGGATGACCGTGGCCGCGGCGACGATAGTGATGACGAAGACCGCCAGGTACCCCAGCCCGGCGAACCGCTCCTGCACCTGCTCGCTGTAGACCACGGCCAGCACCGCAATGGCGAACACCGCCGCCAATCCCAGGATCTGGGCCGCGCGCCGCAGCCACGTCCGGGCGCTAGCCGGGCTAGCGGTCACGGAGCGCCGACCACCGAGGGCTCGTGAGTGGGCGTCCCGAGGGCCGAGGATGCCGGGTATGGGGGTCGGTAGGGGCGGGTTTCAAACCCGCCCTCAGGCGACGGTCGACCGATCGAACGCCCGGTGGCGCACAGCGAATTGTGAAGGCTGTGGCGCACCCAATCGTCATTCCCGCGAAGGCGGGAATCCATCCCCCACCCACGGCGAACTTCCGAATCACGTCACAAACGCTCGTCATGGAGAAACCGGAGCGAGGCGATATTCGATCAGCGTGGGGCCCGATCGCCCAAGGGCGCGGGCGACCGCCTGTGCCAGCGCGTCGGGACGGTCCACGGACTCGGCGTGTGCCCCATAGGCCCGACCCAGGGCCACGAAGTCCGGATTCCGCAGCCGCACGTCCACGCTGCGGCCGCCGAAGATGTTTCGAAAGTGCCCGTCGATGGCGCCGTAGGACTGGTCGTTGAACACCACCGCCACCACCGGCACGGTCTCGCGCATGGCGGTGTTCAACTCCTCGGACGTGAACAGAAACCCGCCGTCGCCGCTCAGCGAAACCACGGGCCGGTCGGGGCAGGCGATCTGCGCGCCGATCGCGGCGGGCAGGCTGAAGCCCAGCGTGCCGAAGTAGATCGGGAACATATATGAGCGCGGGAGGTCGACCGGAAAGAGCGTGGCCGCGTGGTAGCTGGTGAGCGTCATGTCGTTGACCAGCACCGCGTCTGCGGGCAGCACCTCCCGCAGCGCGCCCAGGATGGCCGCGGAGCGGGGATCGTCCAGGGCGTCCTGCGGCAGGCGGCGCAGCTCGTCCACCTGAGCTTCGACGCCGGCGTCTCCCCGCGCCGGCTGGTCGGGCAGCGCTTCCAGCAGCTCGCCGAGCGCCGTGGCGGCGTCGGCGTGCAGCGCCACGCTGACGGGGTGCCAGCGCCCCAGCGCGTCGGCGTCGCGGTCGACCTGGATCACCGTGTGCGCCAGGGGCATGCGCCCGTCCTCGGTCATGCGCGCGCCCAGTCGGCAACCGACGACGAGGATGAGATCCCGCGTGCGCAGGAACTCGTAGAGACTCTCGTCGCGGCGGTTCTTGCAGCCCAGGGCCAGCGGATGGGATTCCGGGATCGCGCCCTTGCCGGTTTGCGCGGTCAGGACCGGGGCGTGCAGGCGTTCGGCCAGAGCGGCGGCCTCCGGGCCCGCGTCCATGGCGCCGCTGCCCAGGAAGAGCAGAGGCGCGTTGGCCTCGGCGAGCAACGCCGCGGCGCGGTCCACGTCCTCCGGTGAGGGGGCACGGGGCACGACCTGCAGCGGCTCCGGCGCCGCAACCTCGCCGGTGTCGGTCAGCAGGTCGAGCGGAACCTCGATGCTCACCGGTCCGGGCCGGACGTCCGCCATGGCCCGCAGGCCTCGGTGAATCGCATGCGGGATATCGGCCACGGTTTCCACGAGTTCGTGATGGGCCACCAGCGCCCGCAGCAGACCCGATTGGTCGCGCAGCTCGTGCAGCTCGCCGGTCTCCGCCGGCTCCGACCGCACGCCCAGGGCGGTGGCGATATGCAAGACGGGTGACGACTCGCCGTAGGCCTCGGCCAACCCGGTCGAGGCATTGGTGATCCCCGGTCCGGTGATCGTGACCACGCACGCGGTGCGGCCCGAGGCTCGCGCGTAGCCGTCGGCCATGAAGGCCGCGCCCTGCTCGTGACGCGTAATCACCAGCCGCAGATCGGGCGCGTCCAGCAGCGCGTCATACAGCCCGCCGTTGTGCACGCCCGGAATGCCGAAGAGCGTGTCGATCCCGGCCCGGCGCAACCCGGAGACAACGGCTTGCCCGCCGGTGAGCTGCGGCATCGGAAAGCGCTCCGGGTCTGTGCGGATCGTACCGCGACGGTCGCCGGAGCCAGCGTAGCGCCTGCCGGGCAGGCCCAGGTGCGTGACTGCTCCGTCCTGCCGCGGGTTTCCCCCTCATCCTCACCTTCTCCCGCCAAGGGAGATAAGGACCGGACGGCCTTGGCGCCCGCCCGCCAGCCGCGTCGGCGCAAGGCCGAGGCCGCGACGCCCGACCCCGCACCGTCTCAGGAGAGGCCCCTGGCGGAGGCACGCTCTACGCCGGCCACAGCCTTGGGTCCGGCCCCCTCTCCCTGGGATGGGAGAGGGTTGGGGTGAGGGTCGCTCCGGTGGGGATGCGCGTACTGGAATGACGGACGCCCCATTGTCGATCGACGCTCCTCTTGAGATTTGCCCGGCCATCGACGCGTTCGCACAATGACCGCGACCCCGCCCAGCGGCAATCCTGAGGCTGCGAAAGGAAGACCCATGGCTGACATCACACGACGCGCGGACGCGGTGTGGACCGGCAATCTCGTCGAAGGCAACGGGGAGTTCTCGGTCGGCAGCGGCGCAATCGCGACCCAGGGCGTCACCTGGGCCGCGCGCACCGAGGAGCCCGAAGGCAAAACCAGCCCCGAGGAGCTGATCGCCGCGGCGCACGCCAGCTGCTACGCCATGGCGCTCTCGCACACGCTCACCGAGGCCGGGCACCCGCCCACGCGGCTCGAGGTATCGGCGGTGGTGACGTTCGCCCCCAAGCCGGGCGGCGGCATGATGGTGGCCTCGAGCGCGCTCACCGTGCGCGGCACAGTGGACGGCCTCGACGCCGACGGCTTCGCCGACCTGGCCGCCCAGGGCGAGGCGGGCTGTCCGATCTCCAACGCGCTGCGCGACAACATCGAAATCACCCTCGACGCCGCGCTCGCGGGCTAACGGACACTTGGCGGCGGGTGCTTTGGTAGGGGCGGTTCGCGAACCGCCCCTACGGGGCCTTGAGTCATCCAAGGGCCGGACGACACACGAGACGGGGATGTCGAAGGGAAAGAAGTACGAGTGAGCACAACCAACTGGCCCGGCGCGGCGGACCTGGAGACCGCCCTCGAGCACCTGCTTAACGCCATCGACCAGGGCCGCGGACCCGAGGTCGCCGCCGCCCTAGCCGAGGTCGACCGCCTCACCGCCAACCTGGACCGCACCGTGCCCGCCCGCCTGCGCCACTTCATGTCCCAACGCGCCTACCAGAAAGCCCTCGCGACGCTGCGCGGGGAGCCGACCGAGGGGCACAGGCCCGAGCAGGCAAGGACCACATGATCAAGCTCGGCCTGCGCTACGCCTCGACCTCCCGCGAGCACCTGCAGCTCGTGCGGCAGCTGGGCGTCGAGGGCGGCACGCTGCGCTGGATCCGCTTTCCCGGGGCGGAGGCCACCGGCGGCCGCGTGGATCGGGACGGGTTTCGGGCGCTGCTGGACCGCTTCGCCGAGTTCGACCTGGCGCTGGGCGGCATGGAACTCAGCCGTCCCCTAATCCAGGGCGTCCTGCACGGGGACTCGGAGCGAGCCCCCGCCGAGCTCGACGCCCTCTGCGAAACCGTCCGCCTGCTGGGCGATCACGGCATCGACCTGCTTACCTGCGGCTTCGCCATCGCCCATGCCGACGAGGGGCAGCACGATTGGCGCGGCTATCGCGACGAGCCGCTGGGCCGCGCCGGCGCCGTGCTGCGCACCTTCGACGCCGCCCGCCTCGACGCCGGCGACCTCGTCACCTGGGGCGGTCCCGGCGCCGACGGTCCTCGCGTGCCGGAGGATGAAGTCTGGCGGCGCCTCGACCGGTTCATGGACGTCGTCCTGCCCGTGGCCCGCGCCGCCGGCGTGCGGCTCGGCTTCCACCCCAACGATCCTCCGCTGCCGGTCTACCGCGGCGTCGCCCAGCCGTTCGCGACGCCTGAGGGGCTCGGGGTCCTGCTCGACCGCTACGCCGATCCGGGCGTCGGCCTGCTCTTCTGCCTGGGCACCCTGCAGGAGTCCGGCGGCGACATGACCGGCGCGCTGCGTCGCTTCGGCGCCCAGGGCAAGCTCTTCGCCATCCACTTCCGCAACGTCCGCGGCACCGTGCCGCGTTTTCACGAGGTCTTCCCCGACGAGGGTGATTTCGACGCCGCCGCGCACATGCGCCTGCTGCACCAGGCCGGCTTCGACGGCTACGTGATGCCCGACCACTACCCCGGCGTTCTCGGCGACACGCCCGACAACGACCTCTCCCGCGCCTGGTGCCTGGGCTACCTCCGCGCGCTGATCCAGTCCACCGCCTGATCGACCGGGTCTGGTCGCGGGCCGCAGTCTTGGCCTCTCCCTTCAAGGAAGAGGCAGGTCTCGGCACGGATGCCGAGACCGGAGAGGGTCAGACCCCGCCGCGGCCTTGGATCCCCCGGAGGCCCCCACCCCCAACCCTCCCCCCTGCTAAGGGGACGGGGCAAGACTGCTAGGAGAGGGAGCAGGCCGGTTGCCGCCCCGCTCGCGTCGGGGCATGCTCGCGGACGGGGCGCGGCGCACGGGGGCGAGGCTGATGGCGGCGGAATTTCAGGGGCCGGCGGAGCTATGGGTCGACCGACTGCTGTCGGCCGAAGGGCCGTCCATGGACGCCGAGGGGCGTCTCTACGTGGCGGACAGCCGCGAGCACACGCTGTGGCGGGTGTCGCGCCATGGCGGCTGCGAGCCGTTCGTGCGGCTGGCGGCGCCCAATGGGACGGCCGTGCATTGGAACGGCGATTGCTATGTCACCGACCTCTTCGGCTGCCGCATTGCCCGCGTCACGCCGTCGCGGGAGGTGTTCACGGTGGTCGACGAGTTCGAGGGCGGGCCGCTCGGCGGGCCCAACGATCTGACCTTCCATCCCACAGGCGCGCTCTATTTCACCGCGCCCAAGGGCCACTATGCCCAGGACCCGCCGCCCGGCCGCGTCTACCGGCTGGGACCGGGCGGGGACGTGCAGCTGGCGGCCGACGTGGCCTGGCCCAACGGCGTGAACGTCAACGCGGACGGCTCGGTGCTCTATGTCGCCGATTCGCACACTGGCGAGGCGCTGACGTATGACATTCGCGCGGACGGCACGCTGGCCAATCGCGGCGTGCTGGCGGATCTGCGCGAGGGCCAGGACAACTGGTGGGCGCCGGATGGCATGTGCCTGGACGTCGAGGGGAATCTCTACGTCGCGGTCTACGGCGCCTACCGCGTGCGGCGGGTGACGCCCGAGGGCGAGATCGACCTCGACATTCCCGTGGGCCATGAGAAGCCGGCCAACTGCTGCTTCGGCGGACCCGACAACGACGAGCTGTTCATCACCTGCCGCGAAGGGGCGCTCTACCGGGTCAAGATCGGAATTCCGGGCCTGCCGCTGTTCGGGCCGTGAGAATGATGGGCGGCGGATCGAACGCCGACCGCCAGCGTCCATCCAAGCCGCCCCTTCCCCCATACCGAGCCGCCCCCCTCCTGTCATTCCGAGCCGTAGGCGAGGAATCTAAGGGGCGGGGAGAACGCACTACGACCTTAGATTTCTCACTTCGCTCGAAATGACATTGGGCGCGCCCAAGGCTTCTCCCGCACCAAGAAGAGAAGCCGATCGCCAGTGGGCAGGAAGGCAGCGGGCGCCCACAAGACACCCCAGGTGCCTAAGGTGTCAAGCCGCGAGCGGTTCGAG